>JALFJR010000106.1 GCA_022775005.1 Parabacteroides sp.
TAAAGTTTGGAGAACGATTTAAATTATTGTAATTTTACGCTCGTCGGGACGGGTGGTCCCGCCCCTTGGCGCTGGCCGTTCCCCGACCGATGAGTTTTCTAAAAGGAATCAATGCGTGACACAGTTTATTTTACACTACCCCAGTGAGAGAAAAATTTTTAGCTAACTGGAGAAATATAAATGCCCAATTGGGCTCAAATCGCTCCTGCTTTAGATGTATTTGACGGCATTTCCCCGTCTATTCTCGCTTTTTCTTTACCTTTGTCGGCACAAGGTTAATGCTTAAATCAAAGGTATGATGAAACGATTCTTTTTAGGTTTAATGCTGTTGGGCGCTTTCACGGCCCAGGCGCAGCTCCGCAATGCGGATGTGTATGAGGTAACAGAGATGGATCATTCCATGCAGCGGAATGTAGTGACGATTCCCGGGTTTGATGGTTATCAGACCTTAAAGTGTGATTTCCATATCCATACGGCTTTCTCCGATGGCTCGGTGTGGCCGGATATGCGGGTGGAAGAGGCTTGGCAAGAGGGGTTGGATGCGATTGCGATCACTGATCACATTGAGTATCGCCCGCATAAAGAGTTGCTGAAAGGAGATCTGAACGAGTCGTTCAAGATTGCTAAGAAGCGGGGCGATGAGTTGGGATTCGTGGTGATTCACGGTTCGGAGATTACTCGCTCCAAACCGTTGGGCCATTTGAATGCGCTCTTTTTGCAGGATAGCAACCCGATGGATGTGGAGGATCCACTGAAGGCAATCGACGAGGCGAAACGGCAGGGCGCATTTATCATGTGGAATCACCCGGGATGGCCTGATGACAAATCGACGCTCTATCCGGTGCATGAGGAGTTGCTGAAGGCAAACAAGATTGATGGCATCGAGGTGTTCAACTTCACGGAGTATTACCCGAAAGCGTTTGATTGGCCCACGCAGTATGGCAAGGCCTTCATGGGGAACACTGATATTCATGGATTGATCTCCGGGTTGTATGGCTGGGGCAAGTTGGTGCGCCCGGTGACATTGGTGTTTGCGAAGGGACGCAATGAGCAAGCGATCCGCGAGGCGCTGTTTGCGCATCGTACGGCGGTCTTGTTCCAAGATGTATTGGTGGGTCCTGCTGAATACCTTTCCAAGTTGGTAATGGCCTGTTTCCAAGTGCGTCAGATCAACAGCGGACGCATTGAGGTGATGAATCAATCAGATATCTCTTTCAAGGCAACGGTCGATGGGAAGTTGATTCTGCTCCCTGCCCGCAAGGTGGTGCAGATGGATCTGCCGCAACAGGGGCCATTGGTGATGCAGAATTGCTTTGTCGGCCAAGATAAACCGCTCACGTTCGAGCTTTACGAATTGGAAGGCCTATTACGCTAAGCAATGCTTGAACATGTAGCTGTTTTTTCCTACTTTTGCCCTCCGAATATTCTAAGGAAGGACAAAATGAATGATCTGATAACAGCTCCCGAGGGGACTTGGCGTGCGACAGTTAAGCTCCCCTCCTCCAAAAGCATCAGCAATCGTGCGTTGATTTTGAATGCGCTCAGCGCCAGCCCCTATGCGGTGGATAACCTATCGGATTGCGACGATACGAACTTGATGGTGCGTGCGCTGCAAGCGGAAGGATGCGATTTTAATGTAGGGGCGGCAGGCACTACTATGCGTTTCTTGACCGCTTTTCTGGCAAATCGACCGGGCGAATGGACGATTACCGGCACGGAGCGGATGAAGAACCGACCGATCAAGGTGCTTGTGGAGGCGTTGAATGCGTTGGGTGCGCACATAACCTACTTAGAGAAAGCGGGCTTCCCCCCGTTGCGTATCGCTGGATCGGCTTTGCCCGGTGGAGAGATTGCGCTTCCGGGCAATGTCAGCTCACAATATATCTCGGCAATCCTCATGGTGGCTCCGCTGATGGAGCAGGGAGTAACGCTTCATTTGGAAGGGGAGATCGTTTCCTGTCCTTACATTCACATCACGCTGGAGCTGATGAAACAGTTTGGCGTGTCGGCCACTTGGGAGGATCATACGATCCGTGTATTACCGCAATCCTATGCTCCGATTCGTTTCTTGGTGGAGTCTGATTGGAGTGCCGCCTCCTACTGGTATGAGATGATGGCGCTCTCGCCTACGGCGGAGATCGAGCTGCTGGGTCTTTTCGAGGATAGCTTGCAGGGCGATGCGGCTGGAGCGAAACTGTTTGAGCGGTTAGGCGTGGAGACGCAGTTCACCGATCGTGGTGTTCGGCTGCGGCATACAGGCTCCTGCTGTCGGGAATTAACCTATGATTTCGTGAATGAGCCGGATTTGGCACAGACCTTTGTGGTGACTTGTGCGCTGCGGGGCGTTCCTTTCCGTTTCACCGGTTTGCAATCGCTGAAGATTAAGGAGACGGATCGGATCGCTGCTTTACAAACGGAGTTGCGCAAGCTGGGTTACGTCGTGCGGGATGAGCAAGACAGCATCCTATCGTGGGATGGTGAGCGGTGTGAGCCGGAGGCGTATCCGGTGATAGCCACCTATGAGGATCATCGCATGGCGCTCTCGTTTGCGCCGGCAGCCTTGGTGCGCCCGAAAGGTATAGAGATTGCCCATCCGGAGGTGGTGAGCAAGAGTTATCCCCATTATTGGGCCGATTTGCGTGCCGCAGGGTTTGCGGTGCGGACAAATGAAAGATAAGCAACGATTGAAAGGTTGATTATGTGGTATATTATTCTTAGTTTGGTGGCGTTGGGCATTGTGGCCGCTGTGGCGGGCTATTTCCGTAACCGAAAGTTGCAGCGACAGTTGGAGCGAGGAGAGATTGATGCGATCCCCGATCCGCAAGAGATTCCCGAGGAGTGTTGCGGGCAACATGAGACCTGTGAGCGCGACAGCCTCTTGGCCGCCGTCAGCAAACAGATTGAGTATTATAACGATGAGGAGCTGGATCGCTACATAGGCGTGGAGGCTGATGCCTACGACGAGGAGGCGATCGAGGAGTTTGGCGAGGTGCTCTACACGTTGCAAGAGGTGGAGGTAGCCGGTTGGTTACGCAGCTTGCAGTTACGGGGGATCAACCTTCCCGATGCCTTGAAAGACGAGGCCTTCTTGATCGTCGGCGAGCGCAGAATACATTAACTATAACAGCATAACCATGGATTTATTACAATATACCTTTTTTCAACATGCCTTGATCGGTAGCCTTTTGACGGCGATTGCTTGTGGAATCGTCGGCACCTATATCGTCGCTCGCCGGTTAGTGTTCATCAGCGGAGGCATCACGCATGCCTCGTTTGGCGGTCTGGGCTTAGGCTTCTATTTAGGCATGAACCCGATCTGGATGGCCTTGGTCTTTGCGGTGCTTTCCGCCTTTGGCGTGGAATGGGCCAGCAAGGCGCATGATGTGCGCGAGGATTCTGCTATTGCTGGTGTCTGGTCGTTGGGTATGGCGTTGGGTGTGATCTTTATCTTCTTGACCCCGGGTTATGCGCCGAATCTTTCGGCATACCTCTTCGGTAATATCTTGACCATCACGGCGGGTGATCTTTGGGGAATGTTGGCATTAGTCGTGGTGGTGGGCACCCTTTTTCTCCTGTTCCTGCGAGAGATTGTTTATGTGGCTTTCGATCGGGATTTTGCTCAGACCCAGGGCTTACCGGTCAAGGCGATTGAGTATGCGATGATGTGTTGCCTTGCGGTGACGATCGTTTTTTCCATTCGTTTGGTAGGTATTATGCTGTTGATAAGTCTGTTGACGCTTCCGCAGATCACGGTGAACCTATTTACATCCGATTTCAAGCGTATCATTGTGGGGAGTATTGCGATCGGTTTCTTGGGATGCGTCAGCGGGTTGTGGCTCTCCTATTACCTGAATGTACCTTCCGGTGCGTTCATCATCCTTTTCCTGGTTGTGTTGTTTTTAATTTCGAAAGCAATAAAAGCCGTTGTCACTCCGTTAAATAAGGAATGAAAAAAGGGTATAGTATCATAGGAATCATAGGTTTGCTGCTCTTGCTTTGGTCGTGTAGCACGAAAAAGAACACCAAGGCGAGCCGCTTCTATCATGCGTTTAATACCCGCTATAACATCTATTTCAATGGAAAGCAGGCCTTCGATGAGGCATTGAAAAGCCAACAAGACGGATACAAGGAAAACTATTCAGAAATGATCTATATGTATCCGATCAGTGCTCAACCCAAAGACAAACAACAAACCGGCGGTCCCTTTGATCGTACGATTGAGAAGAGCAACAAAGCGATCAAGCTGCATTCCATTCAAGCCAAGCCGGCCAAGAAGCCGGGTTGGAAAAACAATCCGAAATTGGTAAAGGAGCAGGCCAAGGAGGAGTACAACCCTTTCCTGAAAAACTGTTGGCTCATTATGGGGCAGGCTCAGTTTTATAATGCGGATTTCTTGCAAGCCTCTGCTACCTTCTCTTATATCGCCCGTCACTATGCCCAAGAGGAGGAGGTCGTGGCAGAGGCCCGTTTGTGGCAGGCCCGTTGCTATGCGGAAATGGGTTGGTATTACGAATCAGAGGACATTTTGGATAAGATGAACAAGGAGGGAATCCCGGCTGCTAACTTAAAGCAATATGCTGCGGTGAATGCCGATTACCTCATCAAGAACCAACAATTTGAGGAGGCAATACCCTATCTGAAGACGGCGATCAAGGCGGAGAAGAACCGCAAACAGCGGGCTCGTATGAAGTACCTCTTGGGGCAGATCTATGCGGATCTGGACATGGGCAGCTTGGCCTATAAGGCTTTTGCGGAGGTGATTCGCTCCAATCCTCCTTATGAACTGGAGTTTGCCGCTCGTATCCGCCAAAGCGAGGTGTTTGCGGGCAGCAACTACTTGAAGGTCGTGAAGATGCTGGAGCGTATGGCGAAGAGCCAAAAGAACAAAGACTATTTGGATCAAGTCTATTATGCCCTGGGCAATATCTATCTGAACCGAGAGGATACGTTGAATGCTATCAAAAATTACCAGTTGGGTATTGATAAGAGCACGCAGAGTGGCATGGACAAGGCGATTTGCCAAATCAAGTTGGGTGATATTTACTTTACGCAGCGGGATTATGTGAAGGCGCAACCCTATTTCAGCGGAGCATTGGCGGGCTTGAAGAAGGAATACAAGGAATATGCTCGTGTCTCTAAGCTTTCTGCCGTCTTGGATGAGTTGGTGGTGCATGTGGAGGCGGTGCAGTTGCAAGATAGTTTGCAAGCCTTGGCAAAGATGCCGGAGGCGGAGCGATTGGCGATCATTGACAAGAAGATCGAGGAGGTCAAGAAGGAGGAGGAAGAGGCCAAAGCCTTGGCGGAGAAGGAGGCCTACTTAGCCGAGCAAGAGGCGAAGGGTTCGGGCATCAATCGTCCGGGTACGGAGACCAATACCGTTCAGATGCCAACAGCGGGTGGTGCCTCATTCTACTTCTATAATCCTCAAACTGTGGCACAGGGAAAGACGCAGTTCCAGCGTAAGTGGGGGCGTCGTACTCTGGAGGACAACTGGCGTCGCCGAAAAAAGGAGCTTTCCACCTTTGATGAACCTAACATGGAGGAAGCAGAGAATGCGGGTGAACCGCAAGTAGGTGCGGATGGACAACCCTTGCCGACCGACTCTATCGCAGGTGGGGATCTGCCTGCTGTAGCGGCTGACGATCCACATACCCGTGAGTATTACCTGCAGCAGCTGCCTTTCACAGAGGAGGATGTAGCAGCTTCGAATGTGATCATCGAGGATGGTCTATATAACATGGCGATGATCTATAAGGATAAATTGGAGGATCTTTCCCTCTCGATCGAAGGGTTTGAGACGTTGGAACGGCGTTTCCCGGAGAACTCGCATCGCTTAGAGAGCTATTACCAGATCTATTTGATGGCGTTACGCCTGCAAGATGCAGCATTGGCCGCCGCCTACAAGACGAAGCTGATGCAAGCCTTCCCGGAGAGTGACTATACCGTGGCGGTGGCTGATCCCAACTATGAGTACAACATCCGCATGATGGATCGGGTGCAGGATTCGCTCTATCAGCAGACCTACGATCGCTATTTGGCCAGCGATACCACTACTGTACGCCGTAGTTTCAAGCTGGTTAGTGAGAAATACCCGTTAGCTACATTGATGCCGAAGTTCATGTTCTTGGATGCGTTGACTTATGTGCAAGCAGGCGATACAGAAGGATTCAAGGCCGCTTTGCGTACATTGATTGAGAAATATCCGAAGGCGGACGTAACTGAACTGGCTGGAGAGATGCTGAAAGGGGTCTTGCGCGGACGTACCTTGGTGCAGGGTGGTGTACGTGGCATGAGCTGGAACCTGCGTTTCGGAGTTGGGGAAGATGGTTCACTGTCAGCGGAGGATAGCGCACGGGTTTTCAATCCGGAACGGAATGCGCCCTACGAGATGCTACTGGTCTATCCTACCGGTAGCGTGGATCAGAATCAGTTGCTTTTTGCGGTGGCGGCTTACAATTTCGCCAATTTCATGGTAAAAGAGTTTGATTTAGCCTTCGAGGAGGCGGGGCCGATCAGTATGTTGGCGATCAAAGGATTCTACAACTTCGATGAGATTATCCAATATTATAAGATGATCTATGGAGCGGATGGGTATGCGACGGCGTTGAATAAGGCGGTGGCGGTCTTACCGATCTCGGAGGCCAACTATGAGACCCTGATGCGCGGAAAGACCTTGGAAGAATACATCTCATTCTTTGACGAACAGTTTGGCGAGGAGTTGCCCGACTTGGCTGCTCGATGGAAAGCCCGTTTGGAGGAGGAACTGGTTGAGGAGGATGCGAAGAAGGATGAGGTTGCTCCAGAAGAGATTGAAGTGGAGGCACCTGCTGCGGTTAAGCCGACGGAAGAACCTAAGGAGGAGATACAGCAGGCACAGGAGGAGCAATCGATTATATTGCTTGAACAGCTGGAGAAAGAGCCTGCTCCAATTAGAGTAGATTCTATGGCAGAGCCAGTTGTGGCGAATGAGAAGCCGTTGCTTATTGATACGGTGCGGATAGATTCGATCTCAGTTGTGCAGCCACCTGTCGAGGAGCAAGGACTTACTCTGAAAGAGATTCAGGAGATTCGCAAACAGGAGGCCGCTGCGGAGGAGGCGAAGCGGGCGGAGGCACGCAAGGCGTTCGAGGAGCAGCAAAAGGCTGATGAGGTATTGCGTCAGCAGAAGGCTAAGGAACAGGAGGCTCTTCGTAAGCAACAGGCAGAGGAGGAACAGGCTCTGCTGAAGGCAAAAGCGGATCGGGAGAAACAGTTAGAGGCTGATCGAAAAGCCAAGCTGAAACAGGCTGAGGCGGAGCGTAAGGCGAAATTGAAAGCGCGTGAGGAGTTGCGCAAAGAGAAAGAGCGGGCTTATAAGGAGCGACTGAAGCAGAAAGAAAAAGAGCGCAAAGAAAAGGAGCGGGCCTATAAGCAGAAACTGAAAGAAAAAGAGAAGGCTCGCAAGGAGGCCCTGCGAGCCAAAGAGCAGGCGGCGAAAGCGAAGCGTAACTCAAAGCGCTAACTTCTCCTTCAATAATTTGTAGCCGGAATAGCTGGCCCGGAGTGTTACGCCATTCTTGAGGCGTACCTGATAGGTTTCCTTGCCAAACAATTCGATACGAGCAATCTGGGCGGTGTGGACAATCGTAGAGCGATGGATGCGCACGAATGCCGGAGAGGGCAGACTCTGTTCGAAGTACTTCATGGTTTGTTCTTTCAGGTATTGCCCTGTTGTGGTGAATATCGTCACATAATCACCACTGGCTTGCAGGTAAAAGATCTCCTCTAAGTCGATGATGTGGATGCGTGCCCCATCTTTCACGGAAATCCGATCAATCACCTCTACCTCTGCGGGGGTAGGTGTAGGAGTAGGGGGTAGTGTCTCGACTTGCCGTGTAGTGGAATCCTCCGTCTCGATAGACGCTTCTTGCTTGGATTGCAAGGCATACCAGAGTGTCAGGATAATCCATAGCAACGCACCATAGAGCAATCGGAAGGGTAGGGTAGGCGCATAGCTTGACCAAGAGACCTCCTCGGTAAGCACTTCGCCCAACAGGCCGCTCACGCTCCATAAAAGGAGCACAAACAGGGCCAACACGGTTTGTACCTGTGTAATGGGAATTACCTGGCGCACATACCACAAGCAATAACCGGACAGGGCGAGGAAGCCAAGGGAGCACAAGCTATCTCCGATAGCGACACCGAACGGGCAATGGCCATATACCATCAATAGCCCGCATTGGAGGGCAACTGCGATCGAGAATAGTCCGATGCCAACCGCTTGACTGATGAAAGAGCGAAGGAGAGGATGCGCCTGCATGACACGATTAATTTCTGATTTCTAATCCGCTGAGTAATAAGTTGCCCTTGATGAGCAAAGTGTGGACTTGGCCTGAGGGATCTTCGATGCGCGTGCGCAGATCACGATTACCGGCTAAGAAAAGCGCCAGATCGGTGCGTACGATCCAATCCGCAGGAATATGAATAATTACGTTGGCACAGACGCTGTGCACTTTAATGACAGTTTCCTCTTTTTCCAAAGTGGTTTTCCGCAGATCGAGAATGATGTTACTCATGAGGATGGAAATATCTGCCCCTTTGAATACCTTATCCAATACGACCTGTTGCACCGAGGTAAAGCTGGTGTCGCAATAGACATAGCCATCATTCACATCCGCCGACGTATTGTAACTGGGATTAGCGACTGGCGCGCTATGCTCCTCTTTATCTCTCCGTCGGAACAGGATGAGCACGCCCATAGCCACAAAGAGCAGTGGCCAATAGGTATGCCATTGAGCGGAAACAAACGCATTCCACTCCGGGAACAGAAAATAACCACCGATCAATAGCATAATGACTC
This sequence comes from Parabacteroides sp., assembly GCA_022775005.1. GTDB lineage: Bacteria > Bacteroidota > Bacteroidia > Bacteroidales > Tannerellaceae > Parabacteroides. The sequence continues at coordinate 8,840 of JALFJR010000106.1, forward strand.
CACCAATATATTGTCGCTTCAGGATGGCACATACACCGGCCAAGATGATCAGGCTTTGCCACGAAATAAACTGATCCACCCATTCCGATTGAATGAATCCTAAATTACGGAGGAGATAGGCGATACCTCCTACGATTAAAACGAAAGCGACGAAATGAGCTCCTACTGATGAGCGCTGTGCATTTGATTTTTCTTCCTTATTCTCCATGATTCTTTTATAGTTTAATTTTTGCTCAAATGTATTTATTCCTATTAGGTCATGCAAGCGAATTTCGTCGAGAAATAGGGCTTGAATCGATGAGTACCGGATGTAAGTCGATAAAAAGGGTGTAGAACGACAGTAGTTAGGCGTGTCAATAAAAAATTAGGGGCTGTCTCACGACACCCCCTAACGTACTTTGTTAACCTTAATCTAATACTATTATGAAAAAACCACGTTGCAAATATACAGTGAACAGTATGGTTCTTCTATTGATTTATCATTAAATTATGTTATTTCACAGCAGATAATCCTTTATTTGTAGAAAAGAATGGGTTGCTTAGTGATACGTAAGACTCTGAAGACGCTATTTCGGCCAGATGCTACGTCGCTCGATGGCCTCCTGGAGGCGTTGTTTGTAGTTGTCGGAGACGGGGATATACTCCTTGCCGAAGACGATGCGACCTCGCTCGATCACCTTGATCTTCTCGGGCTGCACGATAAAGGAGCGATGCACACGCACAAAACGATCCGCTGGCAGCATATCCTCCAGGTTCTTCATGCTCATCAAGGAGAGGATCGGCTTGGTCTCTCCCTCCACATAGATCTTCACATAGTCCTTCAACCCCTCGATGTAGAGGATGTTGCGTAGCTCAATCTGGATCAGCTTATACTCACTCTTGACGAAGATGCTCTCACGGGATTCATTCGCAGGAGTAGCCTCCCGATGGCTCAACTCATACCATTTCAGGGCTTTATTAGCTGCCGTGAGGAAATCCGTGTAGCTGATGGGTTTCAACAGATAATCCAAGGCATTCACCTTGTAGCTATCCAAGGCATATTGCTCAAAAGCTGTGGTGAAGATCACTCGCGTCTCCTCGGGCAGCATCCGGCTCAGTTCCATGCCACTCAGTTCTGGCATCTGGATGTCTAAGAAGAGCAGGTCAACCGGCTCTTGGCTCAACGCCTTTAGGGCTTCCAGTCCACTACCGTAACATCCTCTCAATTCCAAAAAGGGGGTTTTCATCGCATAGTTCTCCAAGAGGCTCACGGCCAAAGGCTCATCATCAATGATTGCGCACGTCATCTTGTTTGATTTTATGGATTACTAAATTCGCTACATAGGATTCATCTTCCTTGCCATGCGTAAAGTGATGGCAATCCGGATAGAGCAGGGAGAGCCGTTTCTTCAAGTTGCTCAATCCGATGCCTGACCCACTCTTGTCACCAGCGCTCTTCGGGAAATAGCTGTTGCGGATGGAGCAGCTGACAGCATCACCCTCTTGTCGGATGGAGATCTGGATGAACGAGGGTTGGCTGTTGCTGACCCCATGTTTGAAGGCATTCTCCACCAAAGAGATGAAAAGTAGCGGAGCGATCATTAGTCCTAGTGTGGCTACTTCGATGTCGGTTTGCAGATTGACCTGTCTTGGCAGACGGATCCGCATCAGCTCGATGTAGTTGCGCAAAAAGTCCAGATCTTTCTCAATGGGCACCAACGGCTGGTTGCTCTCGTAGAGCACGTAGCGCAATAAACGACTGAGGTCATGCACCGCTTCTTGAGCCTTTTCCGGGCTAAAGGCAATCAAGGAATAGATGTTGTTTAGCGTATTGAAAAGGAAGTGCGGATTGAGCTGACTCTTCAAGTTGCTGAGTTCCGCCTCAGCACGCTCCCGCTCCAGTTCTCGTTGGTTGGCTTGCACCTTGTACCACCCATTCGTCATACGGATGGCCACACTGAGACCCGCCACCAAACTATAGATCATCACGTTAATCAGGTAGAAACCGATCACGTCACGCAATGGACGGGGATGCGCATGAGGAGGTCCTATCATCTGATCGGGAATGGCATAGGTCATGCAAAGATGCACCAGTCCCATCACAGCCAGGATCAACAATACATTGCAGCACAAGAATCTTCCTGCCTGTCTCCGGAAGAGGAACCGTTTGATCAACCATACATAATTAATATAGAAGATCGACATGAAGCTGAGCGGGACAATGATGCCCCGCACATAGTCTTCCACAGAGTTGACGCCTGAGCGACCCGTGAAGAAGAGGGGGGAGCAGATCAAAATGCCCCAGCCTACGATATGGATTAGGTGCCCCGTCCCCTTGACAGGGGGCATTTGGGGCACCTCTATGTTCTCCTGCGCATTCATGGCTGTAAAGATACCGTTTTTATTCGTATCGAATCGCCTCAATTGGATCTAATTGCGCCGCTTTCTTCGCCGGGTACCAGCCGAAGAAGACTCCTGTCACGGTGCAGACCACGAAACTGAGCAATACGCTCCATGGCTGGATGTAGATGGGGAAGTGGGCGACCACATTGACCATCACCGCAGCCCCAATGCCAAAAAGCACACCGATCAAACCGCCTGTCACGCTGATCAAGATAGACTCAATCAAGAATTGCGCCAGAATGTCGATGCCTTTCGCTCCAATACTCATGCGCAAACCAATCTCACGGGTACGCTCCGTCACGCTGACATACATGATATTCATGATACCGATACCGCCGACCAGCAGCGAGATACCCGCCACAGCAGCCAACAGGGTGGTCATGATGTCGGTCGTGGTGGTTAGCATCGTGCTCAATTCCTGCATGCTACGGATGGTGAAGTCGTCCTCATCCGTATCTTTCAAGCGGTGGTTGCGACGCAAGATCTCCGAGATCTCCTCGATCGCCTGTTCTGTGTATTGCTCATCCAATGCTGAGCAGGTGATACCCTGCAGGTGCGTGATCGCCAACACCTTTTTCTGGATGGTGGTATAGGGGGCCAAGATCAAGTCGTCTTGATCCATACCCATGCTGTTGTAGCCTTTACTCTTCAAGACACCTACCACCCGGAAGGGAAGCTTGTTGAAGCGGATCACCTTACCCACGGGGCTGCTGCCATCCGGGAAGAGGTAATCCACCACTGTCTTACCGAGTACGCAGACTTTAGCGGCAGTCTGCACATCCTGCTCACGGAACATCTCGCCATCCTCGATCTCATAGCGACGGATCTCCAAATAGTCCGTGCTGATGCCATAGACCGTAGTCGGTGCATTGTTGGCTCCATTGATGGCCTGTCCACTGCTGTTCACGGAAGGGGAGGAGGCCGCTACATAGCGGGTCTCGTTCACGATGTCCTCATAGTCTTGCAGCTTCAAGGTTTCCATGGAGGAGGCATCTTGACGCTGGCCGCCCATCATGTCCGCTCCGGGTTGGATCATGATCATGTTCGAGCCCATCTCACTGATCTGCGCTTGGATGCTCTGCTTCGAACCTTGACCAATCGCCAACATGGTGATCACGGAGGCCACACCGATGATGATACCCAACATGGTGAGGAAACCGCGCAGTTTGTTGTTGGCCAACGCGCGGATCGCTATCTTTAGTAAGTTCGCTGTGTTCATAATTGCTGTTTTTAAACGTTCAAATGCCCCTTAATCATCGTTCTTCGGCAACGCCGCCAAGGCTTCAGCGGCACTGAGGATATGCTCATTTCGGACATCGGCCGTGACGTGCCCATCGCGCAGCATAATGTTGCGGCTGCTGTATTGGGCGATCTCGGGGTTGTGGGTCACGAAGATAATGGTTCTTCCCTCGGCATGGAGCCGTTGAAACAGCACCAAGATCTCGAACGAGGTACGTGTATCCAAGTTACCGGTTGCCTCATCTGCCAAGATCACCGCCGGATCGTTAACCAACGCACGAGCGATGGCCACACGCTGCATCTGTCCACCAGACATCTGGTTGCTTTTGTGCATCAAGCGATCTCCCAAGCCAACGGCCATTAAAGCATTGATCGCCTTCTCCTTGCGCTGGGCGGCGTTGAACGCCGGGTTGTACATCAAAGGCAGCTCCACATTCTCCACTGAGGTGGTCTTGGGCAGCAGGTTGTAGTTCTGGAACACGAAGCCGATCTTTCGGTTGCGCAAGGTGGCCCGTTGCCGTTTGTTCATGCTACGCACCGATACGCCATCCAAGTAGTATTCGCCACTCGTCGGGGTGTCTAAGCAACCCAATGTGTTCAGCAACGTACTCTTGCCGGAGCCGGAGGTACCCATGATGGTCACGAACTCGCCTTCGTAGATGGTGAAGGAGACACCACGCAGGGCGTGGACAATCTCATCCCCCACATGGAAGTCACGCTTGATGTTCTCCAATCTGATGATCTCTTTCATGATTCATCTCGTTTTTGGTGTGACAACTATTCTTTCGGACCTTCGCCGTTCTTCTTGTTGTTTCTTCCCGGAGGACCTGGCATGAAGGGGTTTTGGTTGCCTTGCGGCATTGCGGGCATAGCCGCTGTGGTAGCCATATCTACTGCGATCTCATCACCTTCCGTCAAACCATCAGTCACCTCGGTGAGGGTTGAGGAGTTAGTGCCCACCGTGATCTGTTTTGGCGTGAGGGTGTTACCCTGACGCAACCAAACCATACGCTTGCCACCCTGCACCTCATTACCCTTGTTCTCGATCGTGATGCCGATCTGCTCCATCATCTGTGGATCGGGTACGAAACGGAGGGCCTTGTTCGGGATGGTCAAGATATTGGGGCGCTCCATCGTGTAGATGGTGACGTTGGCCGTCAAGCGCGGCTTCAGTTTCAGGTCGGGGTTGTCGGCGGTGATCACTACCTCATAGGTCACAACCGTCGAGGAACTGGTAGAGGTCGTTGAGCTGCTCTCTGCCTCCCCCAAACGTACCTGGCGCACTACGCCCTCGAACTCATCATTCGGGTAAGCATCGACGGTGAAGGTCACACGCTGTCCCTCTTCCACGGTGCCTATATCGGCCTCATCCACATCGGCGATCACCTGCATCTTGGTCAGGTCGGCCGCGATGGTGAACAGGGTCGGTGTCTCGAAGCCAGCCGCTACGGTCTGTCCCTCTTCCACCGCTTTGTTGATCACGATTCCATCAATCGGACTGGTAATCGTCGCATACTCCAGGTTTCGACGTACCCGTACCATGGAGGCTTGGTTCTGCTCGTAGGCCGCTTTAGCCTTCTCATAGTTGTAAGTAGCCGTCTCGTAGTCGGTCTCGCTGATCAACTGCTTCTCATGCAAGATCTTGCTACGTGCGTAATTCTTCTGTTGATACTCAAACTCGGTCTTGCTGCTGGCCAACTGTGCCTGTGCCGAACGCAACTCGGCTTGCAAGTTAATCTTATCCATCTCTGCGATCAGCTGTCCGGCCTTCACCACATCGTTGTAGTCGGCATAGAGCTTGTCGATGATACCAGATACCTGTGTACCTACCTCTACCTCCGTCACCGGCTCCACGGTGCCGGTCGCAGTGACTGTGTTCGTGATTGAGCTGCGAGCCACTTTGGCGGTCTCCAGCTGAATACTGCCTTTGGGAGACTTCCCGCTAAAGAGGAAGAAACCGCCTGCGATGACTGCGATCGCAATGCCGCCAATGATTACTTTTTTCTTATCCATATCTTTTGTCTCCTTGATTTACACGATATATCTGTATTTGTAATAAACCCCACGGTTCCTTAGCTTATACCCCATACTTCACGGTCGTGAATCCCATAGTTGGCAGGTTGCGAACCCCATGGTTCTTGAAATAGGCCCCTGCGGCTTTCACCGCAGGGAACCTACCCAAAAGAGAGTGGAGTATAAATAATTAGTTCATTAGTGGAATTAGTAATTCTCTGCTACGGGCTTATGCTGATAGATGTTCAACAATTGAATACTCATCAAAGCCATATACTTTGCCTGCAACTGCTGTTGCTGAGCGGTCAGGAAGTTGTTCTTCTCGGTCAGCAACTCGACGGTGTTCTTCATGCCCAAGCTGAACTGCTCATCCACCAATTTGTAACTCTCGGTGACGTAGTTTAACTGTTCGCTGGCTGAGAGGTACTGTGTCTGTGAAGAGGTCGCGTCGAGATAGATGCCCTCCACCGTCTTCAGTAATTGCTTCTGCGTGTTGAGCAGCTCCAGTTGGCTGGTCGTCAACGCATGCTTTGCCTTGTTATAGGCGGTCTTATACTGACGGTTGCTGAAGATAGGGATGCTGAGTGTCAAGCCTATGCTCTCATTGAAGCTATTCCAGATCTGGCTGCCGAAGGTATAGTCGCTGCCGGAGAGATGGCCTGTGCCAATACCCGCATTCATCGAGAGGCTGGGCAGGAAGGCGCCTTTCGCCCGCTTGATATCCAACTCGGCCACCTCAATCGCCTTCTCGCTACTCTTCACGACTGGCATCACCGCCAAGGAGGTGTTGTAGATGGTCTGTTTGTCAGGTAGAGGAGTCATCACATCCTCCTCGGTCAGCTCCGGCATGATCAACTCGATGTCTTGCGTGATGTCTAACTCCAAAAGCTGCTTCAACTGGAGCTTGTAATTGTCTAAATTGGCCTGTGCCGTCACCAACTGATATTTGTTGGTGCTCAACTGGCTTTCCAACTGCGCCAGATCGACCTTCGAGATAGAGCCTGCCTTCAACAGCTCCACGGCTCGATCCCGTTGAGCGGTCGATACCTCTACGGTTTGCTCGTTGATGCGTACCGACTCCATGGCGTAAAGCACCTGCATATAGGTCTGCACCAAAGAGATCTGGATGTTTTCCTCATTCTCCTCAATGCCTAATTCATTGATCTCGTCCTGCAATTTCTGTTGCTTGATCGCTTGCACACGTTGGCCACCATCAAACAGTTTCCAGTTGGCATTCACGGCGTAGTTGCCACTGTAACTGTTATTCTTCGGGGCATCACCGGAAGGATAATTCACGTAACCCTGCGTGACAGATGCGCTCAGCGAAGGGAATAGTTGCGCTTTGGCCTGCTCCGTATCCTCCAAGCCGGAGAGGTAAGCTACCTTGCTCTTCCTCACCTGGATGTTATGCTCCATGGCGTAATCTAAGCAGGCACGTAACGTCCAGCGGGTAGGCTGCTCCTGTGCGTTCACCTCGAAGCCGAGGAAAAACAGACAAGCGAATAATGCTGCGTATGGTCTCATATCGTTCTCGTTTATGATCTTTTTTACGCAGACAAAAGTAGGTTGTCCAGAAAAAACGCACAAAAAGAGTAGAAAGAGGCCCTTTTTTCACCGACAAAGGGGTTTATTCTCTCGATAAAACCCCTTTTCGACTGCCGGAAGCACCGGTTTTTACCAGCACTCCGCTTTGTCTTTCAATGCAGGGATGCGATCGCGGGTAAAGAGGGGACTTTTCGTGCCGCTTCGCTTTTGCTGCACATAGTCTTGCAGCAGGAGGAAGGCCTGCTTGCTCAGCAGGGCGATAGCGATGAGGTTGCAGATCGTCATCAGTCCCATGGTGACATCCGCCAAGCTCCAGACCAAATCGAGGCTGGCCAAGGCGCCAAAGAGCACCATGCCCCCCACCAACAGGCGATAGACCAAGAGCACCGACGGGCGGGCGGTGATGAAACGGATGTTTGCCTCGCCATAATAGTAGTTGCCGATGATGCTACTGAAGGCGAACAGCAGGATGGCCATCGCCACGAAGATGCCGCCTGCGCTGCCCACCTCGGAGCTCAACGCCTCTTGCGTCAGCTGCACGCCGTTCAAACTGCCATCCAAAGGCACGCCACTGAAAAGAATAATGAACGCGGTGCAGGTGCAGATGATCAATGTATCAGAGAAGACACCCAACGCCTGGATCAATCCCTGCTTCACGGGATGGGTGACATGTGCGGTAGCGGCCACGTTCGGAGCGGAACCCATACCGGCCTCGTTGCTGAACAAGCCCCGTTTGATGCCCTGCATCAAGGCGGCACCAACCGTACCACCCAATGCCTGCTCCCAGCCAAATGCGCTCGACACGATCGTACGGATCACGCCGGGCAGCTCCGTGATGTTGAACAAGACGATGCCCAACGCCAAGGCGATATAGCCCAACGCCATGATCGGCACCACGATGCTGCTGACACGGGCGATGCGCTGGATGCCGCCAAAGATGGTAAGCAGCGTGAGCGCAGTGATGCCAAGTCCCATCCATTGATGATCGATCCCAAAGGAGTTCTCCCAAGCGGCACAGATCGTGTTGCTCTGCACGGAGTTGAATGCGAAACCGAAGGTGATGGAGATCAGCACGGCGAAGAGCACGCCCATCCAGCGCCAGCCCAAGCCTCGCTCCATGTAATAAGCCGGTCCACCGATGAATGAATCTTTCCCCTTTACCTTATATAATTGCGCCAAGGTCGATTCCACGAAAGCACTCGAGGAACCAAGCAGGGCGATGAGCCACATCCAGAAGACGGCCCCCGGTCCGCCGACCGCTACCGCCGTGGCAACGCCAGCCAAGTTGCCCGTTCCGACACGGCTCGCTAACGACACGGCGAAAGCTTGGAAAGAGGAGATATGCTTCTCTCCGCCCGCCGCCTTCTGCGTAGAGTCACCCAAAAGGCGCACCATCTCTCCAATCATCCGGAACTGTACGAACTTGCCTCGCACGGTAAACCAGATGGCGCACCCTAACAGCATAATGATTAATATATAGGACCAAAGTACCTCGTTGATCGCCCCGATTACCTCATTCAATAACTCCATGGCTCATTTCTGTTTTATTGGCGGCAAAAGTAGGAATTTCTGCGCAGGTTGCTACGAGATCAAGGGCTATTTCTTTCAATCCGCTTCGAGGAACGCCGTAGGATGGAACATAGCCGGGGGTGGAGCCGATAGGCGAAATCCTCGGGTAGCTTGGAGGAAATCCGAAATAATGGTAAGAAAATCTGAAATCCGTATAACTTTCCTTATGCGGAATCACGCTACTTTTGCAGCACAGTTAAATTTTAAAACGTAACGCAATGAAGAAGATTTGGTTATTTTCCGTGGTGCTTTTCATCCATGTATTATCCGCATTTGGACAACAGTCTGCGCAGGCACAACCGCTTACTCCTGCCCAACAGGAGATCATCAACCTCTCTCACCAGAAATGGGATTGGATGGCTGAAAAAAACGCCGATGCTTTGGCCAACCTGTTTCACCAAGAGGCTGTCTTTGTGCACATGGGTGGCGCATGGGGCAAGCAGCAGGAGGTGGACATCATTCGGGGTGGCATGATTCATTACAAGAAAGCCACGATTCGCAATGAGTCGGTGCGTTTTGCGGAGGGAACCGCTGTCGTGTTGTGCGACATGGATCTGTTAGCCGTAGTAGGTGGCAACGAGGTGACCAACCATTTTATGGTGACGGAGGTATTTGTCAAGCAGGGTGACGCATGGAAATTGGCTACGCTTTCATTTACTAAATTGATGCAGCCATGATATACAAACATTGGATCTTGTCTGCATTGTTCCTCATAGCGGGCAAGCCTGCGGCGCAAAACTTGGTGATCGCTAAACAGGGACAATTCACAGTGGGAGGGGAGACCCTGCAACGTGAGGGTACCTATGACAATAGTAAGTTCGTAGGATGGGCCACACAGGAAGAAACGGGGCAGAGCTACCGGGGCGATCATGCCTTCGTGGAGTTCCAGTTGCCTGCCGAAGGCCATGCCCTGCCGTTGGTCTATGTGCACGGTTATGGTGGATCTGGGGTCTGCTGGCAGATGACACCCGATGGGCGAGAGGGTTTCTCCACCTTGATGTTGCGCCGGGGATGGGGCAGCTATGTGGTGGATATGCCCGGCCGGGGACGTGCGGGACGTACCACCGCCACTAACCAGGTCAAGCCTGTTGCGGATGAGATGTTTTGGTTCGATATTTGGCGGATGGGCATCTGGCCTCGCTTCCACGAGGATGTGCAGTTCCCGCGTGATTCCGCCTCCCTCTCCCAGTTCTTTCGTGAGCTGACCCCTGACTTGAGCGACCATCGGCATGACTTGCCTGCCTTGTCGGCCTTAGCCGATCGGATTGGCGATCATGTCTTGGTGACGCATTCCGCCGGAGGCATCACAGGTTGGTTTGCGGCCATCCAGAATCCGCAGGTTAAGGCGGTCGCTTCGTATGAGCCGGGTGGTTTTCTCTTTCCTGAGGGTGAGGTGCCCGCACGCATCGACGGATTGACTGGCGGTGTTGCCGGAACCCCTGTTCCGATGGAGCAATACAAACGACTGACGCAAATCCCTATCGTGCTCTACTTTGGCGATTATATCCCGGAGACACCTTCCAAAAACTTGGGCGATGAGAACTGGCGGGTGCGTCTGCAAATGGCCCGTAAATTCGTGGAGACGCTCAATCGGCATGGTGGTCATGCCACGTTGGTGGAGCTGCCTAAATTAGGTATTCATGGCAATACCCATTTCTTGATGCAAGACCTCAATAATGCGCAGTTGGCCGATCTGTTGGCTGAGTGGCTGAATGTCAGAAAATGACTATATTTGTGGCAACTGCGAGCATCCGTGCGGAGGGAGGCGGCACCGTCCAAGATCCTGCGTGAGGCGTGGCGCAGCCGGGAAATCGGCGTGGAACGGCTTCCAAGGCGCCGGGCAGCCGGGAAATCGGCTTGGAACCACTTCCAAAGGGCCGCGACGCCCGGAAATGGGGTTTGAAACCACTTCCAAGGGGCTGCGCAGCGTGCGCCGAGGTTTGGAACCACTTTCAAAGGGCATTTCCGGCTTGCGCCGAGGTTTGAAACCAGTTCCACGGCTTCACGCAGCCTGCGCCGAGGTTTGGAACCACTTCCAAGGAGCGTTTCCAGCCGGCGACGGCGATCGCCAAACGCCTTCCAAGCGGATGCGCAGCGAGATTAGTTATTAACCGATAAAATTAAATGCTATGGCAACAACTGCGAAACAAATCCTGTCGTTCTCGTTGACACAACTGACGACCGGTGGAAGCTGCGACTTCCATGAGAAAGTGAACGCATTGATCGTGAAGTACACACCCGCGGCATTGCATGTAGAGACGTTGGCGGAGAATTACGTGAAAGAGCAGGCGCAACTGGCCTCGATCGTCAACCGCTCGACCACCTACACCGCTACGCGCTACCTGCGGGAGGATGATAAGACGCGCGACGGCTACAACAGTGTGATCAATGGCGTGGCCCGTGCGCATCAGTACAACCCTATCGAGGAGAAACGCAAGGCAGCCTTCCTGTTGCTGGATCGGCTCGCTCCCTATGCGAACATCAATAAGCATCAGTATGCCAAGCAGACTGCCGAGGTAAATGGTATGCTGAAGATGCTGGAGGAGCCGGAGCTGAAAGCGGCGCTGAAGACGTTAGGTATTGAAAGCGAGGTAGAGGGACTACGCACAGCGAACGAGAAATTTGATGCTTCGCTATCAGCAAAAGCGGCTGAAGCAACGGATCGCCAAGCTCAAACCAGCGTGAAGACCGCCGATGTGGTGAATGCCGTGAACGGCACCTACCAAAGTATCGTGCAAGTGGTTAATGCATACGCGATCGCCCTGCCCACGGAGACGATCAACGCGTTTATCGACGAGTTGAACGGTGTCGTGACGGTCTATGCCGCAACCATCAACCGTCGCGGAACGGGGGGCTCCGCCGCTGCGGGGGATGGAACGATCCCTGATCCCGAGCCCGAGCCGGAACCGGAACCTGAGAATCCGGATGTAGTGTGATAGACGGCGTTAACCGCCTTTTGGTGCATAGATAAAACGAACCGCATAGCGATAGACTCTCTTAGTTTTCGCTATGCGGTTCGTTTTGTTTTCCCCGGGGGATTATTTCTTTATAAATCTATTCCATAATTATGTAACAGTTTGCGGTTCGTTATTTGTATTTTTGCCCGCAAAATAGAATTACATACTATGGATCAGTTTAGTTCATTAGTGTTTGAGATGTCGCCCTACCTGCTGTTGGGTTTCTTGTTAGCAGGGTTGATGCATGCGTTCATACCCGGTAAATTCTTTGGCAGTTACTTGGCTGCCGGTCGTTTCCGCTCGGTGGTGAATGCCGCCCTGTTCGGCATCCCCTTGCCGTTATGCTCCTGTGGGGTGATTCCTACCGCCATGTCGTTGCGCAAGGAGGGAGCTTCCCGGGGTGCGGTGGTGTCTTTTCTGATCGCCACGCCGCAGACGGGGGTGGACAGCATCATCGCCACCTATGGCTTGATGGGCTTGCCCTTTGCTTTGGTCAGACCGCTTGCCGCCTTGTGTACAGCGCTTTTGGGTGGCTTCATGGCTACGACGTTCGATGGAAAGGAGGATGTGAAAGAGAGTCATCAAGTAGCTAACGAGCAGAAAAATACCCGTTTCTGGCATCGCCTTATCGAAGCGCTTCGGTATGGATTCGTCGATATGATGCAAGACATTGGTCGCTGGTTGGTGCTTGGATTGCTGGTCGCCGCGCTGATCACCACCTGTGTCCCCACCGAGTGGTTTACGGTTTTCCAGGGTAACACCTGGGCCTCGATGCTGTTGGTGCTCTGCGTCTCTATACCGATGTATGTCTGTGCGACGGGTAGCATCCCCATTGCGGTGGCACTCATGCTGAAAGGGCTGACTCCGGGTGCGGCGCTCGTGCTGCTTATGGCAGGTCCCGCCTGCAATCTCGCCTCCATATTGGTGGTCCGAAAGGGATTAGGATGGCGATCCATGGTGATCTATTTGGCCTCCATCATTGTGGGATCTGTGGCGTTTGGCTACCTCATCGACTTCCTGCAATTTCATGGAATGGTGGATTTCACCGGTCAGCTCATCGCGAAAGAGGCCTGCTGCATGCAGGAGGTTTCTTGGGTTTCCTGGGTATCCACTGTTTTGCTGGCGCTATTGCTTTTCCATGCGTTAGTGATTGATAAAATCAAGAAAAGACGAAACCATACGATTAATCCATCAGAAAATATGAAAGTATATCACATTGAAGGCATGAACTGCAACCATTGCCGCATGTCTGCTGAGAAAGCGATCTTGAGTGTAGAAGGAGTTACCACCGCTACGGTGTGTTTAGAGACGGGGGAGGCCCATGTGGAGGGCACTGCTTCTGACGAATCTATCCGCAAAGCGGTTGATGCCGTTGGGTTTAAATGCACCTGCTAACATGAATCTCTATATCAAAAATATGGTATGTCCTCGCTGCATCATGGCAGTGAGGAGCATGCTTGTTGATGCGGGTCTTACGTCCACAGCGGTGGATCTGGGTGAGGCGGAAATCGTGGAGGAGCTGACGGCTCAACAGCTGGCCGCTCTCTCGGAGGCGTTGGCACAGATGGGCTTTGAGCTGCTTGATGATCCCCGTTCTCGGCTGGTCGAGCAGCTGCGCGTAGGCGTCATCGAATGGGTACGGATGGAGGGCACACGCCCCAAGCTATCCGATTTCCTCAGTGCCCGTCTGCATAAGGACTACAGTCTGCTGAGCAAGCTGTTCAGCGAGGTGAAAGGCATCACCCTTGAGCGATATGCCATCCTTCACCGCATCGAGTATGCCAAGTAGCTACTGCGCTACAACCAGCAATCCACCAGCGAGATCGCCTATCGGTTGGGATATAGCTCATTGGCGCATTTCTCCGCCCAGTTCAAGCAGATCACCGGCATGACCCCCAAGATGATGCGAGCGAATCAGACCAACGACCGCATCCCTCTGTCAGAGATTTGAAGGATCCATCACCTATTCGATGAGCAAACAAATACCATAATCATAGTAGATAAATGAAAGTACATCAGTTGATATTTAGTCCTACCGGAGGCACACGGCGTGTCTCTGCATCCCTCACTGCCGGCATCCAGGCGGAAGGTAATGAGGGTGAGATCGTCGATCTTTGTGTGAAACCAGCGCAGATCGTGCAGCCTCAGCTGGAAGAGCATGACCTGGTAGTCATCGCGATGCCGGTGTTTGCCGGGCGTGTGCCTGCGTTAGCCATCGAGCGGTTAAGTGCGATAGAGAGCCATCAGGCCCGATGTGTGATCGTGGCCGTTTATGGCAACAGAGCCTACGATGATGCGCTGCTCGAATTGAAGGACGTAGCCACCGAACGGGGATTCCGGGTGATTGCGGCCGTAGGTGCGGTAGCGGAGCATAGCATCGCCAGGGAGTATGGGGCTGGTCGCCCTGACGCTGCGGATCAAAATGCGCTGCAAGCGTTTGGTGGGAAAATCGCCCAGAAGATAGCGAATGGCGATGAGACAGTGCCTGCCCTGCCAGGTAATCGTCCCTACAAGAAACCGATGGAGGGGCCACACCCGAAGGCCAACAAACACTGCAACGATTGCGGTCTTTGCGCCAAGGCATGTCCTGTGGGAGCGATCTCGATGGACAACCTCCGGCAGGTGGATAAGCAGAAATGTATCTCCTGCATGCGGTGTGTCGCCGTCTGTCCCTCACAGGCGAGAGGCATCGGTAAGATCATGCAGTTCATGATCGCGACCATGCTCAAGAAGCCCTGTGCGTCGAGGAAAGAGAATGAGTTGTTTATCTAAAGGGGCCCTTTAGATATACAGCCCTTATACTTCGTTGCGGGTGGCAGATGTTCCTCAACGTGGAGTTATTGATCGGCCGTGCCCCATCAGAAGGGATGAATCAAGGTCATTAAGCAGTTAAAACAGCAGAAGATGAGGCATACACCTCTACATCGGCCTCCTCGTAGGAATAGACTGTTGATTGTAAACGCATGCGACCCATCACGATTACCAATACAAATGCGAAACTAACAAGAATCGGTAAAATAATCAATGTGAATAAAATGGCTGCACCCATGACCTTCTGTTTTTATTTTGTTACTTTTTTATTTATTCCTCGTTTTCTCTGTGTGCTTCGATAGCGAAACCGTTTCGTATCGTTCACGCTGCAAAGTTGGGGCAAAACCGGCGCTCACGGCTGTCAGATCTGCCTATTTGTTTTGCATAAATCATTAAAAAATCCGGTTCCTGCCTTTTTTATTGATTTTTGCAAAGCGGGTAGCGATTTCTGTTAAATGCCTCACAATAGACTAAAAACAATCCCCGCATTTATAATAATCGCTATTTGATTATCAAAAATCGCTAAACGACAATATTTCAGACGCACCTGCGGTGCTCTCCCGACAGCGAGCTTACTGTTTGCTATCGCCTATTTCATTGCAGAGCTGTGACCAGCCCTATGTCTTGCGGTTCTACCTGCGAGGTTTCCTGAGCCGTTACAAGGCAGAACAGGACATCTATAAAGTCAAAGAGGATTGGTCGAACCAGACGGTGGTGCTCTCCCGTAGTGCATCGAGTAGAAAGCCTTTTCAGCTGCACTTGGAGCTGCGGCGTGATGATCCGACGCATATTTTCCTCACGCTCGGCGGCCCTAAGCCTGTTGACTCTGGTTCTTATGTGGGTAGCTTCGGGCTGCCTATTTTTCAGTATGGAGTCCCTTCCCAAAAAGCAACAGATAAGAATGAGGAGTTCCGTGAACAACACCTTGACTATGAGACGCTGAATGCCACCATCCAGCTCCTCACGCTGGAACCGCTGTTTCCAGAGCGGAATGACGCACTGCATTTGCAATTGGATCTGGGGCCGATTTACGACCTGATCAATCTCCCTATCCCTACGAATGAGCGGTTGAAGCACATCAAGGAAATGAAGGCGAAAACCGTTGCGCTGGAGGATTACCAGGTCCAACGCTCCCCTCACTATGAGCTGGTGTGCGACGAAGGGCTGTTCTTCACGCAAGGACTGAAATTCTGCAAGGAGGCCATACGTCTGGCGATTGATCTGCTGATTGAGAACGGGAATCGGCTCCTTACGGAATATAAGGACTCAACGGACTGCACCGCAATCAAAAATGGGTTAGTGGCGAATCTGTTTAAACTCACCCAGCAAGTCGGAGATCAGTTGACCGAATTGGATCCCAAAGGTTTGCTGTGGCTTGCCATTTGCACCAAGCAGGATAGCAGCCTCAATGAGAACCGCGTCCAGTCTGAGCAAGTGGTCCTGTTGCGCAATGCCTTAGTGGAGCTGGAACGTTGCTGGAAAGAGCTGGAGCTGCATCCGGCATTCGAGCGGAAAGAGCGCATCTCGGATACGGCCCTCTGTGAGGTAGGCCACAGATGGGATAGCGACAAATTGTGTTTGAAACGAATCGAGCGGAAAGCCAAGAAAACGAAATCAACGTCAGCCTGTCATTTCCAATATGAGGAAGACCTGGATGCGGTCATAAACGAAATCTTTCCTACCTTGATAGAGAATGATTTGATTGCCCCGGAGACCAAGCCGCATAAACTCAAGTTGCTTTTCAAGGAAAAGGAGGACTCGGTCGGCATCAGATGGAATAGAGAAAAGCTGCATATACTGACCCATCTGTTCAAGCTGCTCTGTGATGGTAAGCAGCCGCTTGTCGTCACCCGTCCCAACAGTCGGTGTAAATGGACGATTCTGAAACGCCATTTTGTCGATCAGGAGGGGAATAAACTCCCGAAGGACATCCGTAGCGAGACCAAGCGCAAGAAAGACGAGTCAACAGCCTTGATCGAGCGTATTGTGGAGGCGTTCAGGAAGAAGCATACTCCTAAGCAGAAAGACTCACGTTGAGGGTAATCTCCTCTTGCCACCGCTCTGCGGTTCGGGTGGGAGGGGAACGCAAACTAGGGGTTGCGCCCCAATGGGCTTTACCCCCGGCTATTATCTTTCCGCACCTACGGTGCTCTCTCCGTGTCCTGCCGGGTCAAGCCAGACAGGACATCCTGTTCTGAAAATCAAGATAGTATGAGATTACGGGTCAATCCTGCAATGACACGAACACATTTTGACTTTACCATTCTTTGCCGCAGTTTCTCTACCAGATTTGTTGATCCTTGATTCCGCAATGTGTCTTTGATAAAAGTCGCAAGTCTGACAATACTTACTCCTTATTCTTTCTTAATTCCTCAATCTGCCCGATTGAAACACCATCTCCATTCAGCCAGTAATCCCAGCCATTGCGAGAGCCGTGAAGAATAATCATCGCTGAGGTGGAAAGTGCTGTAGCTTTCACCCTCTTGGGATAGAAGAAATAGTTCGTAACAAACTTTAGTTGCCCATTGTTTTCTACCAATACTCCGTTATCTTTTAGGTCAGAGCGTGAAGCTTCAACATCTGGATAAGACTCTGGAGTTGGAAAGTCTGTGTAAAGCGTTGAACCAGAGAGAACCTCCACACTTCCGTTATCTGGATAGTAGTAGCCTTGCGCATATGCGTTCTGATAGTCTATGTGTATGGCAATTCTGTTTACAGTAGAAACCTTTGCCTCATAATATGGGTATAGCCTTGCTATGTCAGAGATTAGTTGTCGAGTGCGGATTTCAATATCTTTTAGTGTCCAGTGATCCTTTAGCAGAATTTCATGGTTTATCTTCAAGTGGTTGGTAGAAGCAAGTACTTTGTTTTTGTACTCCCATACCTTGTTGCTCATCTTGCTATTGTCACTTTTTGCCGCAAGCGTAAGGTTGCCAAGTCGATGAATGTTCTCATCATAAGTGTCTTTGTCTGTATTCAGTGCTTCGTACCAAATAGGAGTAGCCGTTTGTGGCATCAAGTGTTCAATATTTAGCTTCGAAAAATCCACGGGAGCAGGATTGTTTTCCGATTCTAATTTCCTGAAAAATATGCAGAGCCACATACGAAGGTTATACATATTGGCATGCTGAATTCGATCACGCAAACGATTGTCGTCTGGCATCTCCTGAGAGTTGCCCTTATTCCTATTTACAAGGTTTTTCTTGAAAATCTCGACAATATCCGTATAGTTACCATTGCAATCCGTAAGCGTCTCTTTCAAGAGCATAGGAAAGTAACGTGTAATATCACTTGTATCCATGCCACAGAGGGAACGACGCATCAGATAAGAGTTGAGTATGGTGATAATCTCAGCCAACTGTTTTGCCGAAATACGAGAACCGTTTTTGTTATCTGCGCTCTTGTGAATGGCATAAAGTTCCATGAGCAAAGGTGCAGGCATGTCAGAAAGGATGAAGCGGAACTCCTCTATGACCTTATGCAATATAGGATCTAATGATTTTACAGGAGCCTTATAGATATCATAGTAGTAAGACGCATAGTTCACAATCTCTTTGAATATACCTTCCTCTCCATAGTTGGCCACATTTTCATCGTACCATTCAGTAAATGCTCGATAGACTGCACTCTTATTGATTATTGATAGGCGCTTTGCCATAATAAAGAAACGGAAGAAGGCTTCAAGCTTCTTTGAGTCGTTATCGATCAGCTGTTCCAAACGCTTCCAGTAATTTTCGTAATACATGTCTTGAAGGTCGCTACGGATTGGCATTAGAATGAAATTGCGGATTAAGTCGCTTGCTGTCAACTTTGCTCCAGTCGCATTGATGCTTTCAAAGATCTTCTGTGGGTAATCGTCCATACCGATAGGGACACAGACAATATACAATTTGTTCATTGTATCCAGAATATTATTGATGGTATATGTAACCAATAGTTCCTTTAGCGTGTTCTTGATGTAGCAAAAGTTGAGATAGACGTTCGATTTCTTTTCACGGATGTTATCAAAATCACGAGATACGATCTGCTGATAAACGGCATCATCAGACACTAAAGGCTTCAGTTTATACTTGCTCGTTTCAATGAATGGGTTTACAAGGAACTGATACTCGAGTGCTTCCGCCTCTCTATCCATTCCTTTTTCCAGCATGAACTCCTTGATCGCATAGAGTATAAGGAATATGGTGGTGAGGCGCTGCTGACCATCTATCACAGAGCACTCACGCTGGTATGGAGATATGCTTGTCTCCAAGTAAATCATGATACCAATAAAGTGCTTGTTGCGCTCTCCGCTAAGCACAATCTTTATATCATCAAGCAACTGCTTGACTTCCTTACCTGCTGTCCAAGTATAGTTACGCTGGTAGGCAGGAATCACAAACTGTGTTCCTTGACTTCCTCGAAGTAGTTCCAAAAGACCTGTTTTGGTTGGTGTGTTGTTTTGTTGCATAATTTTATGGAGACTTATGTTTTCAAATTATATATTACCTTGCTTCCGCAAAGGGATGTTTTTTAATAGTACCTAACTTTAGTGACACAACTCAATTCAAAGTTTGAGTATCACTGACATGGCAAAATTACAACTAAAATCTTTCATTATCATTTCTCTGAGAACTTATTTCAAATTTTAATCAATATGGGCTGCTTAGGTGTCTATCAGACTTATGTTTTTCCCTTCATCAATGTCAAGTACCACTTGACCAACTTGCCTTTTGCATTATAACATCTGATTTGGATTATTGCCGCAAATCCCCTTGCTCTGGTAGGCTTGTTTTTGGCATCATCTGCCTGCTTGACGAGTTGATTCGCCATCTGGAGGAGGCGCACTCCTATGCGACTACCTTTGGACGGATACCTTCAACGCATACTGCTAGATTGACATGCACAGCAAGAACAAGGACATCACCGCCGAGGTTGCCTGTTCTATACCTGCCTGCTGGATGTCTTGTGCATCATCTCCCATCCCTTCTATAAGGAGGAACTGTTCGGCTTGCTTAAATACGCTGGAGATCTGGATGCGCTTATGGACGACATCTTCCCCCTCTTGCAACGGGAGGGACTGATTGTCAAGGAGACCATTGTCGATTTCGAGGGAAAACAACTCCCGGACAGCATCCGCAGTGAGACCAAGCGCACGAAAGATGGGACGCAATCCTTGATCGAGCGTATCGTGGAGGCGTTCAGGATGAATCGGAATCGTGATCCAAAGTGAAGCTGCCCGTTGAGGGTAAACTGCTTGATTTCTTTTTTTCTACACTATACATCGGATATTGTGGAATATTATTCATACTTTTGCTTCAGTATTAACACGAAAGACGATTATGGAATCAACAATTCAAGAGAAAAAACCGGGTACTAACATAAATACTGCTGATGCCCTTTGGGCAATTATCTCAGCTCAACCTCGAAAGGTTCGGAAGGAGTTGGCTATTCGTTTACAAGATGAATTCCCAATAAAGAATCGTCATGCCAATGGATTAGACGAAGCTTTGGAAGATATAAAAAAAGGTCGCATGTCTGGACCCTTTTGTACTCCGGAAGAATTGTTTGAGCATCTTCAAGTATATTGAGATCAAAATGATACGGAACTGACTTTGTTACTCATCGATACTGGTACACATGCTGATCTGTTTTAGCATCTTCCATGATGCTATTCTCACATGCATGAACATCGCCTTAACTCAAGTTTCTACAACGTAGTAGATTTTTTTTGAAAAATTTTTTTTGGTGGTTCTAAATTGCGTGTCAGGGACTTAGGTGGTCCTTGCAATTGTTCTACTACGCTCAAAAAATAGGGGCAATCGTATTAAAAACCTTCTCGTACCTTGCGCCCATAATCAGTAAAAAAACGAAGATTATGGGAAAGAAAACAAGTAAAAAAATCGTATGGATTAAGCTGCCGGTCAACCTGATGGATGACGCACGGATAGCGGAGTTAGTGACTAAACGCAGAATCGGGGGCTTTGGCGTTTATATCGCCCTCCTGATGGAACTCTATCGTCGTCCCTCCATGTGTCTGACACTGACGCAGGCCAAGGCAATCAAGGTGCATGGTGCCTCCCCTACCACGGTAAAGGCGGTGGTGAATGATCCGAACCTGTTCAACATAGACGCTGATGGACATGTACGCTCGCTGATTGACTTCGTCGGGCTGGAAGAGGGTGAGTAAAGTTTCACCAAATCGCAAAATGGTGAAACGAATAACGATTTTGACCGCCTTCCAGCGCCCGCGCGTATATAATAGTATAGAGAAAGGGAGAGGAAGAGCTTCTCCTAAAAGCGGCCGACGCTCCTGACCTGCTCGACCAGCTTCGGCCGGACGATCCGTGGGCAGAGGCGGTGATGATGCGCAGTGGGTTCAGTGGCTTGTTGGCTCGCCACTGGGCGGAGGCGATCCGGCAGCTTCGGCTGCACGCCGAGGCCAACGACAACTTGCGGGGCATTCGCTCGCTGCGGGAGGCGAAGCAGTATTTCAGTAGCTACACCACGCACCCTGTCACCGGCCCTGCGCTGCGCAAGGCGTTGGAGGCGCACGAGGCCAGACACCCCGAAGCGAATCCCTATCGCTTCGAGGACAAGGGGAGCTGTCCCGGCCATCGCCGGTGCGTTAGGGATTAGCGCTTGTGTCTGATGAAAAAAGACCCCGGCTCTGGTTGGAGCCGAGGCTTTTTATGATTGCCAATTGGCGCATATGTTCTTGCACATCAAAGCCTTAGCATTGTTGAAGAGCACCTCAGAGTAGCGGAACATCACCGGCCAAGCAGCAATGGATCGCTGATAGTTCATTTTTTTGGAAAAATTGTAACGTTTCCGTGCGTTGATACGTCTTATAGGCAAATAACAAAAGAAACGGGCGAGGCCAACCTGTTTTGTAGAGACATCGCGCAAATGTCTCTGCCCTAAAATTAGAAGTATATGTTACGGAAAATAGTCTTAGAGGCTATGCTGCTGGGCGGCATGGCAGTGGGCGCTATCGCTCAAAATTTGGTGATCAAAGGCAGTGTGCGTGAGGCGGCGAGCCAAACGCAGGTAGAGTTTGCCAACGTGGTGCTACAAACGATGGATTCCGCTTTCGTGGCGGGTGCGACAACCGATGCGCGGGGAAATTTCAGTTTGGGGAAACTGAGCAAGGGCGATTATCGCTTAGTGATCTCTTGCATCGGCTATCAATCGGCAACACTCGACCTGAAGGGATTTGAGCGCACGACGGATGTCGGGGAGATCCTGCTCGGTGAGGATGCGGTCGCCTTGGAAGGGGTGACGGTCAGCGGCTCTGCACAAACTACTCGTTCGGACCGGAAGTTGGTCTTTCCTTCCGAGCGACAGGTGAAAGCCTCTCGCAATGGCATTGAGCTGCTGCAACAGCTGATGCTGCCCCGCATCCAGGTGGATCCGCTGAATAACGCGATCAAGATGGTGGGTAATGGCACGGTGCAGTTGCGCATCAATGGTGTGAAGGTGGAGCAGCAGGAGATCCAGGCCTTGCAGCCAGCGGATATTATCCGCATTGAGTATCATGACGATCCGAGCTTGCGCTATGGCGAGGTGGATGCGGTGTTGGATTACATCGTGCGTCGGCCGGAGACAGGTGGTAGCTTCGGGTTGGATTCCCGCCAGAGTCTCAACCGGATGTGGGGCGAGCACAACGTTCAAGCCAAGGTGAACCATAAACGGTCGGAATGGAATGCCAGCTATCGTTTCGGCCCCCGTGACTACTATGGCTCCTATCGGGATAACCGGGAACATTTTGAGTTGGCTGATGGGCAGACGGTGGATCGCATTGAGGAGGGCGTACCCAGCCATGTGGAACTGTATATGCACAACGCACACTTGACCTACAACTATCAGGAGGCGGAGAAGCAGTT
>JALFJR010000003.1 GCA_022775005.1 Parabacteroides sp.
ATAGCCATAACCACCATAATTGTCACTGTAATAATAGGGGTTATTACCATAAGAGTAGTTGCTCAAATAACTGTCCGCAATATCGGTCTGCTTGGAGAAGTAGGCACTGACGGAAAGGGTATTGGGTCGTTTGCCCCCAAACCAAGGATCCATGAAGGAGATACTATAAGCTTGATAGTAACGTCCGTTGGTCTGGCCACTCAACGTCAATGTCTGGCCCTCGCCTTGCGGGATGATACCCTTGTAGGTGCTCGGGTTCAAGAAATTCTTCATGGAGAAGTTGGTGAACTTCAAGCTCAACTTACCGATCACACCCGTCTGTCCCCAACCGGCGGAGAACTCGATCTGGTCGTTCGCCTTAGAGACCAAGTTATACTCAATATCTACCGTACCATTTTCCGGATCAGGCAGGGGCACGGGATTCATGTTCTCCGGGTCGAAGTGTCCCATCTGAGCCAACTCACGTACGGAACGTACCAAGTCCTCTCGACTGAAAAGCATACCCGGCTTCGTGCGCAACTCACGACGGACAATGTCCTCATACAATCGGTCGTTTCCCTTGATAATGACCTTGTTGATGGTTGCTTGCGGGCCTTCTTGGATACGGATCTCCAAAGCGACTGAGTCGCCTTGCACATCGACCTCCACGGGATCGGCATTGAAGAAGAGGTAACCGTTGTTGAAATAGATGTTGGAGACCGCATCCTCATCCGTACTGATACGCTCATCCAGTTTCTTCTGGTTATAGACCTCGCCCGGCTTCATGCCCAAGACCGCCATCAAATAGTCGGTCGCATATTTCGTGTTACCGACGAAGCGAATATCTTTCAGGTAGTATTTTTGCCCCTCATCTACCTTGATGTGGATATCGACCTTCTTCTCGTTGTAGTTCCAAACACTATCTGCGAGCAAGACCGCGTCTCGATAACCATGCTCGTTATACTTGGCGATGATATTGTTCTTATCGTTCTCATACTCCTCGGTCGTGAACTTCTTGGTGCTGAACATCTCCAAGATACTGGTTTTCCAGTCGTTGAAGAAGCTGAACTTCTCGTTGGTCTTCTTCATGGCCTTCTTCAAGTCGCGTGCGCTCAAGGCCGAATTGCCCTCGAAAGTAATGTGGTGGATCTTGGTCTTCTCGTTCTTGTCGATATTGATGTTGACAATCACCTCGCCCTCGTTAGCGGGATCATCCTTCTGCTCGATCTCGACATCCACATTCTTGAAGCCTTTGCCATCAAAGAACTTCTGGATCACCTGCTTGGTACGATCCATGATGTTAGGCGTTACCTGGAACCCCTTCTTCAAGCCCAATTTAGCCTCCAGATCCTCACGCTCGCTCTTCTTGATACCGCTATAATGCACCTCAGAGATACGTGGACGTTGTTTCAACTGGATGTCCAGCCAGATCTGATCGCCCTCGATCTTTGAGGCCAGGATCTTCACGTCAGAGAAAAGGCCATGCTTCCAGAAGCGCTTGATCGCCTGCGTGATCTCATCACCGGGCACACTCACCTCATCGCCCACCGAGAGACCGGAGAAACCGATCAACACGAAATCATCGTAATTCTTGATGCCCGAAACCTTGATGTCGGCAATCTTATATTTCTTAGGTGTCAACGAATAGGAAATGACGGGCACCTCAGCCGGAGCCTCCACCTTCGTCGTATCCGCCTCTTGTGCCCACGCACCCAGAGCGACCACCCAACTTATCAAACTCAGCACTACTAATTTACGCATCGTAATCATCGCTTTGTCTATCCTAATAATTGCTCACTTGTTTTCCCAAACCTCCGCTCACGACTTTGGTAATACAAAATGGCCTCATATAACTCTTCTTCTCTAAACTCCGGCCAGAAGACCTCCGTGAAGTAGAACTCGGCATACGAGAGTTGCCACAACAGGAAGTTGCTGATTCGTTGCTCACCCCCTGTTCGAATCAACAGATCCGGATCAGGAATTCCTTTTGTCGTCAAATGATTGGTCACCATCGCCTCGGTAATCTCTTCCGCACGCAACTGCCCCTCGCTCACCTCACGGGCGATCTGGCGAACGGCTTCCGTAATCTCCCAACGGGAGGAATAGCTCAACGCCAAGACCAAGGTAGTGCCTGTATTGCCCGCTGTCGTATTTATGCATTCTTGCAAGGTGGCATAAGCATCCGGGCGCAAACGAGACAGATCGCCAATAGCGGTCAACCGCACGTTCTTCTCCATCAAGTTCGGAGTTTCCCGATGGATGGCTGTCACCATCAGGCTCATCAAGGCTTGTACCTCCTCCTCTGGGCGATTCCAGTTCTCAGTGGAGAAGGTATAAAGTGTCAAGTAGTTCAATCCCAATTGCGTAACCGCATCCATGATCTTATGAACAGAGACAACTCCCTCCTGATGGCCATAGCTTCGAGGTTGGCCTTGTGCCTTTGCCCATCGCCCATTACCATCCATGATAATGGCTACATGCTCAGGCAATCGACTTCTATCTATCTTATCAATCAACGACATCTTCTACTATTTTATCAGTATTCAATATTCTTCGCATTGTTGCAGGTCCGGCATCTTTCTCCGAAATCCCATGTGACGGAAAGCAACAAAAACGAATACCAATCCTTATTCTTCAAAGCACTACTTGTGATCCCATACGGATCCTTCAGCATCTCTTTTCCTTCTAACCCATCGCCCAAGGTCTTCCGCATGGAAAACTCACATCCCACGTTTAACCTCGGCTTCAACTTATACTTCACACCTACACCCATCGGGATGTTAGGACTGGCGAAAGAGGTCTCCCCTCCGGGTGCGACCGTCATCCCGATACCCAATAACAGGTAGGGAGAGAAGCGTTTGGCACCCGCATAGTCGAACTTATCGCTATATGGGAAGAAGTTGAACTCGGCCTGCCCACCTAACTCAACCAAACTCCGGCTGAAATCGGTCTGCCCCTCATTGGGAAACACATTGGCTCCCCCTTGCGTGCTTCCAGAAACCTGTCCCCACATCAAGTTGGCTTTCAAGGCCCAACGGAAGTTGATATTGTAGCGAAAGACCGCTCCTGCTGCCGGGTTCAAGCCCTTGAAAGGCGTGTTCTTGTTGGTGTCGCCCATGTAGAAGGCACCTCCAGCCATACCGCCAATCTCAAACTTATACTCCTGCGCATGGAGTGATCCGCACAAGACTACTCCCAAGATCAACAAAATTAAATCCTTACGCATCAGGCCTCCTTTTATTCCTTCGGGATCAATCGGTTGATACGTCCACGCCACAACTGATTCATGTCATTGGCATCGCATTTCGTCTTTCCGCCCAAAATATTGATGAAATTCTCCGTATCCACCCAAACGGAAGAGAAGCCTCTCCCCTCATACGCCTCAGGCAAGACCAAAGTTGAATCCGCCAATGTCCAATTCAGGCCAAAGTCGATAGAACAATAAATATCCTTTAAACCTTGTTGATCGGCATCCAAGCCACCCAGCAAAATAAGTTGATCATCATATCGGGTCATCATTGCGCCTTCTCGTTGAGAGAAGCATTTGCTACTTGCGCCCAATTGCTCCCAAGCCAAACCATCCCGGGAGGTCCATGTCGTGTTGAGCAACTGATTGCCGATCGAGCGACCAGCCACCACCATCAAATATTGATAGTGCATAGACTCATAATCCATAGCAGAGAATCCACTTGCCGGGAAGCTCTCGGGCACCACATCTCCCATCGTCCATTGCGAAGCCTCATCCATCGCACAATAGACAAACGCTCCCTCTCGTTCGGCTACAGCAGCCAAGACGGCCTTCTGGCGCAATCCGGCAGGAATCTCACCCAACAGGATGCGGATAACAGGAGCACCCTCAACCTCACTCCAGGTCAGTCCATCAACAGAACGATAAAGCGCACCCGATTCAGTTGCCACATACAATACTTTATTATAATAGGTCATTTGCGACAGGCATACCCCCTCTGCCGGGAGTCCACTAAGCGAAAGCTGTTCCCAATAGCTCGGGTTGCTTTCAACCGCCTGATACAGCTGATAGCCCTCTCCTGTCGCTGGCTGCACATACATCAAATAGGAAGTAGCCCCCTCCTGCTCCATCTTCATCGTCTTTTGCTCACGGATAGCCACTGGCACGATCGGATTGGCGGCCTCAATCCAAATCATACTATCGGGATCAATCTGATGGATATTGACTTGCGCGATATAGGTCTTTGTCGTGATCCCATCATAAGCGTGCATCACAAACTTAACCGGAGCGGAAAAGTCAATGGAGTCAGACAGGCTTTGCAAATAATAGGTAGAGTCGGAATAGGCATAAGGTGTAACCTCCACACTATTCACATCATACGAGCTGGCGGTTGTAAGGGTACAATACACCTTCTCTATTTTCGTGCCATAAGGCAACGAGTCATTATTAAAAATACGTCCCGACAGCTGGTCTATCGTGAATTTCACGCTACTCAATTCCTCTATTGAATCACTACTCAATGTGAACGACTTAATCTGGCAGTTCCTGGTGAGTTCTATCTGTATCGCCTCGTCTGTCTTCAAACAGGAAGAAAGCACTCCTACCAAACAGGCCGTCCATAAAAATATCCATTTTGTTTTCATCAAAAACATAGTTTGTCGCATATAAAGGCACAAAAGTAGAAACATTTTTCAGTCTGTGCCCTATACCCACTAATATTTATATTATTTTAGGTGATTAAACGCTTCTATGACATGCCCTTCAAATACAGAGGTTGTTCCTCGCCAAACAGCCTGTTCCAATCGAGGGGCAGGCACTCCCTCACCCAAACAGAGAAGGGCAGTCTCGACACGTGCCTCATCCCACAATCCTTCCGCTATGAAGGTCTGCAACAGCCTTGTACCACCCTCCACCAAAAGCGAGTCGACCTTCCGCTCAGCCAAGACAGCCATCACTTGTGCAGCCAAAGGACGGTTGAAATCTATCCGCACATAGGAAACGTTTGTCCGATTCTCTGCAGCTTTCTCCGTGAGGATCAAGGTAGGGACAGTACCATCCAGCAGATGATGCGTGGCCGGGATCTTCAAGGAGCGATCCAAAGCGATTCGCAAAGGTGAAGTCCCCTGCCAATGGCGAACCGTCAGAGAGGGGTTGTCGAGTAAGGCGGTACGGGTACCCACCATTATGGCCTTCACCTCCGTCCGCAATTGATGCACCTTTCGCATCGTCTCGGCCGAGGAGAGCACGACTGGAGGCTCATCCGCACTTGTCCGCACTCGATCCAAAAATCCATCCGCACTTTGCGCCCATTTCAAAATCACATAGGGGCGATGAGCGGTTTGCATCCGCATAAAGGCCCGGTTCAAAGCTTTGCATTCAGCTTCCAGCACACCTGTAATCACCTCTACTCCGGCTTCTTGCAACATACGCACGCCTCTGCCAGAGACTGCCGGAAAAGGATCTAAACAGCCTACGACTACCCGAGGAATACCCGTCTTCAAAATCAATTCCGCACAAGGTGGTGTCTTGCCATAATGCGAGCAGGGCTCCAAGCTGACATAAATCGTGGCCTCTTTCAACAAAGGACGATCCTGTTCCCTCACCGAAGCTATGGCATTCACCTCCGCATGGGCCTCTCCACACCGACGATGATAGCCCTCACCAATGATCCGCCCCTCATGTACCACCACAGCTCCCACCATCGGATTGGGGCTGGTATGTCCTTTTCCTCCTTGCGCTAACTGAATGCAACGCGCCATGTATTTCTCTTCTATTCCAGTCATATTCATTGTCAATACTCGCTTTTTCGCTATTTTTGCGCCAAAAAGAGGCACAGTATGAGGGAAACGATCACTTACATACGTCATTCATTGCAAGGGATTTACCCTTCCGGGGAACTGCAAGCGCTTATCCGTATCATCATGGAAAGCGTTTGTGGCCTCACTACCTGCCAACTCTTAGTGGGCAAAGATAGGGAATTATCGGAAAAGGAACGGTCAAAAATCAACGAGATTGTCAAAGGGCTCAGTCAGCAACAACCCATCCAATACCTATTGGGCGAGGCTCTTTTTCACGGATTAACCTTGAAAGTGACCCCGTCCGTCTTGATTCCTCGACCGGAAACAGCCGAATTGGTGGATCTGATCCTAAACGATTGGCCCGCTGATTCGTCGCCCCGGCTTTTAGACATCGGTACAGGGAGTGGTTGTATTGCCATCGCATTGGCCAAGGCCCTTCCGAAAGCAGAAGTTGAGGCCATGGATGTCTCTCCCGAAGCCCTCGAAGTGGCTGAAGAAAATGCCCGAGTGCAGGAAGTGAAGATCCATTTCCGGCAAGCGGACATCCTGCAGGTAGCCGCCGAGGCAATTTCACCTGTCGGAATTATCGGGGATGTCGGACTGGATGCCATTGTCAGCAATCCACCCTATATCCTGCAAAAGGAAAGCGCACAAATGGAGCAAAACGTATTGGCTTACGAGCCTCATCTTGCCCTCTTTGTGCCGGATAATGACCCGTTACGTTACTATCGAGCCATTGCCGATTATGCCCGTCTCGCTTTGCGACCAGGCGGAAAGCTCTATTTGGAGATCAACCCACTCTGTGCGGAGGCCATGGTGGAGATGCTACAAGCAAAACGATTCAAAGCCATTGAAATAATGTGCGATTTTTACGGAAAATCTCGTTTTATCCTTGCGACAATATGAAAACAGAAGAACAGCTATTGCAACAACTGGCCTCCCTTTGTGCCACCAAGGAGTGTTGCCTGCAAGATTTACGCAAGAAATTAGAAAAAGCTGAATTACCTGAAGAGGCAAGTGAACGAATCTTGCAACGACTGCAAGCGGAACGCTTTGTGGATGAGGGTCGTTTTGCCCGATGTTTTGCGGCCGACAAGTTTCGCTTTAACCATTGGGGGCGCCTCAAGATCAACTTTGAATTGAGCCAAAAGGGAATCTCCTCCCCTCTGCGAGAAGCCGCTTTAAAGGCCCTTGACGAAGAGCAATACCGAGAAGTCCTAACAGATTTGCTTCGCACGAAGATGCGCTCCACCAAGGCAAAAAACGCTTATGAATTGGTTCAAAAACTATTGCGATTTGCGGCCTCCCGAGGTTTCGAGAGTTCCCTCGCCATGGAGTGTACACGTTCACTACTCAATGATGCCAATGATGCCTTGGATGCGTTCGATATGGAATGAGTTGACACACCTGTTCTTCCCTCGCCATTGCCTGTTGTGCGGGCGCTCGTTGGCGCAAGGAGAAGAGCAGATTTGCTTGCATTGCCTTTGCGAACTACCTCGCACGGATTACCATCGGCAAGCGGACAACCCCTTGGTGGAGGCTTTGCGAGAAGCATTCCCCTTTGAACGAGGAATGGCCTTCTACTATTTCGAAAGAGGCGGGAAAGTGCGTCAGCTCGTGCATGCCATCAAGTATAAAAAGCACAAAGAGGCAGGCTACTGGATAGGTCGTCACATAGCCCGTGAGCTGATGATTGCTCAAAGCGATTTCGCCCGATTCGACTATTTAGTGCCCGTCCCACTCCATCGAGATAAGCAACGCGAACGAGGGTTCAACCAATCCGAATGGATCGCCCGAGGGTTACAATCCGTATGGGGAACACCCATCGACACCACCAGCCTTTGCCGCTTGCGAGCGACAGAGAGCCAAACTAATAAGACGCCACTCGAACGATGGCTAAACGTATGTGCCATTTTTAAGGCATCTACAAACACCCCCTTGGCAGGCAAACGAATCTTGTTAGTAGATGATGTATGCACCACCGGCTCCACTTTTTTAGCTTGTGCCCATGCCCTTAGCCCCCTTCCCAATACAAAAGTGAGCTTCCTCGCACTTGCAAGCATATAAAATTTAATCAAAAAATTACAGGAGGATTGGAGGGAATCTCAATCGCTTTGCCTATTTTTGCAACTCGAATTAAATTCATTTGGTCGATATGAAAGCACTGGAAAGATTAGTGGCAGAGAAGCTACTGAAAATTAAAGCTGTAAAATTGCAACCGGCAAATCCCTTCACGTGGGCAAGTGGCTGGAAGTCTCCCATCTATAACGACAACCGTAAGACACTCTCTTATCCGGCTGTCCGTAGCTTCATCAAGGTGGAGTTGGCACGTGTAATCAGTGAGAAGTTTGAGAATGTGGATGCGATCGCCGGAGTTGCCACAGGCGCAATCGCACAAGGAGCCATGGTAGCCGATCTGTTGGGTCTGCCTTTCGTGTATATCCGTTCAACGCCAAAAGATCATGGATTGGAGAATCTGATCGAGGGAGAGTTGAAACCCGGATCGAAAGTAGTCATCATCGAGGATTTAGTTTCTACCGGCGGCAGCAGCTTGAAAGCAGTACAGGCCGTTCGTAACTTCGGTTGCGATGTAGTCGGCATGGTGGCTATTTTCACCTATGGATTCCCCGTGGCCGAGGCGGCTTTCAAGGAGGCGAAAGTAACATTGACCACATTAAGCAATTATGATGCTGTTTTAGAGGAAGCCGTGCGCACTGACTACATTGATGAGTCTGAGATTGCCGTGCTGCAAGAGTGGCGCAAAGATCCGGCACATTGGAACCCGGAGAAATAACGCTCGAAAACAGCTTTTAAATGGAAGAAAAATTTGTTAGTGAGATCAAGCAGATCCCACATAAAGCTGAATGTATCTATGGGATGCTGTCCGACCTCTCCAACCTGGAGCGTGTGAAAGACCGCATCCCAGCGGGTAAGGTGAAAGACTTTTCATTCGATAGCGACAGCTGTAGCTTCTCAGTTGATCCGGTAGGAAGTATCCGGTTCCAAATCGTGGAACGAGAGCCCAACCAACTGATCAAGTTCGCTACCACCAACAGTCCCATCCCCCTGCATCTTTGGATTCAACTGAAAGAAGTGGCCGAGGCCGACACACGTATGAAACTAACGGTCGGGGCTGAGTTGAATCCCTTCATCAAGCAAATGGTGGCCAAACCGTTGCAAGAGGCTATTGACAAAATAGCTGAGGTTTTGACGGTTCTGCCCTATTAAATCCGTATTTATAAGATTAGAATGGCACAAAAACTTTGGGAGAAAAATGTGCAGGTAGATCAAGAAGTGGATCGTTTCACGGTCGGCAAAGACCGGGAAATGGATCTCTACCTTGCCAAATATGATGTGTTGGGCTCTATGGCACACATCACTATGCTGGAGAGTATTGGCCTGCTGACCGCAGAAGAGTTGCAAACCCTCTTGGCCGCCTTGCGAGAGATCTACAAGATAGCCGAGAGTGGCTCGTTCATAATTGAAGAGGGCATTGAGGATGTGCACTCACAAGTAGAACTGATGCTGACACGCTCATTGGGCGATATGGGCAAAAAGATCCATAGCGGACGCTCACGTAACGACCAAGTTCTGTTAGACTTAAAACTATTTACCCGTGCACAGATCCAAACGTTGGTGACAGCCGTCACGGAGCTCTTCGAGGTCTTGATTGCTCAAAGTAACCGCTATCAAGCGGTATTGATGCCAGGATATACCCATCTGCAGGTAGCCATGCCCTCCTCATTTGGTCTTTGGTTTGGTGCCTATGCGGAAAGCTTGGTCGATGACCTGCAGATGCTGCAAGCCGCCTATCGGGTATGCAACCGCAATCCGTTAGGTTCTGCGGCTGGATATGGCTCCTCCTTCCCGCTCAACCGCCAGCTGACGACCGATCTCTTGGGTTTTGACTCCCTAGATTATAATGTAGTCTATGCTCAGATGGGACGAGGCAAGATGGAGCGGACCGTTGCTTTCGCGATGGCCGGAATTGCCGCTACCCTCTCTAAATTGGCTTTCGATGCCTGCCTGTTCAACAGCCAGAACTTCGGGTTCATCAAGCTGCCCGATCAGTTCACGACCGGCTCCAGCATCATGCCCCACAAAAAGAACCCAGACGTGTTTGAGCTGACCCGGGCGAAATGCAACAAGATCCAAGGATTGCCTCAACAGATCACCTTGATCGCCAATAACCTACCTTCGGGTTATTTCCGAGACTTGCAAATCATCAAGGAGCTCTTCTTGCCCGCTTTCGACGAGTTAAAAGATTGCCTCCGGATGGCGACCCACATGATGCGAGAGGTGAAGGTAAACGAGCATATCCTCGATGACGAGCGTTATGCCTTGATGTTCAGTGTGGAGGAGGTGAACCGTCGGGTGTTGGCAGGCGTGCCCTTCCGGGATGCCTACAAGCAGGTGGGCTTAGAGATCGAGGCTGGGCAATTCAAGCCCAATAAAGAGGTGGAACACACCCACGAGGGAAGCATCGGCAACCCCTGTAATGAACAGATTACCCAATTGATGCAAACGGT
>JALFJR010000035.1 GCA_022775005.1 Parabacteroides sp.
AAGAAGGGTGGAGAAATCCAAAAGGGGAAGACTCTTCTTTCCCGATGACTTTCACCCGGCATCTTCCGATGCGGTACGTTCGGCCTTGGTCCGTCTGTGCCGTGCGGGCGACCTTATGCGTGTGGCCCAGGGCATCTATTGCTATCCGAAAGTGGACAGGAAATGGGGCAGCGGCATCATACCGCCCTCCATTGAAGAGATTGCCGAAGCTATCGCCAAGCGCGACAAGGTAAGGATTGCCCCTACCGGAGCATACGTACTGAACAAGCTGGGACTATCCACCCAGATTCCGGCTAATGTCGTGTTTGTCACGGATGGTTCCGGACGTCGCGTGTCCATCGGGAAGGGCAAGGGCATCCTGTTCAAGCATACGTCGGAAATGCGTATTTTCGCTTTCCGCTCTACCCTGATGCAGCTTATCGTGACCGCCATGCGCGAGATTGGTGAACACAACGTGACCGATGAACAGATAGCCGTTATCAGAAAACATCTTGAACATGTGACCGAGGAAGACTATCAGAAAGACATCCAACTTGCACCGATATGGGTGCGCAAAAAACTCTCATAGCTATGAAATTTGCAGATTTATCCGTAAAAGACCGACAGGAAATCATACGCCGTGTGCAAGCCGAGAACGGGTTGCACCTTCAGATAATCGAAAAAGACTGGTGGGTGACGGCAGTCTTGCGGGCATTGTTCGCTTTACCCTATGCGGAGCACATCTCTTTCAAGGGCGGTACCAATCTGAGCAAGTGCTGGCATCTCATCAGCCGAATGTCCGAGGATGCCGACATTGCCATAGACCGTGAATATCTTGGTTTCAGCGGAAAGCTGTCGAAGACTCAGATAAGCGACAAGCTGCGCCGTGCCTCCTGCTCGTTTGTCAGAGAAAGGCTGCAAAATGACTTGGCGGAGCAACTCGTCCGGGACGGCATTTCCAGGGAAACGTTTACTGTTTCTGTGAACATCACTCCCGTGACGACGACCGATCCTGAAATCATAGAGGTTGCCTATCATCCCGCTTTTGACGACAATAGCTATATTCGTCCCAAGGTCATCATTGAGGTCAGCGGCCGTTCTATGAGCGAACCGGTCACTCCCGTCAAACTGCGGTCGTTCATCGACGAGGTATTTACGAAGGTTCCCTTCACGGAAAAAGAGTTTGAAGTCCGTGCCGTGCTGCCGCAACGCACGTTCCTTGAAAAGGTGTTCCTGTTGCATGAGGAATTTGCCAAGCCGAAGGAGAACATGCGTACGGAACGTATGTCGAGACACCTTTACGACATTGGTCAGATTATAGATACGCCGATTGCGGAGGAAGCCTTGCAGAACAAAGCACTCTATCAGTCGGTCATCGACCATCGCCGCACTTTCATTGGCTTGCGTGGTTTCGACTATGACACCTTACAGCCCGCCACCCTGCAGATAGTTCCACCAGAAAGCATTGTGGAGGAATGGAAGAAGGACTATGAGGAGATGCAGGAAACCATGATCTATGGGGATTCACTGCCGTTCAGTCAGCTGCTCGACAAGATCCGGATGCTGAATGAACGAATCAACAAGATGGGATAATTTATTTCATCCCCCTGGCCTTGTAGATTTTCTCTTTCGCCTCATTGATGCGTTGGAATTTCTCTGTGGCTGCCCGGCGAATATCTTCTCCGAGATTGGCAACCTTGTCGGGATGATGGGTCACCGCTAAACGGCGATAAGCGGCTCTCACCTCATCGTCGGTTGCGGAGGGAGCGATCTCCAATACCTTATAGGCCTCCTCCAACGAATCGCCTCGCAAGTTGAGCATAGACTCTACCTCTTGCTCGGATAGTTCCATCGCCGCAGCTACCTCTTTCAGTGCTTGGATCTCCGCG
Source organism: Parabacteroides sp. (assembly GCA_022775005.1). Taxonomy (GTDB): domain Bacteria; phylum Bacteroidota; class Bacteroidia; order Bacteroidales; family Tannerellaceae; genus Parabacteroides. The sequence continues at coordinate 1,869 of JALFJR010000035.1, forward strand.
GCGCAGACTTGGCCATCGCTCTTGGCAATCTCGGCCAAGAAGGCTAACAATTGCAGCCGCTCCTCATAACGTACCTGCTGCGCTATCTGCCGACCGCAGTCTTGAATGGTCTGCCGAAAGCCCCAGGGCTGCTTTTGATCCATCCGTTTGGCCTGCTCAAAGAGGCGCAGCAAGATCTGCTGTCCCTCCTCCACGGCCATCTCGCCAAAGTTTCGACGCAAGAATTGCCGTACATACTCCATCTCGCTATGCATGATCTTGCCGTCTGCCCGTATGATATAGGAGGCCATGACCAGCATGGAGAAGAGAAAGCCGTTGCGTTCGCCTCGCCTCGGGTCGGCATACGCCTCTCCTTGTCCTTCCTGCTCTTTGTCATCATAGAGTGAACCTAATATGATACCTGCCAGTGCGCCTAATGGGCCCAGGGCCACAAAGCCCAAGATGCCTCCAATCCATTTTCCAATACTCATCGTTCTTCCTGTTTTTTTAATAGCTATGCTGTTCTGTTGTAATCACACCGTTGCCGCGTCGGGCGTTCACCTCCTGCAGCTGGAAGGGGAGGGGGTCCGCTTGCGCCGCCTTGAGGGGAGCCGTTCCGCTGATTTCCGCCATTGCTTGCGCGAACAGCGGATCGTCGGTCGTGCCAAACTGTCCCAAGGTCTGCTCATACTCGTTGACCTCCACATCTGGCGTGAAGCCATCGGCATAGTCTGCCTTGCCTTCTCCATTGAAGACATAGAAGGTGATAGGCTGCATGATCCAGCCATATTTCGACGATTGGTCGTAGATAGTCATACCTACGGTCTTGCCCAACGTGGTTCGTCCAATCAGGCGCACCTGCTCTTGCCCCATAAGAGGACGTAGCCCGTTGATCACCAACTCCGAAGAGGAGGCGGTGCTTGTGCCGGTCAAGACATAGAGTCGCTGCAGGTTCAGGTTGCCCGCCAATACCTCAGTCGTGCGCAAGAGCTTCACGGATTGATTTTTTGATTGATTCAAATCGTTGTACACCTCCTTGCAGAACACTTGGCCCAGTGCCGACGAGGGGGCCAAGAAGGAGGCCAATAGCTGCGCACAGGTAAGCAAACCACCTCCATTGTAACGTAAGTCGAGGATAAACTCGTTGACACCCTGCTGCTTGAAGCGGGCGAAGAGAGCTGCCATTTGCTCGTTGTAAGCGCTCCCTTTGTAGCCTTCAGGATCTGAAGCAAAATGGTTGTACATCAAATAGCCCACTGTTTTGCCGCCCACTTGATAGACAGAGTCTTTGAGAAAAGGGGTGTCTTCCACCGCCCGTGAGGCAGCGATCGTGAGGTTGCGGGCATTCACAAAGCTCTTTTTCTCTCGGTCATAATCGGCGATATAGAGCGTGGCTTTCTCGCCACTGCGCAGGCTGTTGTAGTCTTCGCTGATGGAGCCTAACTCGCCATTGACTCCTAAGATCCAATCGCCTCTGCGCAAGCCCGCCTCTGCTGCCGGAGAGTTGGGCAACACGTAGATCACCAGGGCGATGTTGAAGGTCTGCTGCTCTTTGGTCTGTAGCTTCGTTACCGCGAAATCAAATCCATAGGAGTTCTGCTCATCGAGGATCGCCTTGGTGGTAGCGCTTTTCTCGATGGTCGAGAAATGGTGGAGGGAGCCGTTGATCTCCTTGCCATCTTTGTCGGAGAGCAGGCTGTTGAAGAAGGTTTCGGGGTCGGCGCTGAAATTGAGTTGGGATTTATCTGGTAATTCGTCATACCAAAGATAATTCGCCCGCATGGTCTCCTCAATCCAGTTATTCACTTGGTTGGTGTCTGTGATCCGTACCTCCTCCTTGTCGCAAGCACTCAAGCCAACCCATAATAGGCTCCAGAGAAATACTACATACCCTTTTTTCATCCTGTTCTTTTCATTAAAAAAGCCCTTGACACTGATAGCAGGCAAGGGCTTTCGGTTGCTATACGGAGCAAAAGTACGTTATATTTTCTTCTCGATCACCGCTTGTACTACATTTAACACATAGTCGGCCAATTTCTCGCTCTCGCCGACCAAGTCCATGTAATAGACACCATCTTGGTATTGATACTCCTTGTTGTTGATGTCCTCGATGTTGCGGCTCTTCAACTGGTTGCGATAATTGTTGATCTCGTTCTCGATGTTGTAAGAGGGGTTGATGTCCTCGTGGGTCGCCTCGTTCTTGCTCAAGATATAGGTCATGCGGGTCAAAGCCTTGGACACTAACTCAAACATGTGATCGAGGTGCTTGTTCTGGCTATCGGTGAAGACCGACTTGAACTCGTTGCGCCGCTTGATGCTGCGTGCCATGTTGTTACAAGAATCGGCGATACTCTCGATCTCGGAGACGGCACGAAGCATGATACGGATCTCCTCCTTACTCTCGGAGCTCAAACGACCCTCCGACACCTGCGTCAGGTAGTTGGCAATCTCGATCTCCATGCGGTCGCTGATACTCTCATATTTCTCCACCCGGGCATAGGTCTTCAAGAAGGCCTCCTCGTTCTTCTCATAGAACAGCTCTCTCACCATGCCTAACATGCGGGCCGTACGCTCGGCAAACAGGGAGATCTCCTTATGTGCCTGCAGGATAGAGAGCTCTGCCGTAGAGAGCATACCTCCCGAAATGAAACGCAAGCGATACTCCTCGTCCTCCACTTTGGGTTTGATCAATGTGCAAACTGTCTTTTCGATAAACTTCACGAACCAGATCATGATGAAGGTGTTGCTGATGTTGAACGCCGTGTGGAAAGCCGCCAACTTAAATGATACCGCTACCGCCGGGTCGCTCACACCCATCACGTTCTCCACGAACCAAGAGACCGCATTGGTGAAGGGGTAGAACAGGAGCAATACCCAGATCACACCAAACACGTTGAACGCTAAATGGGCCAAGGCTGCCCGACGTGCCTGCGTGTTACCGGTCAAAGCCGCCAAGTTGGCCGTGATGGTGGTTCCGATATTCTCGCCCAATACTAACGCCACGCCTAAATGATAGTCGATCCATCCGTTCGCACACATGATCAAGGTGATCGCCATCGTAGCCGCTGAGGCCTGCACGATCATGGTCAAGATAGCTCCAATGAACAGGAAGAGAATAATGGAAAGGAAACCCATGTCGGTGTAATTCTGCACAAAGGCCAACATATCCGGGTTAGCTCCCAAATCGGGGGCGTTGGCTTTCAAGCTCTGCAAACCCATGAACAGGAAGGCGAAACCGAAGACGAACTCACCCATTGACTTCCGTGAGCTCTTATTAGAGAAGAAGAGCGGGATGGCAAAGGCCAAGAGGGGAAGGGCAAACGCCGCAATGTCAATCTTGAAACCTAACGCTGAGATGATCCAGGCCGTGACTGTTGTACCGATATTGGCACCCATAATGACGCCAATAGATTGAGACAACGTTAGTAAGCCTGCGTTAACAAAACTAACGACCATGACCGTCGTCGCCGAAGAGGACTGGATCAGGGCCGTAATCAGTACACCGGTGAGCATTCCCGTCACCCGGTTGGTCGTCATGGCAGTTAAAATACGTCGCAAGCTATCGCCCGCGAATTTCTGTAATCCCTCACTCATGATCTTCATACCATACAGGAAGAGACCTAATGAGCCGATCAGCCGTAGCAGATCAAAAAAAGAATAGTCCATTTAAATTACGTTTAAGTGGATGGTATATCCGATTAATGTTCCTAACTTTAGGGGGCGAATTTATAAATAATAACTGAGAAACTATGGCTGATACAATTACAATTTTTTGCAAGAATAACAATTTATATAAAGAGGTGCCTATTGGTTCGACGCTGCGTGAGATTTATACTTTAGTCGGAGAGCCGTTGGATTATCCCCCGATGAATGCACAGGTGAATAACAAGACTGAGAGTCTCAATTACCGTTGCTGGCAGCCGCAAGACATTGCGTATGTGGATTATACGCAACTTTCAGGGATGCGCACTTATGTGCGTTCGCTGTGTCACATTCTTTCTAAAGCGGTAAACGATCTTTGGCCAACGGCTATTCTGCACTTGGAGCATCCCGTGTCGCGGGGCTACTACTGCATCATTCATGGGGAGCAGCCGATCGACGAGGCCACCATCGCACAACTCAAGACACGGATGCGGGAGCTGGTTGACGCGGACTTCCCGTTTGTGCCGCATCGTGTGCAGACGGCAGAAGCTGTGCGACTTTTTAAGGAACGGGGATTGGAAGACAAAGCCCAGCTCATTGAATCAGCCGGCATGGTCTATACCTCCTATTATGAGCTGGATGGCTACGTCAACTTCTTCTATGGTTGTCTGACTCCCTCCACTGGGTGCATTCAGCTGTTCGACATAGTCCCTTACAAGGATGGCCTGCTGTTGCGTGTGCCTCGCCGAGATGATCCTACTCAGTTGGAACCGATCATTCCGCAGGATAAGATGTTTGGCGCTTACAAAGAGCACCTCACCTTGCAGCGCACCATTGGCTTGAACAATGTGGGCGACCTCAATGGTGCGGTGGCTCGTCGGCATACGCAAGAGCTGATCTTGGTCTCTGAGGCGATGCAAGAGAAACAGATCGCAAAGATTGCGGAAGAGATTGCCGCACGTTATCAGCAAGGCGTGCGCATGGTGCTGATTTCCGGACCTTCCTCTTCCGGAAAGACCACCTTCTGTAAACGTTTGCAGGTGCAACTCACGACCAACCTGCTGCGTCCGATCGGCATCTCGTTGGATGACTACTTCCTCAACCGGGAAGATACCCCCAAAGACGAACAGGGCGAATATGACTTCGAATCGCTCTATGCGCTCGACCTTCCCTATCTCAATCGAGACTTGGAGCGGCTGCTCAGCGGAGAGGAGATTGAGCTGCCGACTTTCGATTTCCATTTGGGCAAACGGGTTTATAAGGGCAATAAGTTGAAGATGGAGGAGAACACGGTGTTGGTGATGGAGGGCATACACGGTCTCAACCCGGAGCTGACCCGTTGCATTGACCAGTCTCGCACCTATAAGATCTATGTCTCCGTACTGACCACGATCTCGCTTGATAACCACAACTGGATCCCGACAACCGACAATCGCCTGCTTCGTCGCATCATTCGCGATTACCGCTTCCGAGGCTATTCTGCGGAACAGACCATCTTGCGTTGGCCCAGCGTGCGGCGGGGTGAGGATAAGTGGATTTTCCCCTATCAGGAGAATGCCGACGCCATGTTTAATAGTGCGATGATTTATGAGCTGGCCACGTTGCGTCCCTATGCGGAACCGATCTTGGCGGAGGTGAAAGAGGATAGTCCGGCTTATGCCGAAGCCTATCGCCTACGTCGTTTCCTGCGCTATTTCAATCCGATTCCTACCGAACAACTTCCCGGTACTTCCCTGTTGCGTGAGTTTTTGGGCGGTGGTAGTTTCAAGTATTGAGCATAGCATACAGAACCCTCAAAAGTGAATGCGCACTTTTGAGGGTTATTTCTGTCTATACCCGTGTGGTTTTTGCCGGAAACTATTTATCTTTGAGCCCGTAAACCTTGATTATGAAAGTTTATGGAGCGAATCTTGCAGTATGTATGGAAATACGGGCTTTATGGCCCCTCACCTTTGTGTACAACGGAGGGATTACCCGTTTCCGTCATCGATCCGGGCATTGAGAATCGAGATGCGGGCCCGGATTTTTTCAATGCGAAAATACGGATAGCAGATACTTTATGGGCCGGGAGCGTGGAGATTCATGACCGGGCCTCTGATTGGTTGCGCCATCATCATGATCAAGACAAAGCGTATGACGGGGTGATCCTGCATGTGGTGGGTGATGCGGATGCGGAGATCGTGCGTACCACAGGAGAGCAGATCCCGATGTTGCTGTTGCCGGTTCCTCCGGCTGTTCAAGCGAATGTGGAGTGGTTGCTCTCGAAAGAGTTGCCGATCTCCTGCCTGCCACGCCTCTCCGAGATAGATCCCGTGCATATCACCGGTTGGTTAGATGCGCTGTTGAGTGAGCGGCTGGAGCGCAAATCGGCTGATCTCTTGAAACTCCTGGGCCATTATCAAGGTGATTGGAACGAGGTGTGCTATGTTTCGTTGACCCGTAGTTTCGGTTTTGGTGTGAATAATGATGCTTTCGAGCGGTTGGCGCGTAGCCTGCCTTTTCGTTGTATCCAGAAGCAACGGATCAGCAGTTCGCAGGTCGAGGCCATGCTTTTCGGACAAGCCGGTATGCTCAACGAGACCTATTCGTGCGACTACTATCGCTTGCTGCAACGGGAATATGCTTTTTTGCGACAGAAATATGCGTTGACTCCGTTAGATGAGTTTGTTTTCAAACAGTTGCGTCTGCGTCCGCATAGCTTTCCACAGGTGAAGTTGGCGCAATTGGCGGCTATCTGGTGTCGCCACGATACCCTTTTCTCCAAAATCATAGAGGCGCATACCCCTGGAGAGATCAAAGCCCTGTTCCGTTTGTTGCCTTCCGATTATTGGCTGACGCATTATCAATTCTCGCATGTCTCGACCACTTCTGAAAAATGGATCGGAGATAAAGCCCGTGATATTTTGCTGATCAATACGGTGGTACCGCTCTATTTCGCATACGGACAACACAAGAAGTTGCCGGAGTATTGTGGACGGGCCATCCGTCTGTTAGAATCCATCCAGCCGGAGCGTAACTACATCATCACGACTTTCCAGCAAGGAGGACTTATCGTGAAACATGCGGGCGACACGCAGGCATTGATCCAATTGCGGCGTGAGTATTGCGAGAAACGCAAGTGCCTCTATTGCCGCATCGGCTTCCGTTTGTTGAAACGTAGTGAGGAAGGATGAGGCCAAAAAGTGAAGAAACCCTTCCGCCTTCTTGCCTATCCGAAGGTTTTAGCTACCTTTGCGGCAAAAGCTATTCACGTCATGAGTGCTATCGACATTATTAGAGGCATCCTTATATATATGTATGGTAAAGACCATAATCCGCCTCATTTACACATTAAGGATAGAGGTAATTGGTTTGTTATTACCATAAAAGACCGTATGGTAGAAGGAAAAGGCAGTGCGAAAACCATTCAGATTGTGAATGAATATATTGATCAGCACGAAATGAGATTGCTTGAATTGTGGGAGAAGGCTCAAAGAGGTGAGCGAATAGAAAAAGTACAACGTTAAAATCAATAGCTATGATTTTGTTAGTAACAGCCGCAGATTATGTAGGGGGACACACTTTGTTGTGTACGTTCAATAACGGTGAGCAGAGACGTGTCGATTTGACTCCCCTTTTGGATTACCCTGCTTATGAGGATTTAAAAGACGAGAAGGAATTTATCCGTTATGGTTTGGACGGAACTGTCTTTTGGGCAAATGGCGCAGACATTGCTCCGGAGTATCTTTATGAGCATGGAGTAATCGTAAGTTGAAGACATTAAGCATCAATGAGGAATAGGCATCTGAAAACTATTTGGCAACTCTTGTGGGGAGCGATCGCCACAAGCCTGTTGTATGCTTGTGCGAATATGGCTTCGCCCAATGGTGGTCCATACGATGAACAGCCCCCAAAATTTGTTAGCAGTACACCTGCACCGGGGCAGCTCAATTATAAAGGCAAGAAGGTAGAGATCCTGTTTGATGAGCTGATCCAAGTTGATAAGCCGACGGAGAATGTGATCATTACGCCGCCCCAAGCCATGCAGCCGGTGATACGGGCAAACGGTCGGCGAGTCATCGTGGAGTTAGAGGATACGTTGCGTGACAATACCACCTATACGATCGACTTTACCAATTCGATTGCCGACAATAACGAGAAGAATATCTTTGAGAATTTCTCCTTTGCTTTCTCCACTGGCGATCAGATAGACACGCTTGAGATTTCGGGCGTATTACTGGATGCGGCCACATTGGAGCCTATGCCGGGTATCACGATTGGTGTACATACCGACCTGGCTGATTCCGCCTTTACGACGATTCCTTTTGTGCGTACCTCCCGGACCAATGATCGAGGCGCCTTTACCATCCGCAATATGGCTCCGGGCACTTACCGTATTTATGCCGTGGAGGATGTGATGCGTACCTATAAATATAGTCAACCGGGACAACAGATCGCTTTTGGCGACTCGCTAATCGTACCTACTTTCGAGTTGACCACTCGTCAAGACACAACGTGGAAAGACTCGTTGACCATTGATACGATCAAGACTGTGCCCTATACCCATTTCATGCCGGATGATATTGCTCTTCGGCTTTTCAAGGAGAAGGCTGAACGACAGTATATGCTGCGACCGGAGCGAACCGATGCGAAGGTATTGACGTTGCGATTCAATGCCTCTGTGGATACCTTACCCGCTCTGACACCCGTCAATTTCACACCGAGTGAAGCGAGTTGGTATTATCTGCAGGCAGAGGACGAGCGAAAGACACTAAAATACTGGTTGACTGATTCCTTGGTATGGCAGCAAGATACGTTAAGTCTGTCGGTGGATTACCTGAAAAGCGATTCGCTCAATCAGTTGCAACCGCAGACCGATACGGTAAACTTCGTGATGCGCCATCGTGCAAAGGCAGAGCCTAAGAAGAAGAAAAAGCAGGGTGATGAGCCGGATCCGATTGAGTTCTTGGGTATGAATCTCTCCCCTGGAGGTACGATTGAGATGACCGACACCCTCTCCATCACTTTCATGGAGCCGGTAGCTGATTTAGATTCCAGCCTGTTCCGGTTGGAGCGGATGGTGGATTCCACGTGGACGGCAGTTAATTTTCGCTTCTACCCCGATACGACTAACTCATTGCGCTATTTTATCCTGCGTCCTTGGCAGTATGCGGAGGAGTATCGATTGGAAGCCGATTCAGCGACTGTATTCAGTGTCTATGGAAAGCGGAACAACACGGTGAGCCATGCGTTCAAACTCAAGAAGGAGGATGAGTATGGGCATCTGTTTATTAACTTGATTGGGGTAGATACCACCGCATTCGTGGAACTGTTAAACAGCAGTGATATGCCTGTGCGTAAGGCGAAAGTGAAGGAGGGTGGAGCACTCTTCATGGATTTACGCCCCGATAAATATTATGCCCGTTTGACGGTTGATCTGAATGGCAATGGAAAGTGGGACACCGGTGACTATGCGGAGAAGCGGCAGCCAGAGTTGGTGATCTATTGTCCCAAGCAGTTCCAAATCATGCAGAATTGGCAGGTGGAGGAGACGTGGGATGTGACCGCTGTGCCTATGAAACGACAGAAGCCGTTAGAGATCACCAAGAATAAACCGAAAGAAATCACCAAAAAGAAACGAGACTATCGCAATGAAGGCAAAGCTTCCTCTTCTTCCAACCCAAACAGCTTTGGCGGTTTGCGCTTCTAAAGCGTTGCTGCTCTTGTGTCTGCAGCTCTTACAGGTGAGTGCTCATGCGCAAACCTTGTCTTTCCAAGCCAATGAAGCGGTCGATTATGAACTCTATTACAAGTGGGGTTTGGTCTTCTCAAAGGCGGGGAGTGCCACCTTTAAGGTGGAGGAAGACTATTTCGAGGGAGAGTCCGCTTGGCATTATAGCCTGCTCTTCCGCTCTGCGGGCATCGTGGAGAAACTTTACCGGATGCGGGATACGATGGCCTGTTATTACTCCAAAGTGCCTCGCCTGCTGTATAGTAGCAAACATTCGGATGAGGGCGATTATTATTCGGTGGATGAGTTGCGATTTCGCTATGAGCCAGCCAATCAGGTGGCTATCGCCTCCCGTCGCTATACCTTGAAACGGGTAAAGATTGATACACTATTGGTAGCGGAATCTCCCGTGAGTGATATGCTGGGTGGTACGCTCTATCTGCGTGCCTTGGCAGCAGGTACATTGCGTAGCGGGGATGACTTCCCTTTGACTGTCGCCATCGGGCGTGATTTAGTAACGATGCGTTTTCGCTATTCCGGCCAACGCATCGTGGAGCACAAAGGGGTGAAATACCGCACCCGTCATTTCTATATTGACATTGAGGATGAAGCCTTTGAGCAACCCAAGGCTGCGGCGGAGGTTTGGATTGGCGATGATGCTAACCATATCCCGGTCAAGGTACGTGCCAAGTTAAAATTGGGAGCCGTAGAGGCCTACTTGAAAGAGGGCCGAAATCTACGAGCTCCTATGGATTGCCGGGTCGTGATGCCTTGACAGGCGTTAGCCGATCGGCTCAAAAGGAAGCGCTGTATCTTTGCGATAACCCGTTCCGTTGAAAGTAGCGATCAATGCTCCCGCCTCTGTGGTGATGCGTACCTCGCAATTCGCTAAACGCTTGTGGTTGAATACCTCATGCGCCTCTGCATACAGCATGCCTTCCGAAACAGAACGAAAGAAATGGATGGAGGAGTCGATGGAGAAGGTGAGGCGGGCGTGGCTATTGGTCGCGGCCGCGAAGGCCAAATCCGCTAACGTGAACAAGGCGCCTCCTTGACAAACACCGCCGCCATTCAAATGCTCCGGTTTCACCTCCATGCGGGCCTTGGCGTAGCCGTTGCCCACTTCGAGCAACTCTACGCCAGCCAGCAAGGCAAACTTATCTCCTTGAAGAAAATCTTGAATCGTCATATCTCGTAGCGATTAGCCTAATGTCCATTCAGCCCCTTCCTTCGTGTCCTTGATCTTGAAGCCTAAGGCGGTCAACTCATTACGGATCTTGTCAGAGGTAGCCCAATCTTTATTCGCTTTCGCCTGTTGGCGGATAGCCAGCAGCAGATCAACCGCTTTGCCAAAGGCCTCATAGCTGTTGCCGCCAGCGGCAGCCTCGTCTTTCATACCGAGTATCTCAAACAAGAAGAGATGGAACGTCTCTTTCAGCTCCTGTAAATCAGCGGCAGAGAGGGTTGCCTTCCCGTCTTTGGCCGCATTGATGGCACGAGCCGCATCAAAGAGATGCGAGATCACGATCGGTGAGTTGAGGTCATCGTTCATCGCCTCGTAGCATTTCGCACGCAGCTCCTTCACCGCTACGCTGGAGGTAGCGGCCGGCTGGATCTTCTGCAGGTGGCTGTAGGCCTCCATCAAACGGGCCAATCCCTTCTCAGCGGCCTGCAAAGCCTCGTTGCTGAAATCCACCGTGCTGCGGTAATGCGCCTGCAGGATGAAGAAACGGATGGTCATCGGGGCGTAAGCCTGTGTGAGCGAGGCGTGATCGCCCGTGAAGAACTGATCCAAGGTGATGAAGTTGCCCAATGACTTACCCATCTTCTGTCCGTTGATGGTGATCATGTTGTTGTGCATCCAATAGTGCACCATCTCATCGCCTTGTGAAGCCACTGCCTGAGCAATCTCGCACTCATGATGCGGGAAGATCAGGTCCATGCCACCTCCGTGGATATCAAAATGGTTGCCTAAATACTTCCGACCCATCGCGGTACATTCGCAGTGCCAGCCGGGGAAACCGTTGCTCCAAGGGGAGGGCCAACGCATGATGTGCTCCGGTTGCGCGCATTTCCAAAGGGCGAAATCAATCGGGTTACGCTTCTCCTCAGTGCCGTCGAGCGCACGGGTTGTCTTCAGCATATCCTCGATGTTCCGTCCGGAGAGGATGCCGTAGCGATGTTCTTTGTTGTATTTTTCTACGTCGAAATAGACAGAGCCTTGGCTCTCATACGCATACCCATTGGCTAAGATCTGCTTCACCAATTCGATCTGCTCGATGATGTGACCGGAAGCGTGCGGCTCGATGCTGGGCGGCAATACATTCAAGGCCTCCATCGCATGGTGATAACGCAAGGTGTAGTATTGCACCACCTCCATCGGCTCCAGTTGCTCTAAGCGCGCCTTCTTGGCGATCTTGTCCTCACCTTCGTCGGCATCGTGCTCCAAATGGCCCACATCCGTGATGTTGCGTACATAGCGCACCTTGTAACCTAAATGTTTCAGATAGCGAAACAACAGGTCGAACGTGATGGCTGGGCGCGCATGGCCTAAGTGTGCGTCGCCATAGACTGTTGGTCCACAGACATACATGCCCACATGCGGAGCGTGCAGCGGTTTGAAGGGCTCTTTTCTTCTTGTCAGCGTGTTGTAAATAATCAATGGATCCATATACCTATTCTTATATTGTTCTCTTTTTTGAAATCGCAAACTTACACAAAATCCGCGGGAAAACATGCAAAAAGCGGGAATCTTCCTGGGAAAGTATTACTTTTGCGCACGCAGTGAAGAACGTAGGCAAAGAATGAATAGCATGAAAGGAAATCGAAGGCTGTTTAGCTTTTTAGTGAGTGTGTGGATGTTTTGTGTGCATGTGGGAGCGGTTGTTCCTGATGGGGAGGTCGCTGCGGACTCCTTGGCGACGACAGCGGCTGAACGCATCCCGATCGTCTCCTATACCTTTCAGCCGAAAAGCTTGATTCTACCGGCCTCCCTGATTACGGTGGGGGCGATTGGTACTGCGATTGATGGTATGAATGACTTTCACCTGTTCAGTCGGAAGGATTCCGTGAAGCAGCTCAATGTGGACGACTACATGGAGTGGGGCATGTTAGGATGGGTCTTCGTGTGCGACTTGATGGGGAAGGAGAAGCACAATTGGGTGGATCAACTCTGTTTGGTGGCTTTGGCGGAGGGGCTGAATGCCACGATGGTGCATGGCGTGAAACGTTTTGTGAATGAGAAACGTCCGGACGGCATGGACTACTCTTTCCCTTCCGGACATACGGCTAATGCCTTCTTGGGAGCGCATTTGGCTTGGAAAGAGTTTAAGGATTCCTCGCCGGTGTTGGCCTATTCTGGCTATGCGTTGGCCGCTTTTGTGGCAGGCTCTCGGGTGTATAACAACCGCCATTGGGTGGCGGACGTGGTGGTTGGAGCCGGCTTCGGCATCCTTTCGGTCGAGCTCTCTTACCTGATCTATTTCCCTGTGCGTAACGCCATTGCCCGCAAGATCAACCTGCGGCATAGCGATCGTCTCGTACTTTCTCCCACGGTGAATCCCGGAGGGGCAGGGCTCTATCTGAGCTATCGCTTCTAAGCGGAAGGTAGCTGGTTCAAGGCAAGCAGCTCATCTAACTGGCTACGGTCGTTACTGAGGCGCGGCACTTTGTGTTGCCCACCCAATTTCCCTTTGTGCTTCATCCAGTCGTAGAAAAGTCCCTCACGGGCAACCACGACCTGCAGGGGAGCCAACGAGATCTCCTTATAACGTTTGGCTTCGTAGTCGGAGTTGACCTGCTGCAGATAGCTGTCTAACCGCTTGGCGAACAGTGCCAAGTCTTGGGGTTGCCGCTCGAACTCGATCAGCCATTGGTGGCATCCCTCGGCCTTTCCCGTCAGCTCAAACAGGGGAGCGGCCGTATATTCACGCACGACAGCGCCCGTCTCTTGGCAGGTCAGCGCCAACGCCTTTTCCGCATTGCCCACCATCAATTCCTCTCCAAAAGCATTGATATAATGCTTGGTACGTCCGGTGATCAACAGTTTAGGCGGTCTTAGCGAGGTAAAGCGAACCGTGTCGCCAATCAGGTAACGCCAAAGTCCGCCGGGTGTACTGATCACCAAGGCATAGTTACGGCCGACCTCCACGCCCTCCAAAGGAACGGCTTGTGGATGAGGCGCATCCAACTCCTCTAAAGGAACGAACTCATAGAACACTCCATAATCGGGCATCAACAGCAGGGCCGGATCGCTCGGATCATCTTGAATGCCAAAGAATCCCTCAGAGGCGTTGTAACACTCCATGTAGTGCATCGCCGAGGAGGGGATCAGTTGTTGGTAACAAGCTCGATAGGGCTCAAAGCTGATGCCGCCGTGGATGAACAGTTCCAGGTTAGGCCAAACCTCCGTGAGGGTCCGTTTCCCGGTATAGTCGAGGATCGCCTTGATCAGGGTCAGCATCCACGAGGGCACGCCGGAGAGGTTGCTGACGTTCGCCTGGGCAGTGGCTTTGACAATCGCTTGCAGCTTGCTTTCCCACTCATTCATGAGGATGATGCGCTTGCGAGGCACCCGAAACAGCTCCACCAGCGGATGGAGGTTTTGCAGCAAGACCGCCGATAGATCGCCTTGGTGCACATGGTGGTTCAAGGGCGAGGGGCTATGGCTGCCACCCAGGATGAGTCCTTTCCCCTCGAATAGGCGGCTGTTCGGATAGTTGCGCAGGTAAAAGGCGACAATGTCTTTTGGCCCTTGGTAATGACACCTCCGTAGGATCTCGTTCGTCACCGGGATGAATTTGCTCTTATCGTTGGTCGTGCCGCTGCTCTTGGCGAACCAACGGGTCACGCCCGGCCAGAGAATATCCGCTTCTCCGTTGATCATGCGGTGGATATAGGGACGCAGATCGTCATACGTCTGCAGGGGAATACGTTGGCTAAAGGTTTGATAGTCTTTGATGTGGGCAAATTCATATTGCGCTCCCCAGACGGTGTGAGAGGCCGTTTGGAGCAAGTAATGGAATTGCTGCTGTTGAAGCGCGTCTATCCGTTGATCGAAGCGTTCCATCTGTCGGAGTCTTGGGCAAAAGAAGAGCCGGGCACTGTTCGTGAAAAAAGACATATCCTTTCCGATTAGTTCTGTTTGGCCGCGAATGTAATGAAATCCTCGTAATCCTGTCTGTCAATAGGCTTTTTTCCGTACTTTTGCTACCTGCTAACAAATCATTGGGATATGAAAATAGGAATTCTTTCGTCAGGTGGCGACTGCCCCGGCATCAATGCGACAATCCGCGGTGTGGGCAAATGTGCGATGCTACACTTTGGGATGGAGGTGATTGGCATTCATAGTGGTTTCAAAGGGCTCTTGGAGAAGGATACGCAAGTCTTCGACGAACGGAGTTTGTCTGGCATTCTCAATTTAGGTGGAACCATCTTGGGCACCTCGCGAGAGAAACCTTTCCGCAAGCAGTTGACCGCTACGGATTCAGATAAGCCTCAAGTGATCTTGGAGAATTACAAAGCGTTAGGGTTAGACTGCTTGGTCTGCATCGGTGGCAATGGCACGCAGAAGACAGCCGGGATGCTGGCCAATATTGGCTTGAATGTGATCGGCGTGCCCAAGACGATCGACAACGATGTGTGGGGTACGGACATTACCTTCGGATTCGATACGGCGGTCAATATCGCTACTGAATCGATTGACCGACTGCATTCTACGGCCAGTTCGCATAAGCGGGTGATGGTGGTCGAGGTGATGGGTCACCACGCCGGATGGATCGCCCTCTATGCCGGAATGGCGGGCGGTGCCGATGTCATCTTGTTGCCAGAGTTGGGCTATGACATGGATCGGGTGAATGAGACCATCTTGGATCGGGCGCACAAAGGAAAACCCTATTCGATTGTGGTGGTGGCGGAAGGTATTAAAACACCGGATAAGAAACATCCGGCCAGCTACATCACGCATGCCATCGAGGAGGCTACGGGCATCGAGACGCGCGACACCGTTTTAGGCTATACCCAGCGGGGCGGTAATCCTTCGCCTTTCGACCGCAACTTGGCGACACGCTTAGGCGGTCACGCCGCAGAGCTGATTGCGAAGGGACAATTCGGCCAGATGGTTTGTATGAAGGGAGATCGGGTCGATTCTATTCCATTGTCTGAAGTGGCGGGTAAACTCAAGTTGGTCACGCCCGATCATGACTTGATTGTGCAGGGCATGCGCATGGGCATCACGTTTGGGCATTGAGCTGCGCTGCTTTCGCCTCTTTCTGCTCGGCATAAATCTGTTTCCTCAATTGCTTATCAGAGCGTAAGCGATTGAGGGCCATTTGTGCCGCCTGTTGTTGCGATTCTTTCTTGGAATAGCCTGTGCCCATACCTATCTCTCTGCCTCCCATCACATGGATGGCTGTGTGAAACAGCAGCTTGCCCTCCTCATCCGTAGTGTTCTCCATCAAATCAAAGAAGATCGTTACCCGATGCTTCTGGCCCCATTCGAGCAGGCTCGACTTGAAGTTGATCTCTTGCTGTGTAATCTGGTTGAGGTCGAGGTGCTGGTCAATCATGCGCTCCACAAACTGGAAGCAGGTCGCATACCCCTTGTCAACATAAACCGCGCCGACCAACGCCTCGAATGCATTGCCATAGACGTGGTTGTTGAGGTTGCTAACCTTCGGAGAGAAAATGATCAGCTTGTCTAACCCGATTTCTAAGGCGATCTTGTCCAACATATCTCGTTGCACCACCTTTGAGCGGCTGATGGTCAAGAAGCCCTCTTGCGCATCGGGATAGCGTCGATAGAGAATATCGGCCACGATGCAATCCAGCAGTCCGTCGCCTAAGAACTCCAATCGCTCGTTGTTGATGGAATGCCGGTCGGGCATCCAGATAGAGGCAGAGCTGTGTCGGAAAGCCTCCTCATAAAGGGCAATATGCCCCGGATAGAAGCCAAGGATCTGGTATAACGCAAAATAAGGCTCCTCCTTTTTGCAAAGAAGAAGCCTTACGCATGTATGTATCTGCTGTAATAGCTTTCGGAACACCTTATTTCACGAATTTTTTCACGATAGCACAAGCGTTATGGCCGCCAAAACCAAAAGTGTTCGACAAGGCCGCGTTGATCGTCCGCTTCTGTGCCTGGTTGAAAGTGAAATTGAGGTTGTAATCGATTTCAGGATCATCGTCGCCCTCTGCGTGGTTGATTGTCGGCGGAACAATGTCGTCGTTCAACGCTTTGATACAGAAGATCAACTCGATAGCGCCGGCTGCACCTAACAGGTGACCGATCATTGACTTCGTTGAGCTGATGTTCAATTTATAAGCATGGTCACCAAATACCTCCTTGATCGCTTTGACCTCAGAGATGTCACCTACCGGTGTGGATGTACCATGTACATTGATATAATCAATCTCTTCCGGCTGCATATTCGCATCTTCCAATGCGTTGCGCATCACCAACTTGGCACCTAAGCCTTCCGGATGGGAAGCGGTCAAGTGATAAGCGTCTGCTGACATTCCAGTTCCTGCGATCTCCGCATAGATTTTGGCGCCGCGAGCCAAAGCATGCTCCAACTCCTCTAATACCAAGCAAGCACCACCTTCACCCATCACAAAGCCGTCACGGCTTGCGCTGAACGGACGAGAAGCGGTCTCCGGGGAGTCATTGCGTGTGGAGAGTGCATTCATTGAGTTGAATCCACCTACACCTGATGCAGCGATAGCTGCCTCGCCACCACCCGTTACAATCACGTTGGCTTTACCCAAACGGATGTAGTTGAATGCGTCGCTGATTGCGTTAGTGGAAGATGCACAGGCGGATACCGTGGCGAAATTCGGCCCGTGGAAGCCGTACATCATCGAGATGTGTCCGGCTGCGATATCGGCAATCATCTTCGGGATGAAGAAGGGGTTGAACTTCGGGCCGATTGAATCTTTCGTTTTCGCGTAGCCCAACAACTCCTCGTCAAACGTCTTGATGCCACCAATACCGGATGCGAAAATCACACCAATACGGTTTTTATCCTCTTTCTCCAAGTCCATCGCCGCGTCAGCGATTGCCTGCTTGGCGGCGCAAATGGCCAACAAGCTGTAGCGGTCGCACTTACGAGCCTCCTTGCGATCCATGATCGACAACGGGTCGAAACCCTTCACCTCACAAGCGAACTGGGTCTTGAATTTGGATGCATCAAACTGAGTAATAGGTCCAGCACCGCTTTTCCCGGCAAGCACATTCTCCCATGTCTCTGCGAGCGTGTTGCCTAAGGGCGTGATGGCACCCAGACCTGTTACTACAACTCTTTTTAATTCCATACGTAAATCAAGGAAATGGATTACTTCGCGTTATCCTCAACGTACTTGATGGCGTCACCTACAGTTGTGATCTTCTCTGCCTGATCGTCGGGAATAGAGATGTTGAACTCCTTCTCAAACTCCATGATCAACTCAACTGTATCCAAAGAGTCTGCACCCAGATCGTTAGTAAAGCTAGCCTCGTTTGTTACCTCTGACTCCTCAACACTCAACTTATCAACGATGATAGCCTTTACTCTTTCTGCAATTTCTGACATAACTTTCGAATTTAGATTAATGAATAGAATTTACTTTTTAATTTTGCAGCTGCAAAGTAACGCATTTTTTGCGTTACGAAGCAAATATAAATGACTAAAAATGTGGAAAACTGCACATTTTCTTTTGTGTTGTGCACCTAAAATGATTTATGTCAAATGAAAAATATAGCGATTCTTGCTTCCGGCTCAGGAACAAATGCGGAGAATATGGTTCGATACTTCGCTGCTAACAAGTTGATTAAGGTGGCTGTAGTGCTCTCCAACCATGCCCATGCCGGGGTGCATGGCCGGGTGAATGCCTTGGGAGTGCCCTCCTTTACCTTCTCCAAAGAGGATTTCGCAGCAGCCACGCCTATCTTGGATAAATTGGCAGCCTTTGCGGTCGATTTCGTGGTTTTGGCCGGTTTCATGAGTAAGATCCCCGATGCCCTGTTGGCGGCTTTCCCCGAGCGGGTGGTCAATATCCATCCGGCTTTGCTGCCGAAGTTTGGCGGCAAAGGCATGTATGGCCATCATGTGCATGAGGCGGTGTTGGCCGCTGGCGAGTCGGAGTCGGGCATCACGATTCACTATGTCAATGCGCATTATGACGAGGGCAAGATTCTCTTCCAAGCCGCTTGCCCCGTCTTGCCCGATGATACGCCTGATACCCTTGCCCAACGGGTCCACCAATTGGAGTATGCCCATTATCCGCGCGTCGTCGAGCAATTGCTCACCCTGCTTCCGCCTCTTCATCACAAAGGAGAATGATTTTCCTCGGGACGTAAAAATTGTTGCATCACGACGCAACAAGCAAAGCTCTCAAAAACGTTGCTCGTGATTCGAAAAAATCACGGGCATTGTTTTGAAAAACCATCGGCAACGGCAGAAAAAACTACGGGCAACGTTTTCCAAAACTACGAGCAATGTTTTTTGAAATTACGGGCAACAGAATTTTTGCCTATCAGCCATGCAAATTATTTCTCCAGTTAGGGAAAAATTTTTTCCTAACAGGGAAAATAGTTCTGCCCAATCAGCGGTAGAGCCGTTGCGTGCAACGGCTGGGATGCCAGGAGACGCACCAATGGCACGTCTCTACGATCTTATGCGCGCGCGTGAACATTATATAATATTAGGTATTGACGAAACGGGGAAAAACGGCGTCATTTCATGGCGCAATCGGGCTGTGGAACATTACGTGGAACATTCGTGGAACACTGCTCAACGAAATGATAAATGAAGCAAAAAGGGGCTGTTTTGCGCATTT
Source organism: Parabacteroides sp. (assembly GCA_022775005.1). Classification (GTDB taxonomy): domain Bacteria; phylum Bacteroidota; class Bacteroidia; order Bacteroidales; family Tannerellaceae; genus Parabacteroides. Next base: position 21,013 of record JALFJR010000035.1, read on the forward strand.
TATTGCGCAATGAACGCAATGTTCCACGGGGAACAATTCTTCTAACTACTTGATAATGTGATTATTTTAAGGCTGGAAAAATGAGCGGACTGCTTAACAAAAAGGTTCCTAACATTTGAGCACAAAGGTACGCGTATTTTCCTAATCACCAAGGGTTGCTCAAAGAAAAAGATGCTCCACCCCATTTTTCTGAACAAGGGCGTTGGTTTGCGCGACGAAAGCGCCACTTTCTTACATAACTTCGCTTGCTCCTATTTGTATGTTATCTGCAAATCCCTCACTATCTGTGTCTTTGCGGGCTTGACCCGCAAGCTCATCCTCTGTTTTTCTAACGCAACACGTTGCGTCCCTACCCTTTTTATAGACCGAAATGCGGGGTCTGCTCAGCGCAAAAAATGCACAAAAATACCTGGATTGTTCCACGGAGACTGCTCAACGAAAGTGAACGTTTTCGTTGAGCAGTCCGGACTGAGGGAATCTCCCTATTTTCCCCCTTTTCCCGCCTCCCTTCAGCGAAGCCTTCCGGCAAAACAAGAACAGTTATTTATAACATATTATTAATCTATTTAATTATTTATCGTATGAACAAAAAGTTTTCTACTCTGATGGCCGGCCTTCTGCTGGCTACAGCGTTTGGAACGGCTTCTGCGCAAAGCATCCCCTCTTCCTTGGGTAACTTTGCAAAGTATGCTACGGTTCCGGCTGAAGAGGTGATTGACATGGAAAAGGGCTATGTTCAGTTGGCAGTTGCTACTCCCGGTTCTGACGGAAAGGTCCTTTCTATGGAGGCTGCCGCTGGTGGTAAGTACAACTTGGTTGTTAAAACAATCACTTCTACCACTAAAGCTGAAATTCGCAATACCTTGTGGAAGGTTGTTGCAACTGAGGTGGGTATCTCTGGTTATACCTATCAGTTCCAGAACGTGGGCACAGGTGAGTTCTTGGGTTTCAACACAGATGAGGCGGTAAAAGCTACTGATGCGACTGCTCCTTCTTTGACTTTGACGGCTGCTGGTACGGCTGTTGGATCTGAGATTGTTTCTTGGACTTGGCAAGCAACTCCCGCAAAAGAAATCGCTGCTTCGGATGCAGCTCAGACCTATTTTACAAACGCTGATTTGAAAGGTTTGACTGCTGTGTTCAGCAAAGACTCTACTTTGGCATTAGGTTTGAGTGCGGCTTTGGCTGATGGCTCTGTTGTTTCTGCTTACAAATATTCAAACAAAAAGGCTGCAGCAACAGGTGCAACCGCTATTACTTTTTATCCTGTTGCTCCCGCTGCGTTCATCCTCGGTGCAGACGATTTGAACTCTATGTTGTGGACACAGAATCCGCAGGCTGAGAGCAGCAAGCTGAAGTTGGTCTTCAACCCGGATGTGACGGGCAACTCTTATGACAACCTGTTCACCAAGAATTCTTATAAGGGGCTCATCCGATAAATAAGGGGGATTACGCATATAGTTTTGTAAATCTGAAGAGGAAGAACTTAATATCCGTCACCCCTCTAAGCGATGCCCTGAATGCTTTAATCTTTGCGTTGAATGATTCAGCGAATGCGTTAGTCGCTCTGTTGACAAAGAAATTCAGGATCTCATCATAATGTGCGTACAGGGTGGCGGCAATGACATTAAAACTCTTGAAGCCGGAGTCATCCACTTTGTTATACCAGCGCGCAAGCGACAGTCTTGCCGCATCTTTCATGGTATTCCTGGAGAAGATCATCCTAAGTGAATGTGTGAGGGAATAAGCCTCTTTCAAATCAGGGTATGCCTCAAAGAGAATCCCTGCCCTTTGTCTCTGGCTTTCCGTCCATTTCTCCGCAGACTTGAAGAGCAGGTATCTGCTGCGTGCCAGCAGCTGCTTATGCGTGTCCCCGTTTGCGAGCATGACGGGCGTGTATGCTTGCCCCAAGCGCTTGGCCTCTTCCCTGGCCTCCGCGTCAGCCTGGATGGCATCCCACCTATGGGCGATGCGCATCTCCTGCAAGGCATCACAGGCGAGTTTCTGTATGTGGAAGCGATCTATGGTCCGCATGGCATTGGGGAAACAGCGCTTGGCTATAAGCCGCATGGAGCCTGACATGTCCATGGTAATTTCCTTGACCAAGAGTCTCTTATCCTCGTCAATTCGCAAAAGGGCATCTGTGACAGCTTCGGCAGAAACACCTTTTACAATTGCGATGATCGTCCCCTTCCCTCCATGTGATGCCCGGTTGGTTACAACCGTATACAACTCACCGTTGCTGGGAGCCGTCTCGTCAATACAGACGCTTCCGCCTATGTTCTCAGGGAAAACAAGCCAATCCTCCGCATGGGAGAGCTCCGGCCATTCACGGTAGCCACTGAGCTTTTCCTTGTACAGCTTCTCAAACGTATCGCCATTTATGTGGTAATAGCGGTCAAGCGAACGGGAGGTCGTAGGAATCGTCTCCATACAATCCTTTTAAAAAAGCCGCAAACTCCTTCGAGTAGCGGGTCCCTTCTGCCTTGAGGTCATAAGTCTCTGAGAAATAGCGCTTGTTCACTTTGTCATACCACTTGCGTCTTCTTACTACTAAATCGACACCCTTGTTGCGAATCGGGAAGTCACGTATGGTGACGGCATCGCTGAAGCCCTTCGATTCCATGTCAGGATTCTCTCCGTATTCGGGCTTGACAAGTTCATCAAGATAGATGCGGATAAGGGATGATTCTTCCTCGACTCGCTTAACCTCAAAATTTGAAAGTATCTCTGATGGCAGAATTAACTGCGCCAATGCTAAAAGTCCTTGATTGCTCATGAGGCAAAGGTATAATTTTACTGCTGAATCATGAAATCATCCCCCATATTTATCGGGTGATCCTTATAAGGCTGTCGCTGCTGTTGGTTTCCCCACTGCTTTTGGTGTTGGAAATAAGCCTTTCGATGGCTTGAGCACCACTTATGACAATCTCTATGCTGCTGAGAAGGCTTTGAACTTGCAGAAACTTTTGGATGCTTGGATTAAGTCTTTGAAAGGCACTGTGATGACAAGCAATGCAGTGGATGCAGAGAAATATGCAGCGATGCAGGCCGCAATGGGTGTAATATATACAGCTGTGAATGGTGGTGGTAGTTTGAATGGTGTAACTACTAAGGCTGCTATGTTAACGGGTATTGATGGTTTGATTTATGCTGCAACCGACCAAGCTACTGTTGTAAAGACTGCTGCTAAGGCCTTCGTTTCAGGCTATGAAGGCGGTGAGAGTGGCATCGCTGCTGCTGTGAAGAGTGCAATTGATGCATTATATACCTATTATAGTGCTAACATGAATGGTGGTCAGTCGAAGACAGATGTTGACGCTTCTATCAAAACTACTTTCACAGATCCGATCGCCACAAAGACTACTACAGTGACGACAGACTCAACAACTGTGCGTAATACAGCAACAACAGGTTTCAACGCTGTGGCTGCTTCTAACGGTTGGGTGTCTCTGTTGTCTGAGGAGGATGCTGATGACGCTAAGAACAACACTTACTTGGCAGTTGATCAGAACTTCATCACCACTGCAGGTGGCCGTCGCGATTTGGGCTTCGCTATCAAGAAGTTTGAGGATGCTGGTTTCACGGAGGATGCAAACGCTCGTTTGGATTTGAACGGTCGTTACAACTTCCAGTTCACTTACTTCCCCAATGCAGACTCTATCGTGATCCGCACCGCCGGTTGGGCAAAGAAGCTTGACACACAGACTTCTTGGAAGGATATGAATCAAACTGCTAATACTGAGTTGGGAGCTGATCAAACTACGGCTGGTAACAACTTAGTGAAGTTGACTTATCTGACCAATACGCACAGTGAGATCACATTGGGCTTGGAGGAAAAGAATGGTGAGCCGACTATCAACACGCGCATCGCTTTGACTCCGTCAGCTGATCAGTATGTGAAGACAACGTTGGCTTCTGGCGTTTATTACTTGAGCTTGGTAAGCGACAAGGCTGCTAACAAGAATATCAATGGCAAGAACTTGATTGCTAACATCGCAGGTAAGGGCTTGATCTGGGCGAACGAGGAAACTTCAAAGGTATTTGAGGGCACAGTTCAGAACTATGCAAACATGCCGCGTGCACAGTGGGTTGTTGAGCAGAACTTGGGTGCTGCCGGTCAGCAGACCGTAAACATCTACAACCGTGAGTTCCCGACATACAAGGCTGAGCGTGTTCAGCTCTACAAAGCTGCTGATAGTCAGGTGTTTGCCGCTGCTTTTGGTGGAACTTTGGGCTTGACAAACGATACATTGGCTGTTGAGGCTGCTACGGGTGTTGATGTAGAGACATTGGGTTACAAGGCACTGCCGTATGATAACTTGACGCAGAATGTATTCTCATTGAAGTATTTCAATGGTTTGAACGCAGGTAACTTCGTAGAGGTAAAGGCTGCTGAGAATGAGGCAATGTATGTGAATCCGGCTGCTGAGAACGGTATGCAGTTCGTATTCGTTCCGACTTTGAAGAACAACGCTCCGGAGAAGAACAAGTATGGTTATGAGGGTGACGCTGCTAAGCAGTTGACTCGTATCGCTTATAAGATCCAGGTTTATGAGCCGGCTAAGAAGGATGCCGACAAGCTGTATGTAAAGGCTGACGGCACAGGTTACATCTTGGCGAAGGGTGCTGCTAACGGTACGGAGTTCTTCATCAAGGAGAACAACGAGTTGAAGGCACAGAGCGAGATGCGTGCTGAGGGCGAGGCTGTAAGCTACTACGCTTTGGTTGAGAAGGCATTGGACAAGGCTGCTGGTGTTAAGCATCCGTCATTGATGCTCTCTCGTGAGGACTTGACAAGTTCTACGACAGATTTGGATAACAGTGTGGCTGCGTTCGCATTCATCGATGGTACGAATGGCATCTATCGTCGCTTGGGTAAGAGCGTCGCTGATGACTTCGAGGACAATAAGCCTGATACCGCTGTATTCTATATGTCATTGGAGCCGACTCGCTTCTTGTATGAGAACACGGCAAACCGCACAGCCGCTAATGGCAACAAGGTGGCTAAAGATAGCTTGAACTTCTTAGGTGTGATTAACATCGCTGACCTGCCTGAGACTTCTGCTCTGCCGATCTATGTAGATACTGCTTATGTTCGTAACAATACTTCTATGCCGCAGTATATGTTGGCTTTGGGTGTTGAGACGGTTGGCGATACTGAGGCTGTTCCTTGTCCGTTGGATCACAACCACGGTGTAGGCGCTGATGGCAAGCCGTTGACAGCTGATCAATGCTCACACGCAACTCCGGCTACTAAGGGTTACAAGTATGGTCGTTACTTGGTTGCTTTGACTGACTCTGCAGCTGAGGCTCCGATCCAGTATCAGAACAACTTCCGTTTGGCCTTCGTTCCGGCTAAGCACATGGCTGATACGTTGGTTATCGAGAACTCTAAGTACACAGGTACGAAGAACGCAGCTAAGGATTCTATCCAGTTAGCAAACGACAAGTCTTTGAGCGTAGCAACCTTCGCATTCCGCATCGCTGCTGGTAGCGAGAATGGTGACTTCGTGATCGAGGCTGTTAAGAATGCCGCTAAAGAGCCGCAGTACATCCGTGTTCACAATGGTGTTCCTGTATTGGTTAACGCTATTGAGGATGCCGCTATCTTCAACGTAGAGAAGACCTCTAAGAACCCGACCGCTAACGAGGCAATCGCTGCTGAGGGTGTTCAGGTAATCGGTGGCCAGGGCGTTGTAACGGTTCAGGGTGCAGCTGGTAAGGTGATTACCGTAGCGAACATCTTGGGTCAGACGATCGCTAACCAGGTAGCTGCTTCCGACAACGTAACGATCGCTGCTCCGGCAGGTGTAGTTGTAGTTGCTGTTGAAGGTGAGGCTACGAAGGTAGTGGCTAAGTAATTAACGAGAAAAATTATTCATAATAAGTAATCTCCCTGCGCAGTCCATTGGGCTAAGTAACCCGCGAGGGGTGAACGAGCAGGGAAATAGAATTAATAATATGTAAAAAAGTTCTTATTGCGGAGTAGCCTCGTGAGGGACGAAAGGCAGTCACAAAAAAGGAGCCGTCAGGATGCAACAAGCCTGGCGGCTTTTTTTATCTTTGCAACTCAGTTTACTTGAAGAACATAAAAGGTATGAGAGCGTACGAGGATTTGAAGATCGCGGTGGCTGGAACAGGCTATGTGGGTATGAGTATGGCGACGTTGTTGGCGCAGCATCATGAGGTGATTGCCGTGGATGTCGTGCCGGAAAAGGTGGAGAAGATCAACCAACGAATCTCGCCTATCCAGGATGAGTATATCGAACGCTATTTGTCGGAGAAACCGTTGCGCCTGACCGCCACGTTGGATGCGGCCGCGGCTTATCGCGATGCCGACTTAGTGGTGATTGCCGCCCCTACCAACTATGACCCGGTCAAGAATTTCTTTGATACGCATCACATTGAGGATGTGATCGACTTGGTGCTTCAGGTGAACCCGGAGGCGGTGATGGTGATCAAGAGTACTATCCCGGTGGGCTATTGCCGCAGCCTTTATCTGCGCTATGCCCAGAAGGGAGTGAAACGCCTTCATCTGCTCTTCTCTCCGGAGTTCTTGCGTGAGAGTCAGGCGCTGTACGACAACCTCTATCCGAGCCGTATCATTGTGGGTTGCCCCAAGATCTTGGCCGACGAGGCTTTCCAAGCCGAGGATGAGGCGATCCGTGCGTTAGCTGATCAGGCTTTCTTGGATGCGGCTGCGCATACCTTTGCGAAGTTGTTGCAGGAGGGCGCAATCAAGATAGACATTCCTGTGCTCTTTATGGGCATGAAGGAGGCGGAGGCGGTGAAGCTTTTCGCCAATACCTATTTGGCGTTGCGCATCAGCTACTTCAATGAGTTGGATACCTATGCGGAGGTGAAGGGATTGGATGCACAGGCCATTATTCAAGGCGTAGGCTTGGACCCGCGTATCGGCACGCACTACAATAACCCCTCTTTTGGTTATGGCGGCTATTGCTTGCCGAAAGACACGAAACAGCTGTTGGCCAACTATCAGGACGTGCCGCAGAATATGATGTCGGCGATTGTGGAGAGCAACCGCACCCGCAAGGATTTCATTGCGGATCAGGTGTTGCACAAGGCAGGCTATTATAGCTATAGCGTGCAGAACCGGTATGACCGGCAGCAGGAGAAGGAGTGCGTGATCGGTATCTATCGCCTGACGATGAAGAGCAACAGCGATAATTTCCGCCAGAGTGCGATTCAAGGCATCATGAAGCGCATCAAGGCAAAAGGTGCGACTGTGGTTATCTATGAGCCGACCTTGGAGGATGGCTCTACTTTCTTTGGCAGTCGTGTGATCAACGACTTAGCCGCTTTCAAGGCGTCAAGCCAAGCGATCATCGCCAACCGCTATGATGCCTGTCTCGACGACGTGAAAGAGAAGGTCTATACGCGCGACATTTTCCGTCGCGACTGATTATTGCAGCACTAAATAGGTGGTATAGCCGACGTAGCAAGCGACCAAGGCAATACCCTCTATGCGGGTAATCGTGCGCTGCCGGAAGAAAAGTCCGAAGATAAAGAGCAGCAAGCAGGCCGAGATGTGCATCCCTAAGTCGAGCGAGGAGATGCCTTGCACGGGCATCGCCGTAATGCTGGCGCTACAGCCCAACACAAAGAATACGTTGAAGAGGTTAGAGCCGATCACATTGCCGACCGCCATTTCCGGGTTCTTTTTCAGGGCGGCCACTACGGAAGTGGCCAATTCGGGTAGCGAGGTACCTCCCGCCACCAAGGTCAAACCAATGACCGACTCGCTGATCCCTAAGCTGCGGGCGATGCCCGAAGCCCCATCCACAAAACATTGTCCGCCATAGATCAATCCGGCCAAGCCTCCGATGATATAGAGGATGGCACGCCAGAGGGGGAGCGTGGGAATCGTTGACTCCTCTGCCTGCCCGTTGTGGGCGATCGCAAAGGTGTAACCCATGAAAATAGCGAAGAAACAGAGCAACAGAAGTCCTTCACCACGGCTGATGCTGTTGGTGGAAAGCCCGTTGATCAGCTGATCGTTGGCACAAACAAACAGGACAATCGCCGCCAAGAGGCAGAGGGGAATCTCCTTGCTCAAGGTGCCTTTGGAGATTTGAATCGGCACAATCGCCGCTGTGCACCCTACGATCATCAAGCAGTTGAAGATATTACTGCCAATCACATTGCCAATCGCCAAGCCGGCGCTGCCTTTGAGGGCGGAAACCACACTCACTGTCAACTCGGGGGCAGAGGTGCCGAAAGCGACGATGGTCAAGCCAATGACCAAAGGAGAGATGTGAAAGCGTTTTGCGACGGAGGCCGCTCCGTCAGTCAAGGCATTGGCGCCTATCAAAATAAGCGCCAATCCAATGATAAGCCATAACAGATCCATCGCTTAGAAAGGCAGGTCGTCGATGGGATTAGCCGGGCCAAAGTCGGGTGCGGTAGGAGCCGCGGCTGGCACAACATTGTCTGGCGTTACGCCGGCTGCGGGAGCTGCAGCTTGCGGACGCTCCACTTTCCATGCGTTGATGGAGGTGTACCACCGCCCTTGATACTCTCGGCTGTCGATGTCGATTGAGACGGTCAGCTCTTCGCCGGGCTGGATAGCGGCCTGGGCGATCTTATCCGCACCAAAGATCTGGAAACAGATTTTCTTCGGGTATTGGTCGTGCGTCTCTAAGATATACTCCTGCTTTTTCCATTCGTTACCTGCTCTGCTGATGCCTCCCTGCTCCGGGAGGATCTGGATGATTTTACCTTGAATTTCCATATTGATTATGCTAATAAATTACATTTTGATTTGGGAGGCGAAGGTACGGTTTTGTTCGGTTTTCGCCAACAAAAAAGCGGCGCTCTTTTCCGCTTACTCTCTCGAAGCCCTCTCGAAGGCCTCTCGAAGCCCGATCAGCTCCTCCTTGATCTGCTGCAAACGGTTGGCTAATTCCGCTTGGCGGATCGCTCCCTCCCGGTTGTCTTTCAGCTTTTGCCGTGCTCCCGCCAACTTCATGCCCTGTTCCTTGACTAAGTGATACACCACCCGCACGTTGTCGATGTCCTCCTGTTTATAGTAGCGGGTACCGTTTCGGGTCTTGCGCGGCTGGATGATATCAAACTCCTTCTCCCAAAAGCGGAGGGTCGATTCGTTCACGTTGAACAGCTGTGCCACCTCGCTGATGGAGAAATAGAGCTTCTGTGTTTTCTCTTTCTTGAGTACCATATCGCTTGCTGATTAGTCCATGACCTGACCGTGGTTCTCTGCGATCTGGATCATGCGGTCATACTCTTCCGGCGTGAGATCCATGTAGTAGTAGCGCGAGGGATTGTCGTTCTTGCCACGTACGATCACCTCGTAATGCAGGTGCGGACCGGTCGATTTACCGGTGTTGCCCACCTCGCCAATCACCTCACCGCGAGTCACTTTCTGCCCCACACGCTTCTTGAATTTATTGAGGTGGCCATACAGCGTCTTATAGCCGTAGCCATGGTCGATAATCAGACAGTTGCCATAGCCCTGTTTCCAGCTGGCGAAGGTCACGACACCGTTTCCCGTGGCGTAGATGTCCGTGCCGATCTTGGCGGAGAAATCCATGCCGGCATGGAAGCGGGGCGTACGGTAGATCGGGTCGATACGCATACCATAGCCGGAGGCGGTACTGCGCAGATCCTTATTGGCAATCGGCTGGATCGCCGGGATGCATTGGCTGCGCTCCTCCTGGCTCTTGCCTAAGTTGATCAGCTCCTCCAAGGAGTTGGATTGGATGTAAAGCTGTTTGCGCAACATATCCATCTTTTGGGTCGTAGCCACCACCAACTCCGGATTGGACAGGCTCAGCAGATGCTCATAGCGGTTAGTGCCGCCGAAGCCCGCTTTGCGTACCGATTCGGGGATAGACTCCGCTTGGAAGATGGCCCGGTAGAGATTCTCATCGCGTTGCTGCAGATCCTCCAATACCTCCAAGGCGTTGTTGAGGCGCAAGGAAAGCACCTCATATTGTGTCTGCAATAGTTTGTTTTCTTTGCGAAGCCGTTGAACCATAGGCGTATCGACCAGATGCATCATCACAAAGAAGGTGATGATACCGAAGGCTACACCCGTGGTCAAGTGGCGCAAGACAGCGAAGATGCGGTCTTTCACCGTGGGGAGCACACGCTCGTAATTGAGCGTGTTAGGGTTGAACAGGTAGTATGTTTTACGACTTTTAAAAAGCTTCATCTGTAATTTTTGCTCTGAGAATGTGCGCAAAAATAATAATTATCAGTACTTTTGCAAATTGTTTTTCAGAATATTAACGAGAACTATAAAAATACATTATGTTGACAGCAAAAGAAATCCGTGAATCTTTTAAGGACTTCTTCGCCCAGAAGGGGCATACGATCGTCCCTTCCGCACCGATGGTGGTGAAAGGAGATCCTACATTGATGTTTACGAATGCAGGTATGAACCAATGGAAAGACATCATCCTTGGTACACACGAGCCTGAGCCCCGCCGCCGTGCGGATTCTCAAAAGTGCTTGCGCGTGAGCGGAAAGCATAACGATCTGGAGGAGGTAGGTCATGATACGTACCACCACACGATGTTTGAGATGTTGGGTAACTGGAGCTTTGGCGATTACTTCAAGGAGGGCGCCATCGACATGGCTTGGGAGTACTTGGTGGATGTGTTGCACCTGGATCCGGCCGATCTCTATGTGACCGTGTTTGAGGGTTCGGCAGAGGAGAACTTGCAGCGTGACGATGAGGCGGCTGGCTACTGGTTGAAGCATGTGCCTGCCGATCATATCATCAATGGCAATAAGCACGATAACTTCTGGGAGATGGGCGATACCGGTCCTTGCGGTCCCTGTTCGGAGATCCACTTGGACTCTCGTACACCGGAGGAGAAGGCGAAGGTGCCCGGCCGTGAGTTGGTCAACAAGGATGATCCCCAGGTGATTGAGATTTGGAACATTGTCTTCATGCAATATAACCGCAAGGCTGATGGCTCGTTGGAGCCGCTGTCTATGAACGTGATTGATACCGGTATGGGCTTTGAGCGCCTGGTACGTGCGTTGCAGGGCAAACACTCCAACTACGATACCGATATTTTCCAGCCGACGATCAAGGAGATCGGCCGTCTCTCTGGCAAAACATACGGAGAGTCAGAGCCAGTGGATGTGGCGATGCGTGTGATCGCCGACCACTTGCGTGCGGTCGCTTTTTCTATCGCCGATGGTCAGTTGCCTTCGAACGCGAAGGCCGGTTATGTGATCCGTCGTATCTTGCGCCGTGCCGTGCGTTACGGCTATACCTTCTTGGGTCAGAAAGAGGCGTTTATGTATAAGTTGCTGCCGGTCTTGATTGAGACCATGGGCGACGCATATCCCGAGTTGATCGCACAGAAGACCTTGATTGAGAAGGTGATCAAAGAGGAGGAGGAGGCTTTCCTTCGTACGTTGGAGACCGGTATCCGCCTGTTGGATAAGAAGATGGAAGAGACAAAGGCGGAGGGCAAGCAGGTGCTGAATGGCGTGGATGCCTTCACGCTGTATGACACCTACGGTTTCCCCTTGGACTTGACCGAGTTGATCTTGCGTGAGCACGGTATGGAGGTTGATATCGAGGAGTTCAACAAGGAGATGCAGAAGCAGAAGGAACGTGCGCGTAATGCCGCTGCTATTGAGACAGGCGATTGGGTACACCTGAAAGCGGGCGAGAGCAAGTTCGTGGGCTACGACCTTTTTGAGTGTGATGCGGAGATCTTGAGCTACCGCCAGGTGAAGCAGAAGAACAAGGTGTTGTATCAAGTGGTGCTCGACCAGACTCCCTTCTATGCCGAGATGGGTGGTCAGGTAGGCGATACCGGTTGGTTGATTTATGAGGATGAGCGCATTGAGGTGATTGATACCAAGCGTGAGAACAACCTGCCGATCCACTTCGTCGCGAAATTGCCGAAAGATGTGACCGTTCCGGGCGTGGCGAAGATCAACGCACAGAAGCGTATCCAGTGTGAGTGCAACCACTCCGCGACACACCTGTTGCATGAGGCTTTGCGTGAGGTGTTAGGTACGCATGTAGAACAGAAGGGTTCTTACGTCTCTCCGGACTCTTTGCGTTTCGACTTCTCACATTTCCAGAAGGTAACTGATGAGGAGATCCGCAAGGTGGAGATCTTGGTTGGTCAGAAGATCCGTGCCAACTATCCGTTGGAGGAGCATCGCAGTATGCCGATCGCGGAGGCGAAGGCGTTAGGTGCGATGGCGCTGTTTGGAGAGAAATATGGCGATCATGTACGTGTCGTGAAGTATGGTAGCTCGATTGAGTTGTGTGGTGGTACACACATCCCCGCGACCGGTATGATCGGTTCACTTCGCATCATTGGCGAGAGCTCTATCGCAGCCGGTGTACGTCGTATTGAGGCGGTTACTGCGGAGGCAGCAGAGAACTATGTGTTCTTCCAGCAAGACTTGATCCGTGATCTTCGGGCGATGTTCAACAATATGCCTAACTTAGCGCAGGCTGTTAAGAAATCCATCGAGGAGAATGCCGAGATGAAGAAGCAGCTGGAGGGCTATGTGCAGGAGAAGGCCGCTCGCATGAAAGAGGAGATCGTGGCGAAAGGCGAGGATTGCAAGGGCATCAAGCTGTTCCAATATGTCGGCAAGGGCACGACCGAGATCTTGAAGAACATTGCTTTCCAGGTGAAGGCAGAGACAGAGGGCACATTTGCTTTTGTAGCAGGCATCTTGGAGGGTGAGAAGTGCGCTTTGCTGTTGATGTTGAGCGACGACTTGGTGAAGTTCAGCGGTTTGAATGCCGGCAAGATCGTGCGTGAGGCCGCTAAACACATCCAAGGCGGTGGTGGTGGTCAGCCCCATTTCGCAACGGCTGGTGGTAAGAATGCAGAGGGTCTTTCCATTGCTGTGGGTGCGATCAAAGAGGCACTGGGTATCTAATCAGACAGACCATGGCAACTCAGAAAGTAGTAATATGTAAAGCGTTGAGGGATGAATTGCAAGCGTTCCTCAGCGCTTTGTCATACGATAAGCTGTTTATCTTGACCGATGAGAACACCTATCGGCAATGTCTCCCGTTACTCGCGGGAGTAGCGGCTTTGCAGGAGGCGCCGGTCATCCAGACAGCGGCAGGTGATACCCATAAGGGGTTGGAATATTTAGCGAAGATCTGGGAGCGACTCTCCAACGAGGGTGCGACTCGGCATTCGCTGTTGGTCAATTTAGGCGGTGGCATGGTGACCGATATGGGCGGCTTCGCCGGTGCGACCTTCAAGCGAGGCATCCGCACGATCAATATCCCGACTACGTTGATGGCCTCGGTGGATGCGGCGGTAGGCGGCAAGACCGGTATCAATTTCAATGGGTTGAAGAATGAGATCGGCTCGTTCTATCCCCCGCTGTGTGTCTTCATTGACTGTGAGTTCCTGCGCACGCTGGATCGAGACAATATCCTTTCCGGCTATGCGGAGATGATCAAGCATGGCTTGATTAGTTCGATGGAGAACTATACCTCTGTGATGCTTTATGACATAGACACGATGAATTACAGCTATCTGAATCAGTTAGTAGAGCAATCGGTGGCGGTCAAGGAGCGTATCGTGGAGGAGGATCCGAAGGAGCAAGGCATCCGTAAGGCACTGAACTTCGGCCATACGATCGGCCATGCGTATGAGAGCCTTTCTTTTATCAAGGAGCGTCCGATCTTGCATGGTCATGCGGTGGCGGCTGGTATTGTCAGTGAGTTGTATCTCTCGCATGTGATGTGCGGCTTCCCGATGGAGAAAGTGCGTCAGGTGGTCTATTATATAAAGGAGTATTACCCGGCGTTTGGCTTTGACTGCACGGATTACGAGCGGTTGTATGAGCTGATGACCCACGATAAGAAGAACGAGGGTGGTGTGATCAACTTCACGCTGTTGGCGCAAGTGGGGGATGTGCGCATCAATCAACAAGTCACGAAAGCACGCATTCTCGAATCCCTCGATTTCTATCGGGAGAGCATGGGTATGCAGTAAGTGGCATGATTTACAAAGCGATACAGAAGCCCATACGAATGGTCGTGTGGGCTTTGTTATTGCTGGATCAGCACGGTGGCATAGGCACTGATGCCCTCTTGCCGACCGGTGAAGCCCAACTTCTCGGTGGTGGTGGCCTTGATGGAGATGTCGTTGGGATCTACACCCATCACTTCGGCCAAGACCGTTTTCATTTGCGGGATATGGGGATTCAGCTTGGGATGCTCCGCACAGACCGTGGCGTCGATATTGCCCAACTCATAACCCGCCTCACGAATCAAGGCCATCGTCTTACGCAAGAGAATCTTGCTGTCGATGTTCTCATATTCGCCGGCGGTATCTGGGAAATGGTAACCAATATCTCGTAGATTGGCTGCTCCCAATAGGGCATCGCAAATGGCATGGATCAATACATCGGCATCGCTGTGGCCTAACAGCCCTAACGTATGCTCAATGCGAATACCCCCCAACCAAAGTGCCCGATTGGGCACCAAGGCATGTACATCATAGCCAAATCCTACCCGAATCTTCATCGCTTTTTATCTGAAAAGGTTACGAATACCGTCCATGTCGAACGAGAGGGAGAAGCGCAAGGTCTGATCCAACGGGTTACTCTGCACCGTACTGATCAGGTAAGCGGCATCCAACTGGAAGACACTCATACGGAAACCGGCACCCACAGAGAAGTACTGCCGGTTACCCTGGTACTTATTCTCATAGTAATAACCGCCACGCACGAAGAACTGCTCGTTGTAGTTATACTCCATACCGATAGAGGCCATAATCTCCTCTAACTCTCCTTTAAAGCCGTTGGGTGAATCGCCAAAGGACTTGAAGATACCGGTAATGGGCGACATGTTGTTGTATTCCTCGTATTTCTGGTTATACTCCTCGATCTCCTCAGCTGTAGAACCGGTCTGGATAGGAGCGGTCGGCACTAAATACTTGCTCAAATCGACATAGAGCGCAATCTGGTTGTAATCGTCTAACGGATAGAGCAAACCGGTTCCTAACGATAGCTTCGTCGGGAGGAATTGGTTGGTATTGCCACCATCGTAAGAGACCTTCGTACCGATGTTGGAGATGTTGAAACCAAAGCTCCACAACGCCTCGCTCTGGCCTAAAATCACGTATTTCTCCAAATAACCGGCAATATCAGCGGCAAAGGCATTGTCGGGCACCATGTCATCATCTGCCGAAGCGCCCATATCGGAGCGGATGAAACGCAAAGCGACCGCCATGGAGTAGGCTTCCGAGAGCTTACGGCTGTAGCTGACATCAACGGCCATCTCGTAAGGGTTGAGTGTCAGCACACTTCCTTGTCCCATGTCTTGCCGCTCTGCGACCTCGCCCAAGGTGAAGTAGCGCACGGAAGCACCGATCGCCTGCATATCAGACTGTCCTAATTTGTAGTAACCGGAAAGGTTGACCAACGCCACATCGTTCACCAACTTACGCAACCACGGTGTATAGGAGAGCGAGACACCCGCCTTGCTAAAGGCAAAGGCATACTTTGCCGGGTTCCAGTATTGGGAGTTCACGTCAGGTGTAGAGGCCACACCATTATCACCCATACCACCACTGCGTGCATCGGGAGCGATGGAGAGGGCAGGGATAGCCGTATTAATCGGGGCAAAGGTATGTTTCGTATCGTCCGCTCCGCCCTGAGCATAGAGCGAGGTGAAAGCGGTCAGCAAACAGCCGATCACCGCTAACAGACAGGTTCTTACTATTTTTCTCATCATGATTCTATTCGCTTCATTCATATTCTCGCTGATGCCTAATGGACATCTACGCTTTTTTATAAACTACGGACAAGCCGCTTTATTGTGCCAAGATAATCAATTTATTCGCCTTCGTCACCTCCTTGGAGCTGTTGCAACGAATCGCTGCCCGGTAGAGATAGACACCCGGACGCAGGCGACGCCCGCCATTGTCGCATAGATTCCACGTCACCACGTAGGCCTTGAACAGTTCGGAAGAGCCCTGTTTCGTCGTGCTCCACAAGAGTTTACCGGTCATGTCATACACGAAAATCGTTACCTCCAAGTTGCTCTCCGGACGGTTATGCGCCAAGCTGAACTCCACCTGTGCCCGTGCGGGATTGGGTGTGGCATAGAGATCGATCAGATTGGGTTTCAACCCTTCTACTACCTCAAAAGTGAAGGTGTAGGTGGTGGAGTTGTTCAGGATGTCCCACACTTTGAACTCAGCCGTATGTGTACCCGGTGAGAGCTGTGGAATAGAGAACTGCACCAAGCCCTCTCCTTCCACATCGCTTACCAACGCATAGTAGCCATTCAGGTTATAGCTGCGAGAGGGCAGGTTGTCGATCGTCAACATGATGTCGTGTCCAATGCTGCTGCCCGTGATATTGACACCACTCTGATCCCATAAACGTGCCACAAAATAGGGCGTCGCATTGACCTGTCCACCAACTACAAAGGTCGTATCGTTCAGGTAGAGCTGTCGAATCACCGGACCTATCGTATCTTGTTCAGCGACCTCTGCCGTACCGCCCACTTGGCAGTTTTGGAAAGCCCCTTGTGCCTCTCGGCTATCCTCCGCGAAGGCATAAAGGCTCATCTTTCCCATGCGGTTGGAATAGGAGATGTCTTTCGGTACCGTGAAGCTGAATTGGAATTTGCCGTTGGTCACGGTGCCTTGCCCGATATAGAGTGTATTGGGATAATCCGGGTAGCGGAAATAGACCTTCTCGCCATTCACCGTATTGTTGCCCAACGTGGTGATGGTGTCTTGGCTATCCATGACTGTTGCCTGTAACTGTCCGGAGAAGTCGGCAGCCACTTGCGCATCCGGCGTTCGGATCTCTCCGGCTACGGTAATCTGTTGCAGCGCTTGGAACTTGATCGGCCCGTCCTCCACCGAAGCTCCATTGATGGTTGTTACTTTCACTTGATAGTCAGGAATCGCCATCTTCAAGGCGGGATCGCCGATCAAGATAAAGTTCAGTTTGTTGACACCGGTCAATGCGCATTTCGTCTCCATCATGGCCTCACCCAAGGAACGGTATTCACCATCCGCCTTAGGGGTGAATAGGTATTGATAAAGCCGTTGATTCAGAGCGGCATTGCCACTCGACTCTACCGTACGGGTCGTGGTAAACAGGGCGATACCGCCACTGGTCGGGTTTAAGAAGACCGACTCTCCTGCAGAGGTGGTCACCGCATCGAAACGGGTAAAGTCGCAAGTCGCTGTCACCCAGACGGGCAGACGGGTATAGGTGGATTGCTCAATATCGTTCTGCGTCCAAACATGCTCATCTGCCCAAGAGACGGTGTTGCCGTGACCGGTATAGTTGATCAAAAGCTGTCCGCTCTTCAATAGGCTCGCAATCTTCTCATGCACATCGGGATAACCGCCTGTGTTACTCCGTTTATAGGTATCGAAATAGACCTTGTTGGTTAAGATGGCCGGACAATTGGTTTCGATGTATTGCGCCAAGACCTCCGCTTGTTCCGCATGGCGCGTAGTGTAAGAATCGGCATTGCTACCATCATCCGCCACAAAAGTCATGTTGTTTTTCCAACTACCACTTGCGCCGTTCATGTAGCCAATCACCTTATCAACCATCTGCGTGGCCTCCGTGACGGTACGGACGGGAAAACGTCCCACGCCAATTCGCATCTTATCCGTAGAAAGATTGGTGCCCGACGCATCGTCCAAAAAACCGAAATAGTCGTCTGTCGCAAACGAATAGGAATAGGAGGAGAACTCAATCAGTGACTCCTGCGACTGGAAGGTGAGCAACATGTTATTCAAAGAGATATTCTTCACCTCGCTACACGAGCCCCGGTTGTCGAAAATGCCATCGCCAAAAAGCAACAGATAGCGGGGTGGATTGCCCTGTGTTTGGCTTCGATCGTAGAACATCTTCATGAAACGACGATAGGCTGTCGCGTCCGGCGTGCCGCTGGAGAACTCATTATACACCGCCTCGGGATTTACCACCTGCACGGTCAAGCCATCTTGCGTGCGATGGGCCTCTGCCAACCGTTCCGCCTGAACCGTCAAATCCTTAGGAGCCAAAATGATCATGTCTTGTTGGTCCAAACCATGCAGATCTTGGTTGGCTACCTCACCGATCACAGTGGGCGAGGTAAAGTTGCGATTGGGTTGTACGACAGCAAACTCCCGCAAACTGCCTGCGGAGATGGAGAAGCTAAGGATCGTACCCTCCAAGGTGGTCTCCATCTGTTTGACCTGATTGGGATCGGTCACATCAAAGACCAGCGTCTGCGCATCCGCCCCCTCAATCAAGAAACGAGAGACATTGCCGATAGAGGCGACACTGCGGAAAAGGGTGAAGGCACCGCTGTTTTGCAACGCCCGCTCATATTGCAACCGGATGTAATCCAAGCGCACATGGGTATGCGAGGCAGAGCTGTAAGAGACTACAAAACTGTTCTGTTCCTGCTTTTCGCCCTCCCACAAGGCCGTGCCGATCCGACTGGCTGCCGCTACATAGGAACTGGTGGTGGAGGGAAGAGTCAAGCTCAACAAATTGGAGTTGTTCACACTCAAGGTAGCCTGTCCGCTACCAGAGGAAACTTTGGAGATGAAACGCATCGTCACCTTGGCATCGCCATTGGTGATGCCTGGCAGGGAGGAGAAGGTAGTGATGGTGCGAGGAGTCGCCCCACTGAAGTCCTCACCAAACAACTCTCTACCCGATTGGGTCAGCGAAACTAACTCCTGCTCATGCAACAGATGCTCATCGAAGGTGGTCAAGCGGACGGTAGCTCCCTCCACGGTCGGTTGTGTGGTCATCTCTGCTGTCTCCGTCGCATCCGTTAGGAAATAATAGCCAGCTGTCGCATAGGGATTTCGGGTATGTGTAAAAAGCGCTTCACTGCGGTCGTAGCTCCACTGTATCGCTCCTTGGGCATAGAACAACAGGTAGTCGTTGCCTCGCCAAACCGGGGTGGCTGGCAGGTCGTCGGTGTAGGGTTGACTGAAATCCTCGGCCAACATGGCTCCTCCGTAGCCATGCACTGAAACCTTCGTCGGATCGCTAAAACCCATCGCCTGTAGCTCCGCATGGGTCAGCTTGTAGATGCCGGTTTGATCCACCTTCACCTTGACCCATTTGCCCTCCGCCAATGCAGAGTGTTCCGCATAACGAGCTGTTTGCGCTCCTAAGCGCATACTCAGGAGCGACAAGATACATACGATAATAATCCCTATCTCTTTTCTCATCTCACATAAAAATCCAGCAACTTCCGGTCGCCGATATACCCTTGCAGGTGATCACCAATCTGTACAGGGCCAACGCCAGCAGGTGTGCCCGTATAAATCAAATCGCCCATCTTCAAGGTGAAGAACTGGCTGACGTAGGCGATGATACGATCCACATGGAACAACATGTTCTCGGTGTTGCCCGCCTGCCGCAGCTCGCCATTGATATCCAAATGGAACGGCAAATGACGGATGTCGCCCACCTCCTCCAACGGAACAAAGGTGCCGACCACCGCCGAATGATCAAACGATTTACTAATCTCCCAGGGCAAGCCCTTCTCGCGCAATCGGTTTTGCAAATCGCGTGCGGTGAAGTCTATCCCCACCGTCACCTCATGGTAATAGCGATGCGCGAACCGCTCGGCGATGTTCTTACCCAACCGATCAATCTTCACGACAATCTCCGTCTCGTGATGCAACTCCTTCGTAAAGTCAGGAATGAAAAAAGGTTTCCCATCTTTCAGCAACGCCGAATCAGCTTTCATGAAAATAGTCGGTTCCGTCAATGTTAACGTATGATTCAGCTCTTTATTGTGAGCCGCATAATTCATGCCAACAGCTATAATCTTCATTTTCTATTCGTTTGGTTCATCCTATTTGCCGGCGAATTTACGATTTTTTCGCTTATACAGGGCGATAGACACCTAAAGTTTGCAACAGGCTCTGTCATTGCTCTCCATAGTGAAGGCTCATACGATTATTTTTCAGTGTGATATGTGTTAAGGATGGCATTATATACGTAAAAAAGGAGCGACTCTCGCAAGTCGCCCCCTCAAAATAGTTCAAAACCAAAAATTATTCCTCGCTTTGGGATGCCTCGTATGCCTTCAAGAGCTTCTCTTGAACATCCGCAGGTACTAACTCGTAGCTTGCGAACTTCATGGTGAAGGAGGCACGTCCACCCGTGATGGAACTCAATGAGGTGGAGTAGTTGGACATCTCTTTCAAAGGTACTTTTGCTTGCAGCTTCTCGATACCCTTCTCGCTGCTCATACCCATAATCAATGCACGACGGCCTTGCAAGTCGCTCATGACATCGCCTAAGTAATCTGCCGGAACAGCAACCTCTACGTCATATACTGGCTCCAAGATCTTCGGACCTGCCTCTTTGAAAGCAGTGCTGAACGCATTACGGCCTGCCAACATGAAGGAGATCTCATTGCTATCTACCGGGTGCATCTTACCGTCATAGACACAAATACGAACGTCACGTGCATAAGAACCGGTCAGCGGACCCTGCTCCATACGAGACATGATACCCTTCAAGATAGCTGGTAAGAAACGTGCGTCGATCGCGCCACCTACGATACAGTTGACAAATACCAACTTGCCACCCCAATCGAGGTCAACCGTCTGTGTGTCGCGAACGTTCATCTTGTACTCTTGGCCACCGAAGCGATAGCTATCTGGAGCGGGCATGCCCTCGTAGTAAGGCTCGATAATCAAGTGTACCTCACCGAACTGACCTGCACCACCGGATTGTTTCTTGTGGCGATAATCGGCACGAGCTGCCTTCGTGATGGTCTCTCGATAAGGAATCTTCGGCTCTAAATACTCGATAGGCAATTTATCATTGTTCTCAATACGCCATTTCAACGTACGCAGGTGGAACTCACCCTGGCCAGATACGATGGTCTGCTTCAACTCCTTAGACTGCTCAATTACCCATGTCGGATCCTCCTCGCGCATACGCATCAAAATTTCCATCATCTTCTCAGCATCAGCCTCATTCTGTGGCTTGATCGCCCGACGGAACTTCGGATCCGGATATTTGATGAAGTCAAAACGATAGTCACAACCCTTGCCATTCAACGTGTTGCCACGACGCACATCTTTCAACTTCACGGTGGCGCCAATATCACCAGCTACCATCTCCGTCACCGGAATTCGGTTCTGTCCGGCCATAGAGAAGATCTGTGCGATACGCTCCTTCGAGCCTCTATCGGCATTCGTCAAGTCATCGCCCTCTTTCACTTTTCCTGATATCACCTTGAAATAGGAAACTTGGCCAATATGTGGCTCTACGGTAGTCTTGAAGAAAAAGAGACTGGTCGGACCCTCTGAATCCGGTGTAACCTCCACACCCTCAGTAGTGATCAGACGAGGCATCTTATCGGTGCAAGGCACTACATTGCCCAAGAACTCCAATGTACGGCGTACGCACATATCACGACCGGCGCAAACACAGAATACGGGGAACATGCCGCGTGTTACCAAGCCTGCACGGATACCTGCACGCATATCGTCCTCACTCAAAGCGCCCTCCTCGAAGAAACGCTCCATCAAAACGTCATCATGCTCAGCGGCTGACTCTACCAATGCCTGATGCAACTCCATCGCCTTGTCCATCTCCTCAGCGGGAATCTCCAATACGTCGGGCACACCGCCTTCGGGTTTCCAACGATACATCTTCATTTTCAACACATCCACAACGGCATTGAATGAGCTACCGCAAGTAATCGGATATTGAATAGGCACGATCTTGCTGCCCCAGCGATCTCTCAGCTGAGCGATTGTACCCTCATAATCAGCCTTGTCGTTATCCAGCTGGTTGACCACAAAGATTACTGGTTTGTGGAACTGCTCCGTATAGCGGAACTGGTTGACGGTACCTACCTCAACACCATACTGAGCATTCAGGACCATTAACGCTGTGTCCGTCACGTTCAATGCGGAAACTGCACCTCCGACAAAGTCATCAGATCCCGGACAGTCAATGAAATTCAGCTTACGATCTTGCCATTCTACGCTGAAAACAGTTGAGAATACAGAGTATCCATACTCCTTCTCAACGGGGAAATAATCGCAGACAGTATTTCCTGCTTCCACTGTTCCGCGACGTTTTATCACTCCACCCTCGTAAAGCATCGCTTCTGCGAGAGTGGTTTTTCCACTGCCAGAACTTCCCAGAATTGAGATGTTCTTGATTTCGTTAGTTTGATAAACTTTCATGATATCAGGTATTTGTTTAGTTTGATAATCGTGTTAATTCTGTATGATTGATGATCACGGGGCGCAAATTAGCCATTGTTAGCGACATAACCAATTTTTCGTATCATGTTTGAGAACAATGTTATGCAACAGCCTTCTTGGTTTGCCTTAAATTCGCCGAATATCTCTACCTTTGCGTATGAATATAAATAGGTCTTTACGAAATGGCAGGTCTTTACATTCATGTCCCTTTTTGCTCCAAGCGATGCCTTTATTGCGATTTTGTCTCCAACACGGATATGCGGTATAAAGAGCCCTATGTAGCGGCTCTTATCCAAGAGATGGCTTTGCGTGCACCTTATCTCTCTGGGGAACCTATCGAGACCATCTATTTTGGAGGTGGTACCCCTTCTCAGTTATCTGCTTCCGATTTCCGAACGCTTTTCGAAGTTATCCAAAAGCATTTTACCCTCATGCCAGAGATGGAGATTACTTTGGAGGCCAATCCTGACGATCTCTCCGCCTCCTATATCCAGTGTTTGCGTACGCTTCCTTTTAATCGCCTTAGCATGGGCATCCAAAGTTTTCATGACGATGACCTCCGTCTGCTCAACCGCCGTCATACCGCTGCCCAAGCCATTGAAGCGGTAGATCGTTGTCAGCAAGCGGGATTAACTAACCTCAGTATCGACTTGATCTATGGCCTCCCCAGCCAGACGAAGACAGCTTGGGAAGATAACCTTGCCCAGGCTTTGGCTTTACAAGTTCCTCACCTTTCTGCTTATCACCTCACCTACGAGGAGGGAACTGCGCTCTATCGTTTACTGGAGGAGGGTAAAGTGCAACCGGTAGAGGAGGAAGTGAGTCTCTCGCTCTTCAATACCTTGATCGATCAGCTGGCAGAAGCCGGTTATCAGCACTATGAGATCTCCAACTTTGCTAAACCAGGTTTTTACTCCCGTCACAACAGTAGTTACTGGATCGGGAAATCCTACTTGGGCTTAGGTCCTTCGGCTCATTCTTATAACGGACGTGAGCGGGAATGGAACGTGGCTTCTTTGCCTATATATATTAAAGGAATAGAGAGGGGCGAGCCTCAGTTGGAACGAGAGGAGTTGGATCTCCCTACTCGTTACAATGATTTTGTCATCACGCGTCTCCGCACACAATGGGGCATTGCTTGTGATGAGCTTGTGTCAACGTTTGGTGAGAAGTGGTTGTCCTACTGCTTGCAACAGGCGCAACGATCCCTTCAGCAGGGATTGTTGACTCATGAAGAGGGGAGGCTACGGTTGTCTCGTCGGGGGCTTTTCCTGTCTGATGGAGTCATGAGCGATCTGCTTTGGGTGTAAGTTTCGGACAAAATGGAGGATTTCGGGGACGAAATTGAGCCTAAAAGGTACGATTTCTGCACAATTTCACGATTTTTGAGAATAAAAACATGTCTGGTATTGAACTAATACATATATTTGCATCGTCAAATAAATAACGAACAGTGCCATATTTGTATATAATATCAGGTTGCAACGGAGCCGGCAAGACGACAGCCTCCTTTACTATTCTGCCAGAAATGCTGAAGTGTAAAGAGTTTGTCAACTCTGACGAGATTGCTAAAGGACTCTCTCCTTTCAATGCGGACAGCATTGCAGTGGCTGTCGAAGCAAGCCGAATTATGTATAAGCGCATCAAAGAGCTCATCAGCAACGGTGAGACATTCGCTATGGAAACGACATTGGCTACCCGTTCGGTTGCGAACTTGATACGGGAAGCGCAAAGGGAAGGATATTATGTAACATTGCTCTATTTTTGGCTAAACACGCCTGATTTAGCGGTGGAACGGGTTAAGATGCGGGTTGCCTCAGGTGGTCATAATATTCCTGAGCCTACGATTCGACGCAGATATGCGGCGGGCATCCATAACTTGTTTGAGTTGTATCTTCCTATTAGCGATTATTGGATGATTGCTGACAATTCGATGTCTCCCATGGAAGTAATCGCCAAGGGATTCAAGAATGACAAACGAGAGATTTATAAAGAAGAGATTTTTAGAAAACTTGAACAATCATGAACGAGCAACAAGTTAGGGAGTTTGAAGAAAACATTGTAAAGGGCGCAAATCTGGCGTTTCAACGCTTGGTGAGCCAAAAGAAGAAGGAGGACGGCGAATTGGTGTTCTCTCGCAACGGTCATGTGTTTCGGGTAAAAGCAGCCGAGTTGGATCAAATATACTAATCTCTTTTTTTTAAAATACAAAAGGAGACCGCCATCCCGTAGGTAGGGAATTGGAAGGTCTCCTTTTCTTGCATATACTCAACTCACACTTTCTGCGTCATCTGTCTATTGGGGGGGGGGAAACAAAGATAAGGCGGAGCCTTTACGCATCCGCCCATTCGTTCTTTGAAAGTCTAAAATTTAAAGTATGTTTTATGAGAAAATTTCCTCGTAATTATCGCTTGGAATAAACATCTCTTGCGCATTCAATGTGTAGCTCTTCTTCTTTGCGTCCCACATGCCATAATGCGTCTTGATTTGACCATCCTCGTTGTATTGATACTGGATTTGGTAGAAAGGAGTCCATTCGTCCTTGGAACCGTTCCAGCGGTAAGCTGTCTTTTCTGAAACCTTGCCCTCGGCATTGTATTGGAACTCGTAACGAACCTGTTTGTTCAACATGCCGTCTTCCTGCAAATAGACCACCTTAGAGACGATCTTGCCATTCTCCTCCTTCGTGTCATACAAATAGTCCTTCGGAGTGACAGCGCTAACTGCAAAACTGCAGAGGAAAGTAAAGATCAGCGCCATGATGCCTTTACCCGCAAATGTTGTTTTCATATTGTTACTATTATTTAGGTTCAACAATTACTTTTTAGTACCACAAAGAAAACGCGTTTTTGGATAACGGCAAAATCTAAAACTAACATTTTGTCAACTCAATCACATTATTTAACGCTATATGTTGCGAAGTTATGTTGCATAACATGCTTTATTCTGCGAAATATTTGTCGTTTTGATAATCTTTTGGGGATATATTTCCTTTCTTTTTGCTTTGCTGATTCGATAGAACTGACAAAATGAAATCAAAATGACACTTTTATATTCTTCCGAGATACTCATCGACTGTGTAGTTCAAAAAACGGTTCAGGGGTAGCAAGAGCTCAAAAATTGCAGCCGTCTGCTCCATCCAATCGGGTTGCGAGAAGAACGTCTCCGGTTGCTGCGTCACGACGCAAAAATCTTTATGTCGTAAGATGTCGCCATAAGGGGTGTCTGTCGGGTAACCTGTGGGCATTCGTTTAAGGCTCTCTCCATCCAATCCGGGGAAATAGCGCTTGAACAGGGGATTCTCAAGGATGTCAGCAAACTCCTCAATGTGGTCATAAATGTCACGACGCAACTGTTTGAGCAGAGGAGGAGCGGGGCACCAGATGCCACCTGAAAGCAGACAGCGTTCGGGTTCGAGGTGGAAATAGTAACCTCCCCGAAGGCTACCTCTTCCACCCAGGGCGATATAGGCGGCAAAATGATTCTTGTAGGGCGTTTTGTCGGGAGAGAAACGAATGTCGCGATAGATGCGATAGAGGCAGTTTTTAGCTTCCAGCCCAGTTATCTCCGCATCAAAAAGCGAGATTCGGTTGATCAGTTGCTGCACTTCGTCGGTGAAGGCTTGGCGTAGCCTTTCATATTCAGCTTTGTGGGCTTGGAACCATTCCCGATGATTGTTTGCGCTCAATGCCCTCAGGAAGGCAAGAATTTGTTCGTTCGTCTGCATTTGTTTATTATATATTATTATGGTAAGGAATACGCAGGTGCTCCTCCTTTACCGGTTCATTGTCGCAAATATAGAGGCCGTGCGCAGAATACAAATCATCAGGCTGTTAAATTACACTAATACATGGCTAAGAGGGTATAAATCTATGAAGCTACTTTTCAGGCAGAATAATCTTTCAAATCGTTTGCGCAATAAGTGGATTTAGCATACCTTTGCGAAGCGAATATTAAATTCCAATAGAGAAATCATTAATACAATTAAATAACTTAAATTCTAATCTTATGTGGTTACTTAATTCTTCTATCGGAAGGAAGCTGATCATGAGTGTATCGGGTCTCTTCCTGATCCTGTTCCTACTGTTCCACTTGTGTATGAACGTAGCGGCGGTATTCTCTGGCGAGGCTTACAACACCATTTGTGGCTTGCTGGGCTCTAACTGGTACGCTGTGGCTGGTACACTTGTTTTGGCTGCTGGTGTAGTTGTTCACTTCGTGTATGCGATCATGTTGACATTGCAGAATCGCAAGGCGCGTGGTAACGACCGTTATGCGTTGAACGCACGTCCGAAAGGTGTCACTTGGGCTTCGCAGAACATGCTTGTGTTGGGTGCGATCGTGATCATTGGTATGATCCTGCACTTCTCGCATTTCTGGTACAACATGATGTTTGCTGAGTTAGTTGGGCATCATGAAGTAATGTTAAGCGGTGTTGCTATTGAGACTACGAAAGGTGCTGCGTTCATCGATTATTTCTTCAAAGGCAATATTGTGAATACAGTATTGTATTTGGTATGGTTTGCCGCTTTATGGTTCCACTTGACTCACGGCTTCTGGTCTGCAATCCAGACGTTGGGTTGGAACAACAATTTGTGGATGAGCCGTCTGGAGTGCATCTCCAAGTGCGTCGCTACAATCATCTGTGGTGCATTCGCAATCATCACGATCATTTTCTTCATCAACGGTGTTGGTGCATAAGCCGGTTTGGTAATTACTCACAAGAAAATTTGAAAATCAATCATTATGGCTGAAATTAATTCAAAGATCCCTCAAGGCCCGTTGGCTGAGAAGTGGAAAAATTATAAAGATCATCAGAAACTGGTGAATCCCGCAAACAAGCGTCGTTTGGACATTATCGTGGTCGGAACAGGTTTGGCCGGCGCTTCGGCTGCTGCCTCTTTGGCTGAGATGGGATTCAATGTGTTAAACTTCTGTATCCAGGACTCTCCCCGTCGTGCGCACTCTATCGCCGCTCAGGGTGGTATTAACGCTGCCAAGAACTATCAGAACGATGGTGACTCCGTTTACCGTTTGTTCTACGATACGATTAAGGGTGGTGACTACCGTGCACGTGAGGCGAACGTTTATCGTTTGGCTGAGGTGTCAAACAACATTATCGATCAGTGCGTAGCACAGGGCGTTCCTTTCGCACGTGAGTACGGTGGTTTGCTCGACAACCGTTCATTTGGTGGTGCTCAGGTATCACGTACGTTCTATGCCCGTGGCCAGACGGGTCAGCAGCTGTTGTTAGGTGCTTACTCCGCTTTGAGCCGTCAGATCGGTAAGGGCAAGGTGAAGATGTACACGCGCCACGAGATGTTGGACGTTGTCAAGGTAGATGGTCGTGCTCGTGGTATTATCACACGTAACTTGATCACGGGTAAGTTGGAGCGTTACGCTGCTCATGCGGTGGTTGTCGCAACAGGTGGTTATGTAAATACCTTCTTCTTGTCAACCAATGCGATGGCTTCTAACGGTTCAGCCGCATGGCAGTGCTACAAGAAGGGTGCTTACTTCGCTAATCCCTGTATGGTACAGATCCACCCGACTTGTATTCCGGTGAAGGGTGACTTCCAGTCTAAGTTGACGTTGATGTCTGAGTCATTGCGTAACGATGGCCGTATTTGGGTACCGAAGAAGTTGGAGGACGCAAAGGCATTGCAGGCAGGTACGAAGAAGGGTAAGGACATCCCTGAGGAGGATCGCGACTACTATTTGGAGCGTCGTTATCCGGCATTCGGTAACTTGGTACCGCGTGACGTGGCTTCACGTGCCGCTAAGGAGCGTTGTGACGCAGGCTACGGTGTGAACAACACAGGTTTGGCTGTCTTCTTGGATTTCTCTGACGCGATCAACCGTCTGGGTAAAGAGGTCGTTAAGCAGAAATATGGCAACTTGTTCGATATGTACGAGGAGATCACTAACGACAATCCGTATGAGACACCGATGATGATCTATCCGGCATTGCACTACTCTATGGGTGGTCTGTGGGTTGATTATGAGTTGATGACTTCTGTTCCTGGTTTGTTCGCGATCGGTGAGGCTAACTTCTCTGACCACGGTGCGAACCGTTTGGGTGCATCCGCGTTGATGCAAGGTTTGGCTGATGGTTACTTCGTATTGCCTTACACCATCCAGAACTACTTGTCTGACCAGATTCAGGTGCCGCGTTTCAGCACAGAGTTGCCTGAGTTCGCTGAGGCAGAGAAGGCTATCCAAGATCGCATCAATAAGTTGATGAGCATCAAGGGTAAGGAGACGGTCGATACCATCCATCGTAAGTTGGGTCACATCATGTGGGAGCACATCGGTATGGCACGCGACGCGAAGGGCTTGCAGGAGGCTATCGCTAAGCTGAAGGAGTTGAAGAAGGAGTTCTGGAGCAATGTATTTATCCCCGGCCAGGCTGTTGATCAGAACGTGGAGTTGGAGAAGGCATTGCGTTTGGCTGACTTCATCGAGATCGGTACTTTGATGGCTCACGACGCGTTGGATCGTGCGGAGTCTTGCGGTGGTCACTTCCGTACAGAGCACCAGACAGAGGAGGGCGAGGCACTCCGTCATGACGATAAGTTCATGTATGTATCTTGCTGGGAGTATCAGGGTGACGACAAGGATCCGGTGATGCTGAAAGAGCCGCTGAATTATGAGTTTGTCGTTCCGCAGACACGTAACTACAAGAAGTAATCAACTACAAAAATTAGAATCAAATGGATAAAGATATAAATGTAACACTGAAGATTTGGCGTCAGAAAGGTCCGAAAGAAAAAGGACAGTTCGAGACTTACCAAATGAATAACATCAACCAGAGCGTATCTTTCCTGGAGATGTTGGATATTTTGAATGAGCGGTTGGTGAACGAGGGTAAGGAGCCTGTTGTATTCGATCACGACTGTCGTGAGGGTATCTGCGGTATGTGCTCTCTCTATGTAAATGGTCATCCGCACGGACCCGCTACGGGTGCGACGACTTGCCAGCTGTATATGCGTCGTTTCCACGATGGTGAGACGATCACGATTGAGCCGTGGCGTTCAGCCGGTTTCCCGGTGATCCGCGACTTGATGGTTGACCGTACGGCTTACGACAAGATCATGCAGGCGGGTGGTTTCGTCTCTGTGAATACTGGTGGTGTGCCCGATGCCAATGCGATCGCAATTCCGAAAGAGAATGCGGACTTGGCTATGGATGCGGCTGCTTGTATCGGTTGTGGCGCTTGTGCGGCTGCTTGTAAGAACGGTTCTGCTATGTTGTTCGTTTCTGCGAAGGTTAGCCAGTTGGCATTGCTCCCGCAAGGTCGTGTAGAGGCTGCCCGTCGTGCGAAAGCTATGGTAGCTAAGATGGACGAGCTGGGCTTCGGTAACTGTACCAACACCCGTGCTTGCGAGATGGAGTGCCCGAAGAATATCTCTGTCAGCAACATCGCACGCTTGAACCGCGAGTTCCTTTGTGCGAAACTGAAAGACTAATATTTGATTAGTGAATCATGACAATGGCGTCATCCCGCAACGGATGGCGCCATTTTTTGTGAAATTTACCTCCCCTATGCCCGGGATTCCAATCTTTCTATGTACTTTTGTTCTTCTTTTTAGACACAAGTAAAGAACGTAAAACAGTATATCAAATGAAAATAGCACTTATTGGCTACGGCAAGATGGGCAAGACGATCGAGCAGATCGCACGGCAACGCGGGCATCAGATCGTTTCAATCATAGACATTAA
This sequence comes from Parabacteroides sp., assembly GCA_022775005.1. Taxonomy (GTDB): domain Bacteria; phylum Bacteroidota; class Bacteroidia; order Bacteroidales; family Tannerellaceae; genus Parabacteroides. Next base: position 50,961 of record JALFJR010000035.1, read on the forward strand.
TAACACGGCTGATTTCGATAGCGAGGCATTCCGCAGTGCCGACGTGGCGATCGAGTTTACGACTCCCGCCACTGCGTTGGGCAATTACATGCGTTGCTTTGAAGCCAACGTCCCGGTGGTTTCCGGTACGACCGGTTGGCTCTCGCATCTCGACGAGGTAAAAGCGAAATGTGAGCAGGAGGGCAAGACCTTCTTCTACGCCTCCAACTTCAGTGTGGGCGTGAACATCTTCTTTGCGCTCAACCGCTATTTGGCCAAGATCATGAACGGTTTCCCCGCATACGATGTACGCATGACCGAGGTGCACCACATTCATAAGCTCGACGCCCCCAGTGGAACGGCCATCACTTTGGCAGAGGGCATCCTCGACAATGTGGAGCGTAAGGAGCGCTGGACCTTGGAGACGGCTGAGCAGCCGACCGACCTGCCGATTCATGCGATCCGCGAGGGCGAGGTTCCGGGTATCCATGAGATTATCTATGAGAGTGATGCCGATACAATCAGCATCAAGCATGACGCGAAGAGCCGTGCCGGTTTTGCGTTGGGTGCGGTGATCGCCGCTGAGTTTACGGCCGGGAAGAAGGGCTTCTTGGGCATGCATGATCTATTCCATTTCTAATCACACGACACACGCTATGGCAAGAGAAAAAAAGCAAATCGGTAAGCGGGAATGGCTGAGTTTCAGCATTGTGACCGCACTATATTTGGGCTTCACGCTCTGGATGGAAAACGCATGGCTGCTCTTTGGCTTGCCTGTCTTGGTGGATATTTACTTGACTAAATTTATCCCTTGGGGCGCATGGAAGCAGTCAAAGAATCCGACGATTCAGGGCATCTTGGGTTGGATAGACGACATCCTCTTTGCGTTGGTGGCGGTCTATCTCGTCAATCTGTTCATCTTCCAGAACTATCAGATTCCGAGTTCCAGCTTGGAGAAGTCGTTGTTGGTGGGGGATTACCTGTTTGTGAGCAAACTGAGTTATGGCCCTCGCGTGCCTAACACGCCGCTCTCTTTCCCCTTGGTGCAGAACACCTTGCCTATCCTCAATTGCAAATCCTACTTGGATTGGCCGGAATGGGGCTATCACCGGGTGAAAGGTTTAGGCCAGGTGAAGCGTGACGACATCGTCGTGTTCAACTTCCCCGCCGGAGATACCATCACGGAGCGGGTACAGAATCCGGACTACTACACCTTGATCAACGAGTATGGCCGTGAGCGTGTGTTGCTCGACAAGGCTACCTTTGGCGAGGTGATTTATCGGCCGGTAGATAAGCGCGAGAACTATGTGAAGCGTTGCGTCGGTATGCCGGGCGATTCGCTGAGTGTCGTGAATAACCAGGTTTATATCAATGGTGAGAAGGCAAAGAATCCGGAGCAGTTGCAGTTCAACTACTATATCGAGACCAACGGCTCCCTCCTCACGGAGGAGCAGTTCCGCTTGATGAACGTCAGCAAAGACGACCGTGTCTTGGCTTCGTCAGGGGGCTATTACCAGCAGTTGCTTTCCTACTTGGGCTTCACGCCGAATGAGGCGGGGCAGTATGCGCCGGTGTATCGCCTGCCGTTGACGAACAAAGCGTTGGCTATTGCTGAGAAGCTGCCGATTGTAACCAAGATCGTGATCGAGCCGGAGGCTTTGGGTGGTCCTACCTATCCGGTGGATTACGAAACGGGATGGACACGCGATAATTACGGCCCGATCTGGATTCCGCAACGAGGGGCGACGATCGAACTGACGCCTCAAAACCTGGCGCTCTACAGCCGTTGCATCAAGAATTATGAAGGCAATCAGTTAGAGATAAAAGAGGGTAAGGCATGGATCAATGGCCAGGAGGCCACTTCCTATACCTTTAAATATGATTACTATTGGATGATGGGCGACAATCGCCACAACAGTGCGGACAGCCGCTCGTGGGGATTTGTTCCGGAAGACCATATCGTGGGTAAGCCCATCTTGGTATGGCTCTCGTTAGACAAGGATCGCAGCCTGTTCGATGGCGGCATTCGTTGGAACCGTATCTTCCGTTGGGTAGATGCCAACTAAAGGGCAACCAACCGAACGTTATGAAGGGTAAAGCCTTATTGCGATCGTTTTTGTACGGCATAGGAAGCCTCGCTGTTGTGGTGGGCGTTGTCTATGCCGTTCGCTATTATGTGGGGGAATCGTATCGGATCTCCACCAATGCGATGGCTGAGGCGTTGAAAGAGGGCGACTATATCGTCGTGAATAAGTGGCCGAAGGCTCCGACTGAGCGGCGGGGAGAGGTCGTTCTTTTCCACAGTCCGTTGCGCAGAGATTCCTTGGAGCGTCCGCTCTTTGTGGGGCGTGTGCTGGGCGTGCCCGGTGATACGGTGGTCGTGAAACCCGATGGGTATGCCATCAACGGAAAGGAGATGCCCCATGCGCCCCAGGCGTTGAGCCGCTATTTCATCACGACGGAAGCCAAAGAGCCGCTCTTGCGTCAGATGAAGCAGTTAGGCATCCCGGTGCGGGAGTGGCAGGAAGAGGCGTTTGGCTGCACCGTCAGCTTGACCACCTTTGAGGAGTATCGGTTGCGCAGTGAGTTGCCGCAAGCGGTCAGTGCGCACTTGGTCGCCGAGCAGACGGCCTCATATCGGTTGATTGTGCCGCGTAAGGGGAGGGCCTACCGGTTAGATGCGACTGCTCTGATCTGCTGCCGAGAGATCATCGAGCGGGAGAGTCAGGGCAAGGCGCGATTCCAGGAGGGGAAACTGTTTCTCGACGGGAGAGAGACCACCTTTTTCATTTTTCAACAGGATTATTTTTGGATACTTGCCGACAACAGCCAAGAGGGAATCGATTCTCGCCACTTGGGCTTGGTCCCTGCCGATCAGGTGATTGGCCATGCGTGGTTCTGCTGGTACAGCAAGGATAAACAGCGTAGATTCAAATGGATACATTAACGGGAAACATCGCCTATCTCTCTACCGCCTACTTAGGCCCGGTGCAGCAATACGCCAAGCTGGCGCAATATGCGGCAGTTTATATGGAGCGGGAGGAGAATTACATCAAACAGACCTATCGGAACCGTTGCGTGTTGGCTGCGGCGAATGGTCCGCTCACGCTCAGTGTGCCCATCGTCAAGCCCGACGATCCCAAGTGCCCTACCAAGGAGATCCGCATCTCCGACCACGGCAACTGGCGACACCTGCATTGGAACGCCTTGGTCTCCGCCTACAACATGAGTCCCTTCTTCGAGTACTATGCGGATGACTTCGCCCCCTTCTATGAGCGACGCTTTACCTTCCTGTTCGATTTCAACGAGGCGCTGCGCCAGCTGATCTGCGATTTGATCGACCTGCAACCGCAGGTGCGTTACACGGATGTGTATCAACCCGCTGTGCGCCACGACTTCCGGGAGTCTATCCGCCCACGCCATCCGGAGCCTGATGCCGACTTCCGCCCTGTGCCCTATTATCAGGTCTTTCAGGAGAAGTTTGGCTTCCTGCCCAACCTCAGCATCGTGGATCTGCTTTTCAACATGGGGCCCGAGAGCCTGTTGGTGTTGCGCCAATCCATTGTCTCTGAATAAGGGAAACCCCGCTTTATGTGATAGGAAATAGGCCCAACTATTTCCTAATCGCCACTTTATGCGTACCTTTGGCCGCATCTAATTCTAAAATTATTCTCATGAACTACTTAAACACCTCTTTGTGGGTTGGTTTTGGGTTGGCGGCCTGCATGGCTTGTCAGCAAGTGGCGCCTCCCGAACCGGTATTGCCCACGCCTACACCTGAACAGGTAGAATGGCACAAACTGGAGACCTACGCCTTCGTGCATTTTGGCTTAAACACCTTCAACGATTTGGAGTGGGGCTATGGAGACACTCCGGCCTCCACGTTCAATCCCACGGACTTGGATTGCGACCAATGGGTACGCACCATCAAAGCGGCCGGCTTGAAAGGCGTTATCTTGACCACGAAGCATCACGATGGATTCTGTCTATGGCCCACTGCCACAACAGAATACAGCGTGAAGAACGCCCCTTGGAAAGGGGGCAAAGGCGACATGGTGGGCGAGCTGGCCGAGGCTTGCCGCAAACATGGTTTGAAACTCGGTCTCTACCTCTCTCCCTGGGATCGCAACAGCGACAATTACGGGCAGGAGGGCTACGTGGAGAAATACCATGCGCAGATCCATGAGTTGATCACCCAGTATGGCTCGCTCTTCGAGTTCTGGTTTGACGGGGCGAATGGCGGTGACGGCTGGTATGGCGGAGCCAATGAGAAGCGTTCCATCGACGCGAAGACCTATTATAATTATGAACGCGCACGCGACTCTATCAAGGCGCATCATCCGGGCGCGATGATCTTTGGAGGTACTGTGCCCGAGATTCGTTGGATTGGCAACGAGGATGGCTGGGCGGGCGCTACGCAATGGAGCAGCTTCTGGCCGGAGCCGGAGTTGCCCTCTTTTGAGCAGAGTGTCTATGGCGACGAGAATGGCCCCATGTGGTTAGGAGGTGAGTGCGATGTGTCGATCCGTCCGGGATGGTTCTATCACAGCCGCGAGGATCATCAGGTGAAATCCCTGGCCCGCTTGGTGGATCTCTATTACCGCAGTGTCGGCCATAATGCCAACTTCCTGCTCAACTTCCCCGTGGCGTTGAACGGCAAGATCAGTCCTACCGATTCGATCCGTGCCGTGGAGTGGCATCAGACCATTCAGAACGATCTCAAGGATAATCTGTTGCAGGGCTGCTATGTGGAGTCCTCTTCCGACCGTGGCCGTGGCTACAAAGCGAAGAATGTGGTGGACAACGACTGGGATAGCTATTGGGCTACCGAGGATGGCGTCTCTACAGGCTCACTGACCTTCACCTTGGATCGGGTGAGCGAGGTGAACCGCTTGCTCATTCAAGAGTATATCCCGTTGGGTCAGCGTGTGCGGGCCTTCAACATCGAGATTGGCTATAACGGGCAATGGACGGCGGCCCAGCCGGTAGATTCCACCACGACGGTCGGCTACAAGCGCATCGTGCGTTTCCAGACGCAGAAGGCCGATAAGATTCGCATCAACTTCACCGATGCACGGGGGCCGCTCTGTATCAATAATGTAGAGGCCTTCTTGGCACCCGCCTTAGTCACGGAGCCTACCCTTTCGCGCAACCTGAATGATCAGGTCAGCATCGTAGCCGGCGACAAGGGTGCGGAGGTCTATTATACGACGGATGGCAGCGAGCCGACAACCGCTTCTATGCGCTACACCGCTCCCTTCGACTTCCCGCAGAAAGGTGTCGTGAAGGCCATTGCCTACGACCCCACGTTCGACAAGAGCAGTCCGGTCGCTACGCAGGCGTTTGATATTCCCGCCTCAGCCTATCAGATCCTTTCGCCGAAAGACGCAAAGACCAGCCTGATCCTCGATGGCAACGGCTATACCACCTTCCAGTTGCCCAACAACAAGCCGGAGGTGACCTTAGCGTTGGATGAGGCAAGAACCATTACCGGTTTCCGCTATACGCCCAATCAGGGGCGGGATGCCTCCGGCCACATCACCCACTATCAATTCTATATTGATGGCAAGAAGATGGCGGAAGGCGAGTTCTCCAACATCAAGGCCAACCCGATCGAGCAGATTGTCAACTGCGCTCCCACGAAGGGTCGCCAGGTGCGTTTGGTCGCTACGAACTTCTTGACCAACGAACGGCAGAAACAGGCCGGCATCGGTGAGTTCTCTGTCATTACAGCGGAGTAAAAAAGCACATTTTTACCGATTGAGGGAATCCCTCCAAAAACGTTGCCCGTGATTTTTTCGAACCACGGGCAACGTTTTTCGACGGGTTGGCGGGAGGCTTACGATTACTTAAACGACACCTGTTTCGGTTGCTCGTTGAGCGCTACCTGCTGGATCTCGTAAGGGCTGATTTCGACCCGCCCTTTCACCAATTCGGGGAGGTTATAGGAATAGAGCTGGTAGTCGTACTTCTCAGGATCTTCCTGCGGCAAGAGGAAGGGTTTGGCGGGATGGCCCTCCGCATCAATCGCACAGAAATAGGGCAAGGTATAAAGCCCATTGTCTCGACGGCTGCTAAACACCACCCAATCACTGCCACTGCTCCACGAGTGGTAGCTATCGGTATCTTCGCTATTCATCTGACTCATATCCACCTGTGTACGATCGGAAAGGCGCAACATCCGCTGCTCCGCATCGGTATGCCAGATGGGGAACTGACCGTAGGCGGTCTCGGTGTAAAGCAGGAAACGGCCATCCGGAGAGAGGCGGGGGAAAGTGGCACTCAAATGATCCGCTCGCACCAAGGTGTCTATCGGCAGCTGGATCGCTCCCTGCTTCGCATCAAAGGCTACCCGACAGAGGTTATAGCGGATCTGCTCGTAGTTGGCCGGCATCTCCACTGCCGGTGTGCTACAGAAATAGAGCCATTTGCCATCGGGAGAGAAGGCGGGGAAGGTCTCGTAGTCGCTCTTCGTGATCAACGAGGCGGCCGAAAGGATCGCCTGCTGCTGCACGTCATACACCACCACATCCGACTCCATATCGAACACCTCCATCTTCCGCTCCTTCACGGAATGGAAGAACTGCCGGATCGTATTGACCGAGGTCGTCACATAACGGCCGGAAGGATGCCAAGCCGGATAGGTCAGGTTGCTGACTGTCTCGTTGGTTTTTGTGTTGAGTTTCTGCAATTTACCGTTCTGCAGCAGATAAGTCGCCCCATTGGCCGCACGCATGTGAAACAGCATCTGTCCCGGGTCGCCCATGCAGAAGGAGTGGCAATTCATGCAGTTATAGCCGGTCATATCGTTGCGAATGATCGGGGTCTCCTCGAAGGTGGTCAGATCCCGTTGGTAGATGCCGACGATGTGCCACTTCTCATAGCCCGGCTCAATCAGGCGATAAACCAAATGGGAATCAATCGGTTTCTCACTGACAGTGATCGTAAAGGGTTTCCAACGGCTCCATACGCCCTCCTGCTTCGTGTAAAGCTCCACCTCGATCTGACCGCCCTTATTCGCTTCCAAGAGTTTCCGCCACTTTTTCTCATCCATCCGGATGCTCTGCTTGCCGGAATAGGTTTGATCGCCCACCCGCAAATAACAACGCTCTGCCGGGAAATCCAGACGGAAATTGAGGGGTGCTATATTATAAGGTATCGTCACGCCCACATAATCCGGAAAGATCGCCGGATATTCCGCCCGCTCTTCTGCCTGCTGCGGCTGCTCCGTACAGGCGGTTACTGCCCATCCAATCAGGCAGATACAAAAGATCCATAGTCCTTTTATCGCTTTGATACGCATTGATTTTTCCTCCTTATTGCTCTTTAGGTGTACGCATGAATTGCGCATAATAATAATAGGTATCTCCATATTGCGCCTTGGCTGTTACCGGCGTCAAGGTGCGGGCCTGTTGCATGAAACGCATGAAACGCCCCTTCACCTCGTCGCTGATGGGGTATTGCTTGAACAGCTTCGGGTCGGCGTTCATGGCGAAGTAGAGGCAAATGGCCTCTTGATAGGCTTTCGGGAACGCCTCGCCCCGCTGCCGTTTCAGCTCCATATAGTGCATAAAGGTACCTAAGTCTTTATAGATTAACAGATAAGCCATCGCATACTCGAACGCCGCTTGGTTATCGGGATGATCATCCACTAAGTAGGCAATCGCACTGGGATAGGTCACGGTCAAGTCGAACGGGTTATCGGTCAAAGGCAACTGCTTCCGCTTCGCCACTACCCAATCCGCCTGTGCCGCTTTCGCGGGATCCAACAACACCCGTTGCTCCTTCGCCCAATCGCGATAACGAGGAGAGGCCTCCAAGATGCGGATGTATTTCTCGGCTGCCCGATACTCGCCATTCACCAAGTAGCTCTCCACCAACCGTTTCATCAAGCGAGGCTGCACACAGCGTTGCGCACTCAACACACCCACGAAGGCAAAGCGTTGGGCCGCATTCACCTGCCCCACTTGCCAAGCCACCTCACTGGCTTGGATCAATCCCAAACGGCTCTTCGGCTCTTTCGGGATCAGTCCCTCCACGCCGATCTGCGGGAAATGGAATAATCCGTTGGCCATCTGCCCCGTATGCGACAAGGCTAAGTTCACATAAACCAAGGCATTGATATCTTTCACACCCCGCTTCTGCGCATCCGTCACAATGGCTTTCCAGTCGCTCCGACGGGCATAATCGTCGTAGCGATAGGCCTGCTCCATCGGATTTTTACAGGTCAGGAAGGGCCAAGCCATCAACACGCACAACGCGCCCACCGCCAAAGGCAGCCGCCAACGCGCCTTGCGGATCAACACCCGATTGCCCCACAACAGGGCGACTGCCGCCGTCAGAGGATAGGCCAAGCCGAACACGATCAACGACGAAGGAATCGGGTACTCGGGATGACACATATATTTACTCAGGTAAGCCTCCCGCATCGGCACCACGAAACAGGTGCGCATCGCCACCAAAGGCAGCAGAGCTGCCACCGCCAACCAAGCGACCGCCACAAGCCCAGATTTTGTTCCCTCCCGACGCGACAATTCCGCCATCCCGAGGAAAAGCCCTACAAGCAAATTAGCGGGAGCCGCCCAAAAGTAGGTTAAGGTCAGCAAGAGAAAGCCGACGAGATAGCGCAACCAGGCCCAACGTGAAATGCTGTTATACCCAACCGCCGACCAGCAGGCGACCGCCACCGTCAGCAGCGGAGCGATCGACTCTTGCGGGAAAAACCAAAAGAGCAACCCCGGAAGCAGCGCCAATCCCATCGGATGCGCGCAGCCGGCTGTGTTCAAGAAAAGCGCCAAGCCTCCTGCGATCGCTCCCAACAAAAGCGCGATCGTGGCTGAGGAGAAGCCGGGAATCGTGAAGTATTGCGTGAGAAACTCCGCAAGATATTCTATGCCACCGCCCGGTTCGCCCAGTAAATCACGCCAATAGCCCTCCGTCGTCTGAAACAACATGTATTGCTCCAAGAAACGATAGAAGTAGCGATAATGTACTTCGAAGAATCCGAAGCTGCCTGCGATGAACAGCGCCAAGAGCAGCCAACCAGCCGGATGAATCAATCGTTGTGTCTTCATGTCCAAGTATCTGTTTTGCGGCGGTAAAAGTAAGGAAAAAAACTTAATGGTGTACGTTTTGAAAAGAAACCCTAACTTTGCAGCGTTGGAAACCAAGTTGTCACGTAAATCAAGCATCATGAAAAAAGGAATCAATCGTTCAAGAAGTATCACAGTATGTATCCTCCTGCTCTGCGCCATCGCCAGAGTCTGCCAAGCGGAGGAATGGATCCGCATCAACGCATTGGGCTATCTGCCCCAATCTGTCAAGGTAGCGGTTTTCCTCAGCGAGGAACCAACCACCCTCCAACAGTATGATTTAGTCGATGCCTTCACCGAGCAGGTCGTGCGCACCTATTCAACCCCTAAGCCCGCCCCTACGTATAGCCGCATGTCTGCCATCTATCGGCTGGATTTCAGCGATTTCACAACCGCAGGCACCTATTACTTGAGAGCCGGGAAAGCGGTCTCTCCTCACTTCCCGATCGGCACGTTGGTCTATCAAGGGACAGCCGACTTTGTCTTGAAGTATATGCGCCAGCAACGTTGCGGCTACAACCCCTTCTTGCAGGACAGTTGCCACACCCACGATGGCTACATCGTTTATCACCCTACCAAGAGTGGCCAACCCATCGACGTAACGGGCGGCTGGCACGATGCCTCCGACTACCTGCAATACACCACCACCTCGGCCAATGCCATCTACCAGATGCTCTTTGCCTACCAAGCTCATCCCGAAGCCTTTGGCGATGCCTATGATGCCAACGGGCGACCGGGAGCGAATGGCATTCCCGACATCGTGGACGAGATCAAATGGGGATTGGATTGGTTGAACCGCATGAATCCGGCTCCCGGGGAAATGTACAACCAGATCGCAGACGATCGGGATCATGCTGGGATGCGCCTACCCACCCGTGATTCCGTGAATTATGGCTATGGTCCTGGTTTGGGAAGACCAGTCTATTTCTGCAGCGGAGAGCCACAACAACGCGGGAAGTTCCTCAATGCTACGACCGGTGTGGCCAGTACAGCGGGCAAGTTCGCCTCCAGCTTTGCCTTGGGTGCCCGTGTGCTGAAACCCTTCTATCCCGACTTTGCTGCAGAGATTGGCGCAAAGGCCGCAGCCGCCTATGAAGCAGGTGTGCGTCAACCGGGTGTCTGCCAAACCGCCTCGGTCAAGTCGCCCTACATCTACGAGGAGGACAACTGGGTGGACGACATGGAATTGGGAGCTATGGAGCTCTATCATGCGACCGGAGATCGACAATACCTGACGCAAGCCGTGGAATATGGCCGACGGGAGCCAGTCACCCCTTGGATGGGAGCCGACAGTGCCCGTCATTACCAATGGTATCCCTTCCTGAACTTAGGTCATTACCACTTAGCCAAAGCGGGAGATCCTCGTCTGCGGAAAGAGTTTATCCGTAACCTCCGTACCGGTTTGGAGCGCTCCTACGAGAAGGCTTTAGAGAGTCCCTTCCTGCATGGTGTGCCCTACGTCTGGTGCTCCAACAACCTGACCGTCGCCCTCTTGACGCAATGTATGCTCTATCGGGAGCTGACCGCCGACAACCGCTTCGCTGAAATGGAGGCAGCCCTAAGGGATTGGCTCTTTGGCTGTAACCCGTGGGGCACTACTATGGTTGTCGAATTCCCGATGCACAGCGATCATCCCTCTCAACCCCACTCCTCCTTACCGATGCTAGGCGTAGGCAACACGACCGGAGGCTTGGTGGATGGCCCGGTGTATAGCAGTATCTTCAACAGCTTGATTGGTGTCACCTTGGATGGCCTACCCGGAAAACCGGGCGAGGATTACGCCCGCTTCCAGCCCGACCTGATGGTCTATCACGATGCCATTGGCGACTACTCCACCAACGAGCCGACGATGGACGGCACCGCCAGCCTCACCTATGCCCTCTCCGCTTTGCAGCAAGAGGGAATGCACCAAGCCGGACGCACAGCCGACAAGAATGTCTATGTGGAGGGCGGTATCATCCGTACCGATCCCTCCCACAAACAGTTGACCTTGGTCTTCACGGCTGCCGACAAGGCCGATGGGGCGGAAGCGATCATCAAGACCTTACGCAAGGAAAAGATTCAAGGCGCCTTCTTCTTCACGGGGGAGTTCTTCGAGCGTTTCCCGGAGGTGGTGAAGCAGCTGATCGCTGAAGGGCACTATGTGGGGAGCCACAGCTATGGCCACCTACTCTACATGCCTTGGGAGAATCGGGATTCGCTGTTGGTCAGCCAAGCGGAGTTTGAGACCGACCTGCGGAAGAGCTATGCCCAGTTGGCCTCCTTCGGCATTCCCTATCAAGCCGCTCCCTATTTCATTCCGCCCTATGAGTACTACAACCGCACTGTAGCCGACTGGGCGAAGGGGTTAGGTCTGCAAATCATCAACTTCACGCCCGGCACCCTCAGCAATGCCGACTATACCACCCCAGATATGGGTGAGAAGTATCGCAGCAGCCAAGTGATTTACGACCGTATCTTAACGGTGGAAGCCAAGGAGGGTCTCAACGGTCACCTGCTGCTCATCCACTTGGGCACCGATCCCCGTCGCACGGATAAGTTCTATGCCGCTCCTTTACGCAAGCTGATCCAAACCTTGAGGCAACGAGGTTATACCTTCGCTCCGCTTAAGGAGGCGGTTGGATCCCGCTGAAGATCGGTAATTCAAGATTTTCATCTATCTTTGCGGCAAATCACTCAGACCACATGAAGTATCTCTTTTTTCTGCTTCTGCCGTTGGCCTATCTCGCAGGCAACGTCTATCTCTTTTTCCGAGGGAAAGCGGCCTTTGCCGCCCAGTCCACGGGAGTAAAGGTGTTGTTACTCATCATCTTCCTCTGTTGTGCATTGGCCTTCTTCGGAGCTTTTTTCCTACGGCAAGTGCACCTGCCCTCCACGGTGGCTCAGCTCATCGAACAGATGGGCTCCGGTTGGTTGGTCTTTACGCTTTATATGGTGATTGCCCTGCTGCTTTTGGATCTCTTGAAACTCTGCCATTTACAGCTGACCTACGGGTTTCATTTCGCACTCTTCACCGTATTGAGCCTACTGGCTTACGGCAATTACCATTATATGCACCCCGTTGTGCGGGAGATCAACCGAACCATCCCGAAAGTGTTATCCGGTGAAGAGCAGACGCTCAAGATTGTCGCTATCAGCGATGTGCATTTAGGTTATGCCACCAACAAAACGATGTTGCAGCGATACATCAAGCAAATCAATGCCCTGCGTCCAGACTTGGTGCTCATCGGGGGCGATCTGGTGGATCATGCCATCGAACCGCTTTGGCAGGAGCGGATGCAGGAGGAGCTTTCAGACATCCACACTCCTTTTGGCACTTACTTCGTGCCAGGGAATCATGATTTCATGAGTGGGATTCGTGAGGTACAGCGATTCATTGCCGAGACACCCATCGTTATGCTTCGTGATTCCGTCGTGTGTCTGCCCAACGGTCTGCAAATCGTAGGACGGGACGACCGACATAACCCGCATCGCCAAAGCCTCTCCACCTTGACTGCCTCCGTGGATCCTGCTCGCCCGATCCTGTTGGTCGATCATCAGCCGTACGACTTGGCAGAAACCGCTCAGGCGGGTGTCGATCTGCAATTCAGCGGACATACCCATCGTGGGCAGGTATGGCCGATGAGTCTCTTGGTCGATCGACTATTTGAATGGAGCTATGGCAGCAAGGAGATAGGCGATTGCCTCATCTATGTCTCCTCCGGGCTATCCCTGTGGGGACCTCCCTTCCGCATCGGAACAGATAGCGAGATTGCGGTGTTCAACCTCACCTTCCAAGCGGCGAAATGAAAGTCTTCCTGCAGTCCATCTTCTTGCAACTGCTCTTGACTCCTTATATCGGTTATCGGGGGTATCAAGCATTGCCACCGAAACGTTGGCTTCGTTGGTCCTTCATCGGATTGTTGGCATTGGAGTTGGCGATTTTCCTGTTCGGATTCTGCTTCGTCAAGACCTTACCGGATCAGCTGTTGATCCCGATCTATTACATCTGTAACACCTGGTACATCGCTTCGCTCTACCTCACGATGGCGCTGCTCTGCATCGAGGTACTGCGATTCACCCATCGCCGTTGGCCTTGGTTTCCTCATTGGGTCACCACGCATGGACAAGCCGTGAAGAGCACGCTATTCGTCGGTATTGCGCTGGGTATTACCGTTTCAATGATCCATGCCAACTGGGTAGTCAACCATCCGGTCGTGCGTCACCAATACCTCACGATCCCCAAGCAAGTGGAAAGTAGGGATAGCTTGACCATTGTCATAATGACGGATCTGCATATCGGTGAGATGATCGGGAAACGGTTGGTGCAACGCTACGTGGCCCTCAGCAACGCCCAACATCCCGATTTAGTGGTATGGGTGGGCGACTGGTTGGATTATGAGTCGCGCTTTGCCGAGAAGGCGCATGTCGAGGAGGATCTGCGCCAATTACAAGCCCCTCTGGGTGTCTATGCGGTCAATGGGAACCATGAGTATCGTGCCAATCGGTTTGCCAAGCATCGCTGGATCCGGCAAACCGGGGCAACGCTATTGGTTGACTCCGTAGCGCAACCCGACTCCACCTTTTACCTAATTGGGCGGGATGACCTGATCAACCGTAAACGCCGGGGCCTGCATGGCCTCCTCGAAGGGGTGGATACCCGTAAGCCCTTGATCGTCTTGGATCATCAGCCCTTGCATTTCTCCGAATCCGTCATGAATGGAATAGACTTGACACTCTGTGGTCATACGCATAATGGGCAGTTCTGGCCCTACCCCTTGGTGATGAAACTCATTTACGAATGCCCCTACGGCTATTATCGCCGAGCCGACTCCCAATTCTACGTCTCCTCCGGCATCGGTTTCGCCGGTCCGCCCTATCGGGTAGGCACCCGCTCAGAGCTTGTTGTCTTGCATATTCGGTTTGAAGGGGTCACTCACTCCACAGGTTCCCGTTGAAGCACGCATCTTGATGGCGGCATCCAAAACCACGGAGTGGCAAGGGGATGAGAAGTCGTTGATGCGTTCCAAGATCAGCATAGCGGCAGTGCGCCCCATTTCAAACAGGGGTTGCTCCACGGTGGTCAGTTGGGGATAGACAATGGTGGAGAGTTCGGTCCCGGAGAAACTGGCAATGCCCACCTCTTTGGGGATCTTTTTGCCCAGTTCCCGCAAGCGGTTCATCGCTCCGATAGCAAGCATATCGGTGAATGCGAAAACCGTATCAAACGCTACCTGTCTGGACACTAACAGGTCTGCAGCACGGGCTCCGTCGTTGAACGTCATCCCAGTCTGCACGACCAGTTCCTCCCGAAAAGGCAGGTTGTACTTCGCCAATGCGTCTTTATATCCTCGGAAACGCTCCACGGAATTATAAATATCATCCGGTCCCTGTATATGAGCGATCTGTCTGCGACCGCTACGGATTAGCCGTTCAATCAGAAAGAAGGTTTTTGTATAGTCATCCACGATGACCTGAGAGACCTCCAACCCGTGGGGAATGCGGTCGTAGAACACCATCGGCATTTCTGCCTTACGGAGACGCAGGTACTCATCTCGATTGGTTTTATAACTACACAGGTTGATGAGGATGCCATCCACCATGAAACGCTCCATCATCCGCAGATTCTCCAACTCCTTACCCGCATCCTCGCCAGATGCCGCAATGATCACTTTGATACCCTTGGGATAAAGCACGCTTTGGATGCCACTAATGATCTGCGAAGCGAAGGGGGTAATGTCTTCGGGAATAATCACCCCGATAGTATTCGTGCGGCCATATTTCAGATTCGTAGCTACCGGATTGGGGCGGTATCCCAACAAAGCAGCGGCTTCCAACACCTTCTCTTTGGTTTCCCTGCGGATGTTCTTATCGTCGATCAACGCACGGGAGACGGTCGAAACGGATATGGACAGATAGTTGGCTATGTCTTTAATCGTAATGCGTTTCATGATGGTCTTTGTTATGCACTAAATGCCTACAAATATACGAGAATGGGGCGATTTCACCTAACGAATGAGAACGTTTGCAGATTTTGGGAACGTTCCCGCAATCGTTCCCAAGAAATTACAGCAAAAATCCCGGTTCGTTCGCTATCCGAGAGGCTATTTTTGCAATAGAGAATTCATTCGTAATCATAAAAACAAACACATCATGGAGACACAAGTCTTTTCTTACAGTTACAATCGTGAACAAGTGAAACCGGGTATCCTGCACATCGGCGTAGGCAATTTCCACCGTGCGCATGAGGAGTATTACACCAATCTCTTGCTGGCCGATGACACCCAGCGGCAATGGGGCATCTGCGGAGCCATGCTCTTGCCCAGCGATGAACGCTTATACAGAGCCTTGAAAGCACAATCTGGTGAGTACACCCTGACCGTTTGTGGACGCGACGGCAAGGATGAGACCTATCGCATCGGGTCGTTGGTAGAGTTGCTTTGGGCCATGGAAGATCCGAAAGCGGTGATCAACAAGATAGCCCACAAGGACATCCGTATCCTCACGCTGACCATCACCGAAGGCGGTTACAACATCGAGAAAGCTACCGGTGCGTTTATGTTGGACAACGAGCAGGTGAAACATGACCTGCAACATCCGTCTGAACCCCATACCGTATTCGGCTATGTAGCAGAGGGTTTGCGATGCCGCATGGCTGCAGGGAATAGGCCAATTACCATCCTTTCCTGCGACAATCTGAAGCACAATGGCAACACGGCCTATCGTGCGTTTACTACCTTTATTCAGGCACAAGATGCTGAATTGGCGGCATGGGTAGAGAAGAATGTCACCTTCCCCAACAGCATGGTAGATCGCATCACCCCCGCGACACGTCCTGATGATATCGTTCGCTTGAATGCCAAGAACGGTACAGCGGATGAAGCACCGGTCTATTGCGAGGATTTCATCCAATGGGTAGTGGAAGACAACTTCATTGCCGGTCGTCCCGCTTGGGAAAAGGTAGGAGTCGAGTTCACCGACAACGTGGCCGCCTATGAGAACATGAAGCTTAGTTTGTTGAATGCTTCGCACACGCTGTTGTCCTATCCCTCTTTTCTGGGTGGATACCGAAAGGTGGATGAGGCCATGCGCAATGAGCGGATCTGTAAGTTGGTCCGTACGTTCATGGATGTGGACATCACACCCTATGTCCCGGCTCCGGGCAATACCGATCTGGAACTTTATAAACAGACATTGATCGAACGCTTCGGCAATCGTTCCGTGAGTGATCAGGTGGCTCGTCTCTGTTTTGACGGCATCTCCAAATTCCCCGTCTATATCATGCCCAACCTGGGCAAGATGATCCAAGATGGGGCAGACCTCACTCGCCAAGCCTATTTGATAGCCGCCTATCGGCATTACCTGAAATACAAAGTGGATGACAACGGGACAACCTATGAGGTGAACGATCCTTGGATGACTGAGGAAGACAAACGATGGATCAATAGCGAAGAGCCGTTGGATTTCCTCTCCCTTTCTGCTTTCCAAGCCGTGAACCTGAAAGCGTCCGAAGCCTTCACTTCGCATTATCTGAAGATGGTGGAAGCCATCAAACAACAAGGAGCTATGCATACACTGGAAAGTATCTTGTCATAACGTAGATAAAACCTTTGTCTCATGCATGCACAAAAACAAAATAGTTTGGGACCGTTCGCGGTCCTGACTTTCATCTATTTCATCGTAGGATTCCTGACCACGGTCAACGGACAATTCCAAGGGCCGTTGAAGATAGCCTTTCTCTCAGAGACAGAAGAGCTGAGGAACACGCTGACCACGTTGATCTCGTTTTTCTTCTTCTTGGGCTATTTATTGAACAGTTCGTTGGGCGGGAAATGGATCAACCGACATGGTTATAAGACCACCTTGTTGCGGGCCCTTTCCGTCATGGTGGGCGGATTGATGTGCTATGCGCTTTCCTCCTGGATCGCAGTTCACTATGGGGATTATGGCCTACAGATCGCAGCAGACCGCATCCCGCTCGGTTACTTTGTCTTCTTGGTCGGTTCTTTCTTGATGGGAACCTCGGCCGCCTTGCTACAGGTAGTCATCAATCCCTACATTGCGGCCTATGAACTGCCCGGCACGCAACCCGTACAACGTATGAACATCGTCTGTGCCATCAACTCCTTCGGCACCACGATCGCCCCTTTCTTTGTGACGGGAGTGATCTTTGCTGGCGTAGCGTCGGAGAGCGTTACGGCTAATCAACTGCTGCTTCCCTTCTTGATGATTGCCCTTTGTATCGTCGTGACCACGGTGGTAACCTCTCGTTTGCACCTGCCGGACCTCCAAGGGACCCGTGCTGCTGATGGGGAGCAACTGGAGCACAGCATTTGGTCGTTCCGTCACCTCACCTTGGGAGTGGTAGCCATCTTCTTCTATGTGGGTGCGGAAGTTTCGATCGGTGTCAATGTCAACTTGCACGCCATGGAGCTGATTGATGCCGGCAAGGAACTCTCTTTCTTCGGCAAGGAACAGATCCTGTTGTGGAGATTGAATCTGGGTATTCCCGCTTTGTTAGCTACGCTGTATTGGGGTGGATTCATGGTGGGAAGATTAACATTCAGTTTCTTTGACCAGATTTCCCCACGGCTGCTGTTGATCGCCACCACCACGCTGGCTACCCTGCTCACGCTGATTGCCATCTTAACCAATAACCTGTGGATATTGGTATCTATAGGCTTGTGCCACTCGGTGATGTGGAGCTGCATCTTTACGTTGGCGATCAAAGGATTGAAGCAATACACCTCGAAAGCATCGGGTGTGTTTATGATGGGTGTATTCGGTGGTGCGGTATTCCCCGTGCTGCAAGGTGCATGGGCAGATGCCTGTGGCTCCTGGCAATGGACGTGGCTGATCGTCATCCTTTGCGAACTGGTGATGCTCTATTATGCTCTGTTTGGTTCAAAAATCAAAGAAAAGTGCTAAACCTCCATGCATCAATTTGGAAATGTGCGCATAAATGCGTTCTTTTGCATAAACATCAACGGAGAACAGCATTATGGAGAATATCTATGTGAAATGTATTGAGCAGATACTGAAAGTAGAGCCTCCCGTGGAAGAGGCTCGTGAGCTGATTATGCGTGTTGTCAAGCAAGAGTTGCAATACAGCGACAAGCTGACAGATGCCCAAAGAAGCAAGGCGGTAGAACTACTATCCTTCGTGCAATTTCCCTTGAAAATCAAGCGGGAGCTCTATATCCAACGCTTAGAGGTGCGTCATGCCAGCCTACCAGCTATAGGAATTGGATTGTTGGCAGGTGTCGTAACTGAAGAATTATTAAACAAGCAATCCCGGTGGCTTCGCCTGCCTTTGGCTACGGTTGCCGGCGTGGCTTTCGGCTCCATCTACAGCCTGTGTATCGAGAAACCGATCAAGATGCCGAGGCCGAAGACCTCCCGGAAAGAACGGATTGTTTCTACCGCCGAGGAGATCCAGCATGACATTGAACGATTGATCGATCTTTTCGCTCAGTCCGACCAGGTGTCGATCGACTCTCTACCGGATGATTTCGCTCCACAAGCGACTTCCACGACAGATCCTGCTGGCTCAACGGACTGATTGAGCCGGCTCCCAACATACATCGAGCGGGCTCAAACAACCTGCTGAGCCCGCTCGAATGAACTATTGAGCCGATAAATTAAATACTTTCCAACGTAGCTACGATGAAATCCCAGACCTTCTGAACGGAAGCGATATTCACCCGCTCATCCGGTGAATGGGGATGTTCCAAATCCGGACCGATAGAAACCATATCCATCTGCGGATAATTGCCTTGGATGATGCCACACTCCAAACCGGCGTGCATCACCTTCACCGCCAGTTCCTTGCCAAACAGCTTCATATAGGTAGATCGCATGACTTGCAAGATAGGTGAATCGATATTAGGCTGCCATCCGTTGTAGGGAGCCGACTCCTCCACCTTGGCACCCGCCAACGAGAAGACGCTCTCTAAGCTGGAGCAGATCGCATCCTTACGAGAGCCCGAAGAGCTACGTACTAAGATCTTAATCTCGAAGAGGCCCTCAGAGGAACGCACGATAGAGAGGTTGGAGGAAGACTCTACTGTCCCCGGGAAATCGTGCAACATCGTGATCACCCCATTCTGACACGCCTCAATCGCATTGATCATATCATCCTGGATCTCCTCCGGAATCAAGGTTTTGGGCAATTCCACCAATTCCGCAGTGAAGTCGATACGACTCTCAATGCCTTTATACTCTTCCCGATAGAGATCCTGATAGTCTGCCACTAACTCCCACAAGGCCTCCACATTGTCACCCGGGATGGTCACAATCGCATAGGCCTCACGTGGAATAGCATTGTGCATATTGCCACCTTCCACCGCTGACAGACGAGCGCCATAGTCACGCACAGCCTCCTTCAAAAAGCGGAACATCAACTTATTGGCATTGGCTCTGCCCAGATGAATATCGACACCTGAGTGTCCACCTTTCAAGCCGGTCAGATTCACCTTTACTGCCACATCGCCCTCCGGTATCACTGGGTCATCTTTATAGCGCAAAGAGACATTTACGTTTACACCACCTGCACAACCCACATACAGTTCACCCTCTTTCTCAGAATCGCAGTTCAACAGCACATCACCCTTCAACCAATTGGGGCGCAAACCGAAAGCACCATCCATCGCCTCCTCTTCATCAATCGTAAAAAGCGCCTCGATGGGCCCATGACGCAGGTCTTTCGCAGCCAACACAGCCATTGCCAAAGCGACACCCATACCATCGTCAGCACCTAACGTAGTCTCCCGAGCCGTGACCCATTCCCCCTCGATATAGGCATCGATAGGATCTTTCGTGAAGTCGTGCTGCACAGCGGAATTCTTCTGCGGCACCATATCTAAGTGCGCCTGAAGCGTAACGGTCTTTCGATCCTCCATGCCAGGAGTGGCCGACTTGCGAATCAACACATTGCCCACGGCATCTTGCAACGTCTCCAACCCTAATTCCTTACCAAAGGATAGTAAATAACGGGTGACAGCCTCCATGTGTCCGGTAGGACGAGGAATCTGCGTCAGGTCATAAAAATAACCCCAAACTTGCTTCGGAGAAAGCTCTTTAATTTCTGTTGCCATACTGCATTATGATTTAGTGTGAAACAAATATGTTCCGATCTTATTCGGTAATCGAGGCAGCTCTTGCGGTCTTATTGGTCAAGGGCAACGCCAAGATACCCCCCAAACCACAAAGTCCTGTCCAAATGGTCTGCACCGTATGCACCACCAAAGCGAAGGCGGCCGCATCGTTCTCGTTTACGCCAAAGCAAACCAATGTTGCGATGACCATGAAATGCCAAGGACCGATACCACCCTGCACAGGAACTGCCACACCGATACTACTCATGGTGAAAGCGATCAAGCCCACCCCAATGCCCAACTCTCGTGTAAAGTCGAACGCATAGAAGGTGATATAGAAATAACAGAAGTAGCCACTCCAGATCAGCAAGGTCTGCACCAAGAAAAGCCACTTCTTATCCATCAACCAGATACTCTTCATGCCCGCCCATACGTTCAGCAGCAGCTCCTTGGCCTTACGCACCAACGTGAAGTGACTCATGTACTTAAAGACGAGCCATACCACGATTACCAAGCCAATCGCCAAGGCATAGATCCAAATGGAGTTGAGCATCGCATGGAACCCCTCCAACAAGGCCGGATTCTTAGAGAAGAAACTGATGAAGAAGTCGATATTGAAAATAAAGATGAAAAGGGTAATCGTCCCGACCATGATCGTATCGCTCACTCGATCAATCAACAACGTGCCCAATAGCTTGGAGAATGAGATCTTATCATACTTGGCTACGACACCACAGCGCCACACCTCGCCCACACGAGGCAAGACCAGATTCACCGCGTAATTGCCCAGCACGGCATTGATCGCATTCGACAGCTTGAAGCGAACGCCTAAAGTCTCGATCAATAGCCCCCAACGTAGCCCTCGAACAACATTCGCAAAAAGACCGAACAGCAAAGAAAACAGGATAATATCATAACGCACGCCATGGCGGATAACGTTCCATATCTCTGTGAGATCCATTTCCCTAAATAGCCACCACAGCAGCAGGAAGCCAAAACCTAATGGCAGCACGACCTTTACAAAGGTGCGAAGAATGCTTTTAAAATCCATTACAAAGCGCGAACTTTAAATTATTTATTGTACTTTTGTGCATCGCGAAGATAAGCATTATTATTGAAATTAACGCATTAGACAGAAGCGGATGAAATTGGTTAAACCCAAAAAAGCATTAGGGCAGCACTTCTTGAAAGACCTGCAAATCGCACAACGGATCGCCGATACGCTGTCTGATTATCGTTCCACACCAGTATTAGAGATTGGGCCGGGCATGGGTGTCCTCACGCAGTTTCTGCTTGAAGCGGATCATGACCTAACTGTCGTCGAGCTGGATATGGAGTCTGTAGCCTACCTGCAAACGAACTTCCCCGACCTAAAGGGACGTATCATTCCCGCCGACTTCCTGAAGCTGGATTTAGCGAAGCTCTTCACCGGAGACTTCTGTGTCATTGGTAATTATCCCTATATCATCTCAAGCCAGATCTTCTTCAAGGTGTTAGATTACAAAGATCGCATTCCCTGTTGCTCTGGCATGTTGCAAAAGGAGGTCGCTGAACGGTTAGCCGCAGGACCAGG
>JALFJR010000067.1 GCA_022775005.1 Parabacteroides sp.
GAGCTGAGGGAGTTGAGTTTCAAACTATCTTATCTGCCTCTCGTTTATCCGACATTTTTTTTATGCGTCTTTCTGTCGCATCGGTCGTTTTCGTTTCGGGTGCTTGAAAAGGTAGGGATTAGGGAATGCAAGGTTTTTCGGGGAAATACTACCCGAAGGGCTGGAGATTTCCGCAGAAAACAGGAGGCTTGACCTTGCTTTCCCGTCCAATCCCGGAATTACCTTTGCGCCCTGAACGAAAATGACTGACTGATGCGGCTCACTGAAAGGCGCAAAATGGAGGTAAACGAAACCAGAGGCAGATTGGGTAGAAAAAACTTCAGGGGAAAATCCGTAAAAAAGGAATCACCAAAAGGAAAAAGACATCACCGGAAGCGTGAAAAGGGCAAACCACAACAAAGGGAGTATGATTGTTTTCCGATCCGACGGGACTTGTCCAGCCGGGTGGCAACAATCATTCTTCCCGGATTGCCCGCTGTGTGTGGCCGCTTGTTTCATTTATGGGGCAGGCTGACACTCTCTGCATTCACTTTCCGCTTCCGGCACAAAAAACAGCTAAAAAAGAAAAATCATCTGGTAGCCCGTAAAAGCACCTCTTGGCATAGACGCAAAAGAAAGGGGCATTGCTTCATCAGTCTAAACATCGTTTAGGCGTGAGGCAATGCCCTTTTCTCTGGCTATGCGGTAGTCGGCACACGTTTGTTCTAAACTCGTTTTGGGCAATGGTGTTCCGACGAACAATACCGCTTTTACGGAAAAACTAATGAATGAGGTGATAAAAAATCCGGGAGTTTATATCAAAATCTCGGATAAAATAGCTACTTTTGCATACAAAGAGTTCTTTGAAGGTTACGCGACGCGCAGAAGGATAATGCAGTAGATAACTAACTAAATCGTAACCTATTACTATCAAGAGCAATTAACCTACGCTCATTTTCAATAAATTACACTCTTTTCGTAACTTCGTGCCGCAAAGTTACGAAACAAAAAAGGACACCCAACGATTGGATATCCTTTTCTTGTTCTCTATTTCAATAGTGCGGAAGGTTAAGCCTCTGCTACTACCTCTTTCACAGACACGAAAGATCTGTTCTCTTTACCCTTATGGAATGTTACAATACCATCCACCAAAGCAAACAACGTATGATCTTTACCGATACCTACGTTAGCACCCGGATGATGCACTGTACCTCTCTGACGAACGATGATGTTACCAGCCTTTGCCAACTCACCACCGAACAACTTAACACCTAATCTTTTACTTTGTGATTCACGGCCGTTCTTAGAACTACCCACACCTTTTTTATGTGCCATTTCTTTTCTTCTCCTTTACAAGTTAAGCAACAACTTCTTTAATCAACACCTCGCTGAACTGCTGACGATGGCCGTTCAACTTGCGGTAACCTTTTCTTCTCTTCTTGTGGAAAACGAGCACCTTATCGCCCTTAACCAACGGAGAAACGATCTCGCATACCACCTTAGCACCCTCAACTGTCGGAGCACCAACTTTAACTTCGCCGTCGTTATCTACTAACAACACCTTGTCAAACTCAACAACAGCACCGCTCTCTGCGTTCTGGATGTGGTGAACAAATAACTTCTTGCCTTGCTCAGCCTTGAACTGTTGTCCGTTAATCTCTACTACTACGTACATCTGTCTTTTTTCTATTTAAACAGGTTAGGTCCCGAGGGTGGGCTCCGTCTCCGGCTCCACTTGGACTACCCTCTGCGGAAAATCGGCGCAAAGGTACGGATAATTCTGTAACCAACAAACATTTTATCCCTTTTCTTCATCCGATTTACCAATCCTTTCCCTCTCTCTTTGCCTATCGTTGCCTCATTTCCCTGCATGCAGAATAAAAGTAGTCGCACCCAGTGTGACAATTGCCTCATCTTCCAAACGCACCTGCTCTTTTTTACCCACCAAAACACTACCCACGAATGTACCGGTAAGACTTGGAAAATCGCGCACGGTATAGATCAAAGTACCATTGGCGTCTCGCTTCACGTTGAGCACGCAATGCTTACGCCCCATGCTGGGATCACTCGTGATGATCTCCACATCTACCCCTTCCGTATCCTTGTTTCGCCGACCAATCACATTATCACCTAATTTAAGCGGAAGTTCCTGCTTGTAGGCAAAGGCATTCTCAATCACCGTAATGTAGCCACACGAGAAATCAGTCTCCTTCACCTCCTTCTCACCTCCGTCGGCAGTCTTAACCCGCTTCAAACCTAATTTGATCTTGAATTGCGCCCCACAACGGGGACATACGAAGGCCAATACCTTACCTTCGGGATATTTCGTCTCGTCAAATGAAAGTTGGTTGTCGCACTTGGGGCAGAATACTCGTTTCATATCTTTATTCTTTGTTGGAAATCAGTTCATATTCATGGCTTTCACAGTAGCAAAGGAACATAAAAAAAGGCCATCCATCACGGACAGCCAATTTCAATTGTTAACCTTAAATCTAATACCATGAAAAACACGTTGCAAATGTAAGCCTTTTATGTTATATAGCATACAAAATCGCTTGGAAATCTCTTTTATTTAACCTCAATTAACCAATACTTGCTCTACAACATGTTTTTTAATTATTTCGCACGAATATCCGCACCCCACATCAACTTCTCACGCAACGTCTCATAGAATGTATGATTGTAACGCTTGACTACCTTTGCCCGATAATCCGCCCGACTCAACGTCAATTCCATGCCTGAGGGAAAAATCTCCGAACGACCATCGAGCGAAATCAAGAAATAACGGTTACGACTCTCCACACGCATCGAGATCACATCGCTATCAGGAATGACTAACGGACGCACATTGAGCGAATGAGGGGCGACCGGACTCAGCACTAAGTTGCCACACTGCGGCGCAATAATAGGACCACCCACACTCATCGAATAGGCCGTAGAGCCCGTAGGAGTAGCGACCACTAAGCCATCTGCCTGATAGGAGGTCAGGTATTCCCCATTTAAGAAAGTATGGATCGTGATCATCGATGAGCTATCCCGTTTCAACACAGCAATCTCATTGAGCGCATAGTTACAGCCCTGGAAGGCTCGCTCCTCCGTATAGAGACGCAACAGGGTGCGCTCCTCTACCTTATAATAATGTTTGAAAACCTCATCCAATGTCTCCTCCAAAGCCTGGTTGGAGACATCAGCCAAGAAGCCCAATCTTCCCGCATTAATACCCAAGATAGGAATCTCCTGCCGATTAACCCGTGCAGCTGTACGCAAGAAAGTACCATCACCACCCACACTCAAAGCCATATCCAAATCTAACTCATCTCCGCTCAAAAGTCCACTCACCGGTGGCTCCATGCCGAAAACCTCTGTCAAAAAGGTGTAATAAGAAGCATCCACATAAATTTCTGCTTCTTGATCACGCAATTTCGCAAACAGACGCTTGACCAAGCTCTGACGCTCCGCTTGATACTCACTGCCAAATATACCGACTTTCAAGACACACTTCCTCCCCTATACTTATTTATATATTCATATAATACACCAACTCACGCATTCGACGTTGCAAACGCTCATCTACCACACCCTGCTCCATGAAGTGATAGCGCACATTATAGTTGAATCGTTCTAAACTACGCAGCACTGGCGAGGCATCCACCAAATCGATCTTCAAGGCTACCCACCAACGACCGCTATCTGGATCCATACGAGTAAGCAAACTCAACACATGGGCATTGTTTGACTCCACCAGGCGAGAAAGCTCGGTCAAGTTAAAATCATGTGCCTCCAGTTCCAAGACAATCACGCTCCCGTCTCGATTCGCCCCACACCAATCTGCCAAACAACCTACCATCCGATCTTGCGTGATCACTCCTACATAGTGCCTACCCGATGAACGGACAGGCAACAGGCTCAATCCATAACGGGCCATGAGCGACAAGGCCTCATGCAAGGAGGCAGACCCCTTAATCGACACATCCAAGAGGGAGACATCGGCCAAAGGAACCGTCAGCAAAGGCACCTCCAAGAGCGACTTATCCTCCACCATTCCTCGATAAAGGCCTTCTCCTGTCACCAATGGGAGCTGTTTCACCTTTAACTCATCCATCAAGTTTAAGGCATATTCTGCTGTATCACAATATTTTAATACAGGAATCTCATTCGTTATGAAATCTTTCACCAACATTATATCCTATTTTCCCGAAAAAACCTGCTAAATTTGCCATAGTTTTGTGCAAATGTAAGCAAAGAAAAAGAAAATACGACATACAATGACGAATTTAAGTGTAAATATAAATAAGGTGGCTACGATTCGCAATGCCCGGGGAGGCAACCGGCCAGATGTGTTGCAAGTAGCCCAAGATTGTGAGTCATTTGGTGCGCAAGGTATTACTGTGCACCCTCGCCCTGACGAAAGACATATACGTTATAGCGATGTCTATGCCTTAAAACCACTGATCAAGACAGAATTCAATATTGAAGGATATCCCTGTGAGAAATTTATAGACCTGGTATTGAAGGTGAAACCCACACAAGTGACCTTGGTGCCTGATGCACCGGATGCCATCACCTCCAACGCTGGATGGGATGTAAAGGCGAACTTCGATTTCCTCAGTGAGCTGGCTGATACCTTCAATGCAAAAGGTATCCGTACCTCTATCTTTGTCGATACCAACTTGGAGAACTTAGAGTGGGCAGCCAAGACCGGCGCAGACCGCATAGAGCTCTACACCGAACCCTATGCCTCCGCATACAACCTCAACCGAGAATCAGCTATCGCCCCCTTCATAGAGGCAGCCAAGAGGGCTAAAAGTTTAGGATTGGGCGTCAACGCAGGGCACGATTTAAGTTTGGAAAACCTCGCCTTTTTCAACCAGCAAATTCCTTGGCTTGATGAGGTCTCTATTGGGCACGCTCTGATTTGCGATGCCCTTTATTTAGGCTTGCAAGAGACCATCACTCGCTACCGGGCTCAATTGAATTCCATTTAAACAAGTATAACGAATTAACATTTATCATTCAAAACAAAAAAAGCATGAGCATCTTACTTTCCATTCAAGCCGCAGGAGCACAAGCGGCAGAGCAAATGCCGGACTTGACGGCTGTAACGCTTCCTACCGAAGCTGAAATCAATGTGATCGACCTCGCCATGAAAGGAGGCTGGATCATGGTAGTCCTCCTCCTGC
Source organism: Parabacteroides sp. (assembly GCA_022775005.1). Taxonomy (GTDB): domain Bacteria; phylum Bacteroidota; class Bacteroidia; order Bacteroidales; family Tannerellaceae; genus Parabacteroides. The sequence goes on from JALFJR010000067.1 coordinate 5,160, forward strand.
TCTCGTTAATGGCCATTTATATTTTCGTGCAACGCCTAATTGTCATCCGTCGGGCCGGCAAAGAAGACGAAACGTTCATGAACCGCATCAAAGACTATATCCATGAGGGGAAAGTAGACTCAGCCCTCAATCTGTGTCGCTCAACTAATACCCCTGCCGCACGTATGATCGAGAAGGGAATCACCCGTTTGGGCCGTCCGATGAACGACGTGCTGGTCGCTATCGAGAATGTGGGTAACCTGGAGATCGCCAAGTTGGAAAAGGGATTCCCTTTGATCGCCACCACCTCAGCAGGTGCCCCGATGTTGGGATTCCTCGGTACGGTGACTGGTATGGTACGTGCTTTCTTCGATATGGCCAACGCCGGTACCAACGTAGATGTAGCCCTGCTCTCTGGCGGTATCTATGAGGCATTGGTTACAACCGTAGGTGGTTTGGTGGTTGGTATCATTGCCCTTTTCGCTTACAACTACTTGGTTTCTCAGGTAGACAACGTAGTAAACAAGATGGAGGCACGCACCATGGAGTTCATGGACTTATTAAACGAACCCGCAAATTGATCTGAGCATGGCTTTAAAAAGAAGAACAAAGGTAAACGAAGCGTTCAGCATGGCCTCCATGACGGATGTGATCTTCCTCTTGCTGATCTTCTTCATGGTAACCTCCACCGTGGTCATCCCAAATGCGATCAAGGTGACCTTGCCCCAGTCGCAGAAGCAAACAGCAGCCAAGCCTTTGACAAGAGTGACCATTGATGCCAACCTAAACTACTACGTAGCGTTTGGGAAGCAGAAAGAGGTACAGGTCAGCTTCGACGAGATCACACCATTCCTGCAGGACAGTTACGCCAAAGAGCCTGAGATGTTTGTTGCGCTCTATGCGGATGAGACCGTTCCCTATAAGGAGATCGTGAAGATATTGAACATTGCGAACGAGAATAAATTCAAGATGGTGCTCGCCACCCGTCCGCAGAAATAAACTGATATGAGACTGAACAAGGATGACATATACAGCTTGATCGGGACACTCGTCTTCCACGGTGCCCTCTTGGCCTTGCTCTGGTTCACGGTCTTGCGCACGGAGGTGCCTGACGAGGATGGAGGCATATTGGTCAACTTCGGCAATGTGGATGCGGCAGCCGGTATGTTTGAGCCCAAATACACCGGCGTAGAGCCTCCCCAAGAGACTACCACCCCTCCTCCTCCCGAGCCGGAGCCCCAAGTGGAGACCCCGAAGCAGGAGATGATCACGCAAGACCTCGAAGAGAGCGTGAACCTGGAACAGGAGGCGAAGAAGAAGGCGGAGGAGAAGCGCAAGCGGAAAGCTGAGGAGAAGAAACGCAAGGAGGCTGCCGAGCAGGAGCGTATCCGCAAGGAGAAAGAGGCCGAGGCGAAACGTCTCGCCGAGGAGCAGCGGAAGAAGGAACAGGCCATTAGCAACAAGGTGGCAGGAGCTTTCGGCATTGGCAGCGCACAAGGCAATAGCCAAGGTGATGCCGCTACTGGCACAGGCAACCAAGGTAGCCCCTTCGGCAACTCTGATCATGGGGCAAACGAGGGGGTAGGTGGCTATGGCTCCTTCAACCTCAACGGACGTTCCATCGGTGCGGGAGGATTGCCACGGCCTGCCTACACCGTACAGGAGGAGGGACGCATCGTGGTCAACATCACTGTCGATCCTAAAGGCAATGTGATCTTTGCCGAGGTGGGTCGAGGCACCAATATCGACAATGCTTCCATGCGTAAGAGCGCCTTGGAGGCCGCACGCAAGGCCAAGTTCAACCAGATTAGCGGAGCAAATAACCAAAGCGGAACCATTACATACGTATATAAATTTAAATAGGAGACAAATGAAGAAAGCAATCGTATTCTTAGCCAATGGCTTCGAGGAGATGGAGGCCACAGGCACCATTGATATTCTGCGTCGTGGAGGCGTAGAGGTGACTATCGTGACAATCAACAGCAGCCGGGAGGTGACCGGTGCACACGGCATGGTCTATATGGCGGATCAGACCTTGGCTGAGGCTGACTGCACCACAGCGGATGCGTTGATCCTGCCGGGAGGTATGCCCGGAGCCACCAACTTGAATGCTTGCGAACCTCTGCGCGAGCTGCTCAAGGCGCACTATGCCCAGGAAAAATTGGTAGCGGCTATCTGTGCGGCTCCGCTCGTATTGGGTGGATTAGGCTTCTTGCAGGGACGTAAGGCAACCTGTTATCCCGGCTTTGAGGATCAATTAACGGGCACCAGCGTCACCGGTGAGGCAGTCGAGATAGATGGTCCTGTCATTACCGGCAGAGGACCTGGACTGGTATTCAACTTTGGATTGGCGTTGGTAGCCTACCTGCAAGGTTTGGAAAAAGCTGACGAGGTAGCCGAAGGCATGTTGTTGTAAGTATAACAAATCCATTTATGACATACCCAACAACATTGCCCGTTTGTCCGCTAGACGACGGGCAATGTTGTTATATTCCGATAAGGGCACCGATCTCTATCTTGATTCGCAAAGCCGCCGAAGCCCTGCGGTAAGCGACGAGATGATAACAAAAGCTATTGCCTAAAGATCTACATATAAAGACAAGATGAAACAGTTATTAATGAGTATTATCGCATTGCTCACCTTTAGCCAGGTGATCCATGCGCAGGTTCGCGGGAATGAGATCCGGGTGGTAGTTTCCCCGGATCATACCGATTGGACCTATGAATTGAATGAGCCGTGCCGGTTCACGGTTCAAGTGTATAAGGCGCAAAACCTGTTAGAGGGAGCCGTCATCGACTATGCCATTGGCCCAGAGATGTATCCCACTGAGACAAAAAAGCAGGTGACGATGAAAACGGGCAAGATGGAATTGTCCGGCAAGATGAATGTGCCCGGGTTCTTCCAGTGCAAGGTGACGGCGCATATAAATGGCCGCACTTACGAAGGCCTGGCAAAGGCGGCCTACGCCCCGGAGAAGATCGTTGCTACGGCCCAGTTGCCGGAGGATTTCAACAGTTTCTGGGCCAGTGCTATCGAGAAGGCCCGACAGACTCCCCTGCGGCCAACGATGGAACTGCTGCCTGAACGTTGCACCGAGAAGGTCAATGTCTATCAGGTCAGCTTCCAGAATGTCCGTCCCGGCTCCCGTACCTATGGCATTCTCTGTATGCCGAAGAAGCCGGGCAGGTATCCTGCGCTGTTGCGGGTACCCGGTGCGGGCATCCGTCCTTACTATGGAGACGTGACCACTGCGGAGAAGGGAGCGATCACCTTGGAGATCGGCATCCATGGGATTCCTGTTACGATGGAGCAGGGCTACTACGACAGGCTTTTCAACGGAGCGTTGTGGGAGTATTGGAAAATGAACCGGGACGATCGGGAGGCCTCCTACTATTACCGGGTCGTGCTCGGTTCGGTACGTGCGGTGGATTTCATCTGCTCCTTGCCGGAGTATAATGGGCAGGCCTTAGGCGTGACGGGAGCCAGCCAGGGTGGTGCGCTTTCCGTCATAACGGCTGCGCTGCACAATGCCGTTACTTGCTACGCCGCTATCCATCCGGCCATGTGCGATCATTCCGGTTTCTTGCATCACAGAGCGGGTGGTTGGCCTCACTATTTCTATCAGCAGTCGCCCACGGAGGCTCAACGCCAAACGGCGGCCTATTATGACGTGGTGAACTTCGCCCGCCAGTTGAAGGTGCCGGGATGGTTCAGCTGGGGCTACAATGATGAGGTTTGTCCTCCCACCTCTATGTTCTCGGCTTATAATAGCATCACGGCTCCTAAGGCGTTTCATCCCTATTTGGAGACCGGTCACTTTTGGTATCAAGAGCAATATGATGCTTGGAACGACTGGCTGTGGCAGCAGTTGGGATTGCGTTGACAATGATTGACCCGAAAAGGGTAAGTTTGCAAATGGGATGAGATCGGAAGGTCTTATCCCATTTATATTTTCCAAAAAACGCAATATTATTTCCGAATTTATAGTTTTTCTTACCGAAATTTTGCATAGAAAAACAAAATACTTACATTTGCGCAGTTTGAGAATAAGACTGTGTGTAAAGCGCACAATCTAATTTGAATGAAAAAGAATCTAATAACCAATTATTAACCTTAATTCCGCAACACTATAATTTAACTTTATTTATAAGTTCCTGAGCAACAAAAAGTTGCCCAGGATTTTGCCATGTCAGAATTTTCACTTATCTTAGTGTTGCAAAAAGAAAACAAGCAAAACTCTAATATGA
>JALFJR010000082.1 GCA_022775005.1 Parabacteroides sp.
TATGTGAATGTAAAGATATACAGAACCACAGCCTTGGCTATGAGATGTATGATCTTTGGAGGGATCCTTGCGGGGATCCCTTTTTTATGTCCGTTGAATGAGCCGAAATGGATGCACTGTGGTTAATCGAATGCTTACAAAGGGACAACCTAACCCGCATCTCCGAACGAACCGCTCACAAACGAAACAAGCAGGTTGTATCGCCATCAGATGAGATGAAACAACTATAAAAAAAACGTTATTTGAGATACGACTTCACTTCCATAGCGATTCGTTTTCCCAGCTGGCGGGGAAGCCCATAGCTTTCACATCTACATTGGGATGAGCCTTCAATAACGCTTTTAATTGCTGTTTGAAATCGTTATCGGGATGGGTAGCGTTCTGCAAATATCCCAAGCAGCAAAGCTGAGCGTAAACAAGAGACCACTTCCAACATCTTCCAGACAGGGGGCATTATCGGATTAGCGTATTTGTCAAAATGCTCCTGAATGAAATCTTCTTTTGAACGGAAAACTTCCTGCTGAATGCGAATGGAGCAATCGGTAAAGATTTTCTTATCTGCAAATAAACTCCTGTCCATTATCCAAAACGCACCATAGACCATCGAGAAATGATGTATGAGTTTCGAGCGAAGAGCTATCTCAAAACTTTGTATGGCAGTAAAAAACAATGCCCTCAGCTTCTTATCAAAAAAATAAAGATTAAGTGCTTTTATTGCAATCCTGCAACTATTTTTGCGTTTTACTGAACAAAATCATCGAAAAACCGCCTGTTGCTCCTTTCCTACGAAAGAGACAACGTGACCCGCATCTCTGAACAGACCGCTCATAAACGTTTGATAACCTCGCAAGGATTACCCGCAGCCAGGCAGTCAGACGGAATGTCGTGGGTGACCACACTCCCCGCTCCTATCACGGTCCGATCTCCGATCGTCACGCCCGGACAGACGGTGACATTGCCACCCAACCAACAATCCTCACCGATATGGATGGGGTGAGCCGTTTCTATGGTCTTGCGGCGTTGCAGGTAGTCCATCGGGTGGTTCGGTGTGTAGAGCGAACAGTTAGGGCCGATCAGGGTACGGCTGCCTATGGTGATATCGCCGGCATCCAGGAACATGCCGTTGTAATTGACAAAGACTCCCTCTCCCAAATGTAATCCGTTCCCATGATCACAATGGAAAGGTGGCAGTATCGTCACGGTCTTGGGGACATTGGGTATCATTGCCTCCAAGAGTTCCCGATAGTCGGCATGATCCATGCCTGAGCGATTGAATCGCTCGCAGGCCAGCCTTGATTGTCTCAGACTGTTATCAATGACTGGATCGCTCCAATCGTAAAGCTGACCGGAGCGCATTTTGTTCCACTCTGTCCGATCCTCTGGAGATGGCGCAGGCTCCTGCGCTTTGATGCTCGCCAACAGCTCGTTGGCCCCACGGTGTCCCAGCTCTGCGGCTCTTGTCAGCAGCTCCTTGGCTCTTTGGATATCTTGCTCGACACAGTTTCCCTTCAGTAATCTACGGCCTACGGAGAATAGGGTGTCAGCGTCGTTCTCTTGTTGAAATTGATTACAGCTCATATTGTCATATTGTTTCACCTTGGAGCACAAAGATAGCATTTGTCAGTGAGAGCACCAGCATGAACATACAACAGATTGGCTATGAATTGGGATTTCCCTCGCAATCCTTCTTCGGGAAATATTCCAAGCGCATCGTAGGTGTTACCCCAGCCGCCTATCGCAAATGAGCCTTCGCCCGCTTGTCATACCGATAGGCACCTCCCGTAATCGTCTCCAAAGAGAGGGAGCGGAAGGTGAGGTCATACACCTCCATGTTCTGGCTACCGCAACGTATTTGCTCCCCGTTGTCCTCATAGACAAAAGCGATCTTTCCATTGCCATCAGGCACCATCGTGGAATAGGCAGAGTTGGCGGCAGTCACCTCATAACGTGTCCAACCGGCCAGGAAGCATTCGGGCGACGCATAATCAGCAGCTGAGGCCAATACTTTCCAGTAGATCGAGACATGGCTACGGCGCTCCACATTGCGGGGACTACCCTTGGTGTTGCCAAAAGGAATGGATTGTAGAGCGATATGTACCGACTTGCCATCCCTCCCTTTGGCCGGAAGAATCAGAATCTCACCGTTTGTCGCATTGTCTTGTCCAGCCGTACCACCCTCCAACGACGTAGAGGCAACCGGCTCTGCCCAGGTACCCTCCGCCTGCTCAGTAGAAGAATAACTAAAAATATTGAAATAACGACCACCTAACATCCGGCAACTCAACAATACTCGTCCATCGGGCAACTCCTCCACTTTCGCCTCATCTCCTTTAGGAGCCGGACGTGCCTCCGCTCCGCCTAAAGGCAACCAGCTCTGTCCGAAGTCATCCGAGAAGACCACCAAACTGCCTTGGTTCGTAGTCAACACCGCATACAGCCGATAATAATCTTTCACCTTGATCTGCGCACTTTGGCAAATGCGACCGCTGGCAAAAAAGAGCCGCTCAATAGCCATTTTGCCTCTTCCCTCATCATAGGTCTTCGCCGAAGCGGTATTATACAGGTTATAAATCGACTCGGAGATCTCCTCCCCCTGCCAACTCTTTCCACCATCGCTGCTGTAATAGCGTCCCACACGCTGCGCATGGCTCAGATCCTGCGCATACCGATAGGAACCATCCGCTTGCTGCGTACGAGTCACCTTCACGTCCGAACGGCCATAGCTCACCTCACCGGAAGCGCAGATCAGCAAAAGCTTGCCGGATTCCCGATCGCTCACTACCGCCGCATCGCCATGTCCTTTGTCAAAGCCCGCTTCCCCTTTACCTTCGACCGCTATCGTAGCAGGTGCCCAACGACGTCCGCCATTCGTGCTCTTACTCACCAGCACACTGATATTTCCCACCGAACCGATGTCACCCCAAGCCGTGGCATCGGTCACGCCGGAACGGTCGTCGCCAAAGAACCACAGGGTATTACCATGTGAGGCAATAGCAGGAATACGATAATAGACATGATTGTCCGGTTGGCTCTGAAAGAGCACTGTTTGTGCGTGTGTTGTCACGGCTGTGCCTAAGGCAAACGCCAAAGCCACGACGAAGGAATAAAAATGGCTACGCATAGACGACTGGTTTATTTGATTTAAGTTATTGGGGCAAATATAGCTATTAATCGCAATGTAGCTGTTAGGAAAACAAGAAAAAACGTTGCCCCATTCCTTCCTCACTCCTCCGCTCTTCCTCTATTATAACTACTCTTGAAAAGGTGTAGGAACCTCCCCTGTCCACTCATAGCGATGGAGTTCCGCACCCTCGCCTTCCGGCGATTGCGTTGGGTGTACCAAGAAGAAGGCGCCATCACTCAATGCTGTTGCCCCCAACGCACCGTATGGGCTCTCCCAGCCATAGATACCAGTTATCCCATCATAAAGGCCTTGAGCCAACAATGTGAGGGTTTGTCCCTTCTCAGCATGGGGCATACCTCTCAGTACCGACTCTTGCGGAGCTACCGAGCCATCCACCACATAGAGCGAATGATTCGTGAAGCTGCTTTTCTTGCCAGGATAGACAAAGAGCATCCACCAATTGTGTCGAACGTCATAGACCAAGTTCTGCACACCCCAATTCGTATTCCCCGTGTAAACAAAGTACTTTCCTTTGGGCTGTGCCGGGCCGGATTGATGCATGGAGTCCTGTCCTAATGGACGCTCGTAGCGTGTCCGCCAGTCGGTGATGTCATATTGCAACAGCACTTGATAGTCATTGTCCGTGCGTGTCGTATCACCACGAATACCATAAGCACACGTGAGGTAACGCTTGCCATCCGCACTGCCGAAAGCGGGGCCGAACGAGACACCATCTATCCCGCTGCATCCATAACGCTGCGTTTGTCTTTCTACCGTAGCCTCATAGTCGGCCACTACCGTAGGTAAATAGACCGCATTCATCACTCCTGCTTCCGTATAATCCATTCCCTCACGAGTGATTCGGCTACCATCGAAAATAGCGATATACCAAGCATTGGGGAGCTGGCGTTGCACGCCCTCTCGCTCCAAGATACCTCGACCTATCTCATCCATCTTATATTCCAACGAGCCATAGACACGTCCATCGGCTTCATTGAAGGTCAGGCATCCTAAATGGCCGAGGAGTCCAGTAACCGATCCCAACACCTTTCCTTGCATATCCGTCTTCAGCAACATCGTCGTGAAGGAATAATAGACATGTCCCCGCTGCTCATCCACGGCAATACCCTGACAATGGCCTGCAGTAAACGGGCCTACTGAAATTGGTTGCGCTGACAACATCATCCCGATCAACCCTAATAAGAAACAACCAATGTACCTACGCCAACAATTACGATTCATAAGTTCAACACGAATACAACCACAAAAATACATTTTTTCAATGATTCAAACCTCCGATCCTGTGCGAAAAAACGTAAGTACCATAAAATCTACTTCACACGCACAAACATAGCATTAACAGATACGCTCCTCCGCTCTCCCTCTACTGTAACTCTAATCCAGCTCTAATCATTCTCTAATTCCCGATTACAGGAAGAGTAGAGTAACTTTGGAGGGACATAAGAGCAGCTACGGAGAAGCAGTAGCGTTGCAATAGAGTAAGAACGTGCTCAAACATATTTCAGTTATTCCAAATATAATTTGGAAATTCAAAAGAGAATACCTATTTTTGCCAAAAATCATACAGCATGAGAATCATAGCAAGGAGTACTTTAGTTGCCTACTATACCAAGAATCCGCAATCAAAAGTTGCACTGGAAGACTGGTATAATAAAACAAAAGAAGCGAAGTGGGAATGTTTTGCCGATATAAAGAAAACATTTAATAGCGTTGATAGTGTGGGAAACAAACGATTTGTTTTCAATATTAAGGGTAATGACTACAGGCTGATTGTATTAATCAAGTTTACGGTTAGCCACGTACTCATTCGATTCGTTGGCACACATGAAGAGTATGACAAGATTAAGGACATTCAAAACATATGATCAGATATGGCACAGATTAAGAATGAGGCGGCATACCGTGCCGCATTAAAACGAGTGGAGCAATTGGAGGAGATCGTTGATGATGAGAATCAGCTCATGGATGACAACGCCCATGAACTTGACATGCTAATAGACCTAATTGAAGAATACGAAGAAATTCACTATCCGATAGGTAAGCCATCATTGGTTGATACCATCAAGTTGCGACTTTATGAATTAGGCATTACTCAAAATAAACTGGCAGAAATGCTGAATATCAGTCCAGCAAGGGTAAGTGAGATCATGTCTGGCAAATGCGAGCCAACACTAAAAATCGGTAGGGCAATAAGTCAGAAATTAGGGATTAGTCCCTCTATTGTATTGGGTGTATAGCGGCAGATCCATCCCGTCAAAGAGGTATTTAGCGCTGATCAAGTGAATAACTTACGAGTTGTGAAGCCGTAAGCTTACGGCTATAGGTAGTGAATAACTTACGGCTCGACAACTCATAAGCTTACGGCTTAATTAGCCATTTATAAGCACCAATTCTTGCTCTTCATATAGGTGTTCAATAACCATCCTCACACCGCACGAACATAGCATTAACTTATACGTTCCTCCACTCTTCCTCCACTGTTCCTCTAAACTAAACTCGGTGCTCCTCTAAACCAAACTCGGTGGAGCTCTAATAAGAGAGTAGAGATGTAAGCTTGCTGTTTCGGAGGAACATAAGAGTAGCGTCGGAGGAGCAGTAGCGTTAAAAGAAAGCCCGGACACGATGCTCACTCATATTTTTATGTATATTTGCGGTGTCCCGCACAGATCGTTCAACCTCAAGGGAGGCTGGACAGGAAGGAAAACAAGACATATAAACAATTAAACAATAATATGAAACGTAGCTTAGGTATTCTGTTATTTACAATGTTTTTCATGACTCTGTTATCAAGTTGTGAAAAAACGGAGCTTCTAAAGCATAAGACTGTCTATGGAGAAGCGACTATAAATAATAAAGCATTATTTCAATACACGACAATTGGTGAAGGGCTATCTAACAAATACTGGTTTCTTCCATTAGGGGTTGATAACCATTTTATAATCAAAGAAGGTGTATGTTACCTTCAAATGTTTCTGCGGGATTGTGAAGAAAAGGATGCAGAGAATTTTTGGTTAATCTTGATTGGATGCCGTGCTGATGAGCATTTTCCTATCATTGGCAAAGAATATAAGATAGTTGTTCAGCATCAAGTTGATTTGGGTAATATCCATAACTCTTTCTATTGGAGTGGGAAACTCAGCGATTTCTTTTCTGACAACCCTGAATCAGAGTCCTACGGCATCGCTGGATTAAGCATATCTCCTTCCCATGAAGAATTTATACCCTTAGATGGATCAATACAATTCTTGAAAGGAGATGCAGAGTCAGGTGAGTATTCCATTTCATACAATCTTAGAAACGAGGATCATGCTGCTGAGACATACCGTATTATGGGGAATTTTAAAGGTAAACTCAAAAATGCTAATTAGAAATGAACCTGTTATTCTTTGTACCTATAGCTTAAATATGATAACAATATTCAGAACATGAAAAAATTGATTATCCTGCTGACCATGTGCTGCTTATCCTATACAGCTATCTATGCAGAAGATGACGTGAAGGTAGTTATCCCAACAAGCAAAAGAGCAAATTATGCGCTTTACCCTGCTATAACTGGAGTTTTTCTGAGGCTTGACACAAGAGATGGGACAATCCTTGCTGTTGTGCCATCGAACCCACAGAAAAACCGAGTGCTTAATGCGGAACCTCTTGCGCTTGACAAAGCGCCTGGACGTTTTGAACTGTATCCAACAGACAGCAGTTGGGTTTGGCTACTGTTTGACTCAGAGACCGGTGAGATGTGGAATCTCAAATGGAGTGACAAAAGCAATCTGTTGTCAAAAATTCCCATCAATGAACAATAAGCCTTTGAAAAAACGTTGCCCATCGCGTGAGAAAACGATAGGCAACGAAATAAAAAATCATCGGCAATGTTTGAAAAAATTACGGGCAATGTTTTCCGAAACTACCTGCAATGCTTTTTGAAACTATGGGCAATGTTTTTCAAACCTACCTGCCATGCTATTTTCAAGCCAAACATAACCTTTTATTCAATAAGAAAAGGTGTAGTTGAAACCGGCCTTAAACCAGAAACCGGGTTGCGGGATATTGCCCAAATCATAATAGGTGGCATCGAACAGATTGTTCAACTCAGCATACAGATTGAGCGCCTTATGTTGCCAATTGAGTTTCAGATCGACGACGCAATAGGGTGCGTAGGGCTCTTCGTAAGCGGGCTTTTGCGCCTCATACTTCGTGTAGCTCCCTGCCCGATCCTGCCAACGCAGATACCACGATGCGGAGAAACCTCGCCAGATGGCGTGGTTCAGATGGGCCGTGAACTTATGCTTTAAGTAATCGAGCGCATAGTTGGAAATGTAGTCCGCACTTTCCTTCTTCTGATGGATATAGGCATAGCCCAACTCCACCTTTCTCACAAAACAGTTTCCGCCCATCCACTCCGTCGGTAGGAAGCTAATGTTTGTCTCCATGCCCATGTTATCCACCTCCGTCAGGTTACGGCTCTCCCACAGATCGTCGGGATTATGCTTCACCCAGTCGATCATGTTCTTTCCTTTCCGATAGAATCCAGCCACATGCGCACGGATGAAATAGGTGCCATACTTCACGCCCAACTCAAACGCCTCGCTCTCCTCTGGCTTCAAATCGGGATTACCAATATTGGTCTTGCTGGAATAGAAAAGATCCGTGAAGGTAGGCATACGCAATGCTCGGTTCCAGCTGCCATACAACCGGAAGTTATCCGCAAAACGCCAGCTGGCATCCACACCAGGATAGAAGCGCACCCCTTGATTCAACGCAGAGTTATAATTGGCCAACAGACCGAGAGAAAGCGTAAATTGATTGAGCAACACATTGTGTTCCAAGAAATAGCTGATATTGCTCCGGCTATAACTCTTGGTGTATTGCCCCTTTTTCTCGAAAGGAACGTCCTGCGGCTCCTTCATTTCATTACCCAAGACATTGCTTCGCACACCCTCACTGCGGAACTCCACGCCCATACTGGTGGTACCTAAGCTCCAAGTAGTAGCCGCATTGAGATTGGTGCCAAACACCTGCGTCTCGTGGTAGTTATGACCGGTGTACCAAGAGGCGGGATCGCTACGGAACAGCTCAAACCGATCGGTGTGGCGTGTCCAATATACTTTAGGTGTGAAACGGATCTTGCCCTTGGTCTCCCCTCCCGCTGAGAGGAAGAAGCGACGGGTCTTGTCGTACTGGTTAGGATAAGCAGCCGAGTAGAAACTGTTTGCACCATATCCCTTGTCGTTATAGCCCGCTTGGAATTGGAAGTCAGCCTCCCGGCTCTTCACCTGCGACTGCCAGAAAAGATTCAGTTGTTTGAAATCGGTGTTGTCGGTGTAGCCCCCGGAATGGGCATAACCGGCGGAGAAGCGTTGACTGAAAGTCCCTTTCGCTTGATTCACCCCTGCCTCTACCTTCCAGAGCTGGTGCATACCGGCATAGTTATCGGTCGAGACCGTGTTGGATTGACCACTTTTTGTAATGATATTGATCGCTCCCGCAAAGGCACTGGCGCCAAACACACGGGAGGAGGGTCCTGAGATGACCTCAATGCGTTCAATGTCTGAAAGATTGACAGGAATGTCGAAACTGTAATGCCCCGTCTGGGGATTGGAAAGGTTAATGCCATTGAGGAGCACCGCGATCTGGTCGAACGTGCCTCCACGGATAGAGATATCCGCCTGTGTTCCTCCCTCGCCTCGCTGACGCACATCGACACCAGCGGCATACTCTAAAAGATCCTGGATACTGGTGACGGGGGCCGCCGCAATCTCCTGGGCGGGAATGACCGTCACAATCTTGGTCGCTTGGTTGAGTGCGATAGGCGCACGAAAGGCGGTAACCTCCACCTCCTCCAAATCGATCTGGGTGGATGCGCTTTGCTGCGTCTGCTCCACCTGCTTTTGCACTTGCGCATTCGCAGGCAAAGCGAAAAGCAGGGTTGATGCGCTCACCACACCAATGTTGATGACTTTGTGCATGCTGCGGAAAGCCGAATAGTTCCG
>JALFJR010000013.1 GCA_022775005.1 Parabacteroides sp.
TCTACTTTCTTTACAAAATTAGCGGAATCTGGGCGGTAAAGGACGATGATTGATGTGCCTTTTTATGAAATGCGCGGTAGACTGTGTGAACTGTTCGATTTGTTTCATGAAATGACTTTTGCTTTTGGCCGGTCTTCCCGCTTTCCGAACCTGTTTATTATAAATAAAGGTGTGGGAAGTGATCGCATATTATTCTACTATCAGGCTCTCGCATGCCCATGGAATGTATAACTGCAATAACCACCCACACCTTATTGGATATAGTCATCCCTCTCGGGATTGCATACCGAATAAAGTGGGGTGTTATCGCTATAGCTTTCATTCCATTACAAATGTGCGAGATTCGATAGTAGAAGAAGTATAACAATAACACCTTTCGATTCTTAAAATGGCTCTCCTTTTCTCTTGTCGCTACAAGACATTTACTGGAAAGCGTTGCCGCAAAGGTAGCTTTTCCTTGGCTTTTGACAAAGCGAATGGGTTGAAGAACTGTAACAAAAAAGAGGATTACGGTTCGTTGCCCGCTTAAATGACGAAAGCCACCTCTTTGGGGAAAGAGATGGCTTTTCGTATGCCCATAAGCGGAAGAGTCTTAGACTCTCTTCTCTTTGATTCTTGCTTTCTTACCAGTAAGCGCACGCAAGTAATACAATTTCGCACGACGTACTTTACCGAGCTTGTTAACCGTGATGCTCTCGATGAACGGAGACTCGATCGGGAAGATACGCTCAACACCCACGTTCTCAGACATCTTACGAACCGTGAAACGCTTCTTGTCGCCGTGGCCAGAGATGCGGATTACGACACCGCGATACTGCTGGATACGCTCTTTGTTACCCTCTTTGATACGATACGCAACGGTGATCGTGTCACCACTCTTGAATGAAGGAAGTTCTTTCTTGGTTGCGAATGCTTCCTCTGCAATTTTAATTAAATCCATTGTTTTAAAATAGCTTTTTGTGTTTAATTAATCCTGAAACGCAATGTAACGGGCTACTTTTCCCGCCAGAGATTACGTAAAGCGGGTGCAAAGTAACGAAATAAATCGCTGTCGCGCAAATTGTCGTGGCTTTTTTCCGCTTTATGCTTGCTTGTTACAGCTTATTTCCTTTATTTTGGGGAGCAAAAATGTGAATGGTGATGAGAAAGACACTCTATATACTCTTATTGATTTGCCTGACTTTGGGTTATGGCAGTGCGCAGACAGTTCCTCAGTTGTATCGCTCGGTGGATGAGGCGAAGATGAACCACTGGGTGGATTCCGTGTTTGATGCGATGAACTATGAGCAGCGCATCGGGCAACTTTTTATGATCATCGCAAACCCGAAGTCTGACACTCGCAATATGCAACGGCTGATGCGTTACGTGGAGGAGGTTAAGATCGGTGGCGTGCTGTTTCATAAGGGAGATCCGGAGACGCAGGCGGTGGTAACCAATCGGTTGCAAAAGGCTTCCGCTGTCCCGCTGCTGATTGCGCTGGATGGCGAGTGGGGCTTGTCGATGCGCCTGAGCGGCACGACCCGTTTCCCGAAAAACATGATGTTGGGGGCAATCTCGGATAATCAGCTGATCGAGGCTTATGGCCAAGAGGTGGGCCGGCAGTGCCGGGAATTGGGTATTCATATCAATTTCGCTCCCGATCTGGATGTGAACAGCAATGCGGATAATCCGGTGATTGGCTTGCGTTCTTTTGGTGAGGAGTCGGAGCAGGTGGCAGAGAAGGGCATCGCCTATGCGAGAGGCCTGGAGCGCACGGGCATTCTCTCCGTGGCGAAGCATTTTCCGGGCCATGGCGATACATCGGAGGATTCGCATAAAACCTTGCCGACGCTTTACCATTCCCGTGAACGGTTGGACAGTGTGGAGTTGCCACCTTTTCAACGGTATGTGCGTGAGGGATTTGCGGGTATGATGACGGGCCATTTGTATGTGAAGGCCTTAGATAAAACGCGCACGCCAACCTCTTTCTCTCGTTCGGTCGTGACCGATCTGTTGCAGGGGGAGATGGGATTCCGTGGCTTGTGTTTCACGGATGCCTTGGCGATGAAAGGAGCCTCCACTCGTCGTTCGGATAATCCTTGTGTGAAGGCTTTGTTGGCAGGCAACGATATTTTGTTAGCGCCTTCCGCTCCCTTGAATGACTTTGCTGCGGTGAAAGGGGCAATCGAGGAGGGTGTGCTCAAATTGGAGGATATCGAGGCGAAGTGCTTGAAGATTTTGCGTTATAAATATATCGCTGGCTTGCATCAATATCAACCGATTGAGGTGAAAGGCTTACGGCAGCGGCTGAATACCCCTCATGCGGCTTGGTTGGTGGCGAAGCTGAACGAGGAGTCGATCACTCTTTTGAAGAATGAGGCAGAGATCCTGCCACTGAAGCAATTAGGAAAGCGTAAAATTGCGGCCCTGGCCATTGGCGATGACGCCAACAATACGTTTCAAAAGATGTTGGGGCGGTATGATTCGATTGCACATTTCAGCATCACTCGCCAATCTACGGCAGCGCAGGTGCAACGTGTTTATAACCAATTGCAACGGTATGATGTCATTTTGTGTGGCGTGCATACGATTCGCATCCCGGAGAGCTTGGCGTTGCGCCAGTTGGCTGAGAAGAAAGAGGTTGTAATGACCTTCTTCACGTTGCCTTATGCGGCCAAGACCTATAAACAAACGATCGAGCGGGCGAAGGCGGTGGTCATGGCCTATGAGAATACGCCTTTGGCACAGGAGTATGCAGCACAGGTCATTTTTGGAGGCGTAGCGGCGAAAGGCTATTTGCCTGTTTCCATCCCGGAGTTGTATGCGGTTGGAACGGGCATTTCTACCGAGAAGAGTCGATTGGGGTATCGAGAGCCGGAAGAGGTGGGATTGGATGCGGCCCGCTTATCGGAGATTGACCGTATCGCTACAGAAGGCTTGGAGGCAAAAGCCTATCCGGGTTGCCAGGTGTTGGTCGCTAAGGATGGTATAGTGGTCTATCACAAGGCTTTTGGTAAGTTGGATTATGCCGGAAAGCAGCAGGTGACTGAAGAAACCGTTTATGATTTAGCTTCCGCCTCGAAAGCGGCTGGCACCTTGGTGGCAGTTATGAAGGCTTATGATGCGCAAAAGTTCACGTTGAATAGTAAGATTTCCGAATTCATTCCGGAATTGAAAGGCTCCAACAAAGCAGATTTAATGATTAAGGAGTTGTTATACCATCAGTCGGGCGTGGTGCCTACTATACCTTTTTATATAGATGCGATCGATAAGAAAAGCTATAAGGGAAGTCTGTATAGCCAAACGAAGAACGCGGCGCATCCGGTGATGTTTGATGCGAAGACCTATGTGCGGAACGATTTTACTTATCTGCCTGAGTTAGTCTCTACTACCCGTAAACCGGGTTTCACAACGGAGGTGGCTCGTCATTTCTATGTGCATGATTGTTTTAAGGATTCCATCATGCAAGATATCAAGAAATCTCGACTCTCTACCCGAGGACGTTATGTATATAGCTGCATCAACTTTATTATGCTGAAGATGATGGTAGAGAACCAATTGAAGCGACCGATGGATCAGCTGCTGAAGCAGGATTTCTACAGTGGCTTAGGCGCATGGCATACTACCTACAACCCACTGCATGTGATGGATACCCTACAGATCGCTCCAACGGAGGATGATGGTTTCGTGCGCCGACAGGTGATTCGAGGCTATGTGCATGATGAGGCGGCCGCTTTCCAGGGGGGTGTTTCCGGTAATGCGGGTCTTTTCTCGAATGCCAATGACTTGGCGAAAGTGCTGCAGATGATGTTGGATTGGGGTGTCTATGGCGGTGAGCGTTATCTCTCCATGGAGACTTGCCGGCTGTTCACGCAGAGCAAGAGCCCGACATGTCGCCGTGGTTTGGGGTTCGATAAGCCGGTCGTTGGTAATCCGAAAGCTTCTCCTTGTGGTGCGTTAGCTCCTGCCTCGGTGTATGGACATACGGGTTTTACAGGTACCTGTTTTTGGATTGATCCGGATAATCGATTGATTTATATATTCTTGAGTAATCGGGTGCATACCACTCGCGCAAACAATAAACTGAGTGGGTTGGATATCCGCACACGTATTCAAGATGCGATCTATAAGGCAATGGATAGGAAAAGTCAAAAAGATTAGTAATTTTGTAACCCATATAGCGTAAACACAAACAGATAATTGACTAAAAGTAAGCGTATGTTGTACGGACACGGAGATGATTTTTACAATGCGAAAAGCGAGGTGAAGATTAACTTTAGCTCGAATGTTTGGCATGGTGCTAACTTAGAGAAACTGCAAGAGCATCTGAATGAGGAGTTTAATAGTCTGACGCGTTATCCGGAGCCGGATGCCGCTACCTTGAAGCGTTTATTGGCTCGTCGGCATGAGGTGGAGGAGGATAATATCGTAGTAACGAATGGTTCGATCACGGCTTTTTACCTGATTGCGCAGGCTTGGCGTGGGGCGAAATCGACCATCGCTGTGCCCTCTTTTGCGGAGTATGAGGATGCTTGCCGGTTGCATGAGCATACGCTCACCTTTTTCTCGACGGAAGAGGATTTGCCGGATGTCTCTTTGGAGGGACAGGATTTCTGCTGGCTGTGCAATCCCAATAATCCGGATGGCAAGTTGATCCATCGTGGCGAGCTGTTGCGCTTAGTGGACGCACATCCCGATACGCTTTTTGTGATTGATCAAGCCTACGTGGCTTTCACGACGGAAGAGCTGTTGAAACCGAAAGATGTGTTTGCCCACAAGAATTTGATTTTGGTGCAATCCATCTCGAAAGCCTATAATATCCCGGGTTTGCGTATTGGCTATATGGTGGCTGACCATGCGCTTACGGAACGGTTGAATCGTTATGTGATTCCTTGGTCGGTGAATGCGGTGGCGATTGAGGCCAGCAAGTACATCTTGATCCATCCGGCACAATTCACTTTGCCGATCCGTAAATGGCAACGGGAGACCAGCGACCTGATTTATCAGTTGCGTAAGTTGGATGGGGTAGAGGTGATCCCAACCGCTACGACTTTCTTCTTAGTGCGTTTGAAGAAAGGAAGCGCAGCTGGACTAAAGCAATACCTCTTGGAGCATGAGGGTATCTTGATTCGTGATGCCTCTAATTTCCGTGGCTTGGATGAGAGCTATATCCGGCTTTCCACACAGCGTACCGAGCAGAATGAGCAATTGGTCGCTGCGATGAAGCGGTGGTTGGATGCGCAGCAATAAGTCGTTGAGTGCTTGTTGAATAAAAAATAAAAAGGGGCGATCTGCTTGGTCGTCCCTTTTATTGTAGCCTTTTGACAGTGGCTTAGTCCATGCGCTTGTTGATCGCGATATGACCTAAATAGCCAAAGATAATCAAACCTAAACCTGCCAACAGAATCGTGTTGTTCATACCACCATTCAAGAAAGGCACTGCCAAAACTACCACACCAATAATCAATACGATTACCCCGAGATTCTTAATTAACTCATTCATGGATATAGATGTTTATATATTTATATTCTTTTGCTACCGCAAATAAAGCAATAATAACCCGTTTGTGAAAATATTTTGGGAGAAAAATAATGCGTGGCTTAAAATTAGCGGTTATATTTGCGTTAAAATCGAGTTGAACATGGGCAGAATCCTCTATCGAATCTATTTTTGGGTGGTTTGCATCCCCCTTTTCTTGGTGCTGACACTGCTTACAACGCTCTTTACGATCATCGGTTGTATGCTGGGCGGCGAGCGTATCTTCGCTTACTATCCCGGCATGATCTGGTCGCGGCTGACTTGCTATTTGGCTCTTTGCCCGGTGCGGGTGCGTGGATTGGAACATATTGAGAAAGGACGTTCCTACGTTTTCGTAGCCAACCATCAAGGAGCGTTTGACATATTCCTTATCTATGGTTTCCTGGGCGTACCTA
This sequence comes from Parabacteroides sp., assembly GCA_022775005.1. Lineage (GTDB taxonomy): Bacteria > Bacteroidota > Bacteroidia > Bacteroidales > Tannerellaceae > Parabacteroides. Next base: position 5,914 of record JALFJR010000013.1, read on the forward strand.
TTAAATGGGTGATGAAGGCGGGCATCGGTAAGATCCCATTTGTGGGAGCGGCTTGTCGGGCTGCCGGGTTCATCTTTGTGGATAACTCGTCGGCGAAGGCGGCTGCACGTAGTGTACGGGAGGCGGAGCGTTACTTGCGTAAGGGAGCCTCCATCATGATTTTCCCCGAGGGTTCCCGTACTTATGATGGCAAGATGATTCGTTTTAAGAAGGGTGCTTATCAAATGGCTTTGGATCAACAATTACCCATCGTGCCGATCACGCTAAACGGTCCCTTCCATGTTTTGCCGATTGGTTCTTTGAATGTACATCGGGGGCCGATGGAGATGGTGATTCATCCCGCCGTAACGACCTCTACCTTGGAGCATACACACCAGACCTTGCAGGCTTTGGCTAATGAGACACAAGCAACCATCGCAGCGGATTTGTGGCCCTGTTATCGCTAATCTTTCTGCTATTCCCAATGCTTTAAGATACCTCGTTTGGTCACGGAAAGGCTGAATCCTACCTGATCTCCCAAAAGACTACCGGTGTCCAACCCTACTGATCCGCGGAATTGCCAATCGGTTAATCGAGGATGTTGGTAGCCAATCTCGATGAGTGAGGAGGTGCCTCCTTGCTTGGCGAGGAGCGGTCGGTTGGGGGTCCCCCAGCTATTCATTTTCGTGAACATGATCCGGTAGGATACTTGACGAGAGATCTCTCCCTCTGCGGCAATGTGCCAATCTTGAATGCGGTTATGCCGGAAACCGATCACTCCGTTTGTGTTATAGGCTGGCGAGAGTAGAAGGGGAGAACCTATCGCCCGGTTTGCGTACGAGAAGCCGGTTCGATATTCCCCATTGTTGTAATAATCGTCGCCACCACCTCCTACACCGGGATGCTTCTCATGATCAAACCAGATGAAATGGAAAGGTCCGCTTTGATTGCGGGTAGTGATATATTCTACGACTACTTTTTTCAGCCAGGATGTATGCTTCAAGGTCAGCTCACCTCCCCAAAGACCATCTAAATTATTCTCGAAGATCATGCCAGAGAGGTCGTTGAAGTAATGCTGGTAATAGGCGGAGAATTGCCAGTTGGGATGCGAGTAGGAGAGCTTGAAGTCGTAGGTGCCGTAATGTGCGCCCAGGACATTGACCTGGTCGGAGATAGTTGCTTGGCTATCACCGCTCTTTCCGCAGACCACCCGAATGAAATCCTTGAACGAATGGGGCTGCGTGCCGATCTGAGGATTGTTGGAAGTACCGCCCCATTGTGCCCAATGGTTAACACCAATCTGCGCAGCGAGGGGGAAACCGCGACGGGTATCTTTTATTTGTACTGCCAACGATTTGTGATGCCACAATACATTATATATATAGGTCTCTCTCTCACTGGCAAATCGCTCAACGGTATTCTTGTCAAACGAACGTCCTACAGCGAAATCTCCTTTTAGTTGTAACCATCCCTTTGTCCAAGGCACGACTGCGAAGTGAGGGATGCTGATGTTTACCTCCGGGATTGGGCTGGCATTACCGGAATAGGCCATGTCGCCCGTGCTTAGTCGTGCATTCACAAAGTCGTAATGCTTGGTTTTGCTACCGATACTCAGTAGCAAACAGCGATAGCCCACCTCCGCATAGAGCTGTTGCACATAGACTTCCCGATCTCGTGGGGCGGCAGCGATTATCTCCATACCCGCTCCCCAACGCCATCCGTTGGCCAACGTTTGCCGATGATAGAGCGCACCTGAAAGGTAGCCATTCCCACTTTCGATTGGTACTTTCGCCTGTTTGTTGCTCACTTGCCAGAAAGGGGTACGATCTCCGGTGGCAGCAGAGCCGAAGCCTGTCACTTCATAGCTGGTAGCTTGCTCGGCGATGGGGAATTGCGTCTGTCCGTTGGCGGCAGAGTAGGTTATGCCTGCGAGGAGGCTAATCCAAAAAACGCGTCTGTTCATTGCTTATTTCTTGCTATGGGATGGATGTTAGGATGATTTACTGAAAGGATAACTGTGCCATCCAATCATGAAGGATGAGATAGGTACGTTGGCGGGCGGCTCGGTTGGAAAGCACCAAATCGTGCATACCATCGGGCACAGAGCTGTAAGTGGTTTGTGGACTCAGCCGTTCACCATACCGTCGGATGTCCTCCACATCGAGCACGATGTCTGCCCGCAAGTAGGCATCGTTCCACTGCTCTTCCTCGGGCAGGGAGTGGTCAGACGAGAGCACCAATACGGGGCATTGCAGTCGCTCTCCGTTCTGCACGCTTTGCTGGGCCTCTTGGATTGCCCTGATCCAACCAGCACGTTTCGTATGCCCATAAGGCATTTTCCAGTTGGTCAGGAACTCCCATTCCCCTTGATGGTCACGAAGCAGGCTGAACGCATAGTTCGGGACACCACCGCCTGAGACGGGCAGCCGTGGAAACCATTTCCCGATATAGGCGACAGTCGGCAACATCACCTCCTCCATGAACCAACCAAAGTTCCAATCCAAGAAAGGACTGTTGAGAATCAACGCCTTGACGCCGGTGGTGGCTTGTCGTGTTTGCAGGTAATAGGTGGCGATCAATCCACCGGTGGAGTGGCCCATGAGGAGAATCGATTCCGCTCCCTCATTGCGTATCGTAGCGAGTGCGGTATCTATATCGGCAAAATACTCCCGCAAACTCTCGCAGTAAAAAGCATCTTGGTGCGGGCGCAAAGAGCGGCCATACTTGCGCAGGTCGAGCGCATAGAAGCGATAGCCCCAAGTGGCAATCGAGTCGCCCAACTCCTTCTGGAAGAAATAGTCGTTATAGCCATGCACATAGAGCACCGCTGTTTTCGCCTGCGCCTCGAACGAACGTTTGACTAAGGTGCATACGACCTCGCCCTCTGCGTCCTGCCCCATCTGGAATGTGCGTTGCTCATAGCCATTCCCTAGGATGTCCGGCGTGTATTGGGCGTGCGTCAAGCGTGGTAGTAGGGTGAGACCTATTACCAGGATAAGTGCGCTTAGCGAGTGGAAAATGGGAGTGCAATGTCTCATACGGCAAACAAATTAGAATTTCCAACAGCGAAGATACGAACTATTTTGGAGGTAACGCCTGCTGTTCTCCATATTTCCTTCAAAGATTGCCCAGCAAAACTTCGAGATGCCGGCACCAAAACTTAGCAGATCCCCGACATAAACTTGTCTTTGTGCCGAGGAAAATTCAAATCCATGCCTTGGATTATACAGTCCAAGCCTTGGATTATATAATCCAAGCTTTGGATTACAAAATCCAAGTCATGGATTGAAGTTTAAGAGGCGCATTCGATAAGTTTATGTCCCAGTATCGACAAGTTTATGTGCCTACCAAACGAAGTTTTATTCCCCGTAAGCCGAACGAAATCTGCCGATAGAATTTTGTTTTTCTCTGATTATCGTTATCTTTGCCCGCATGTTAAGGATCGTGGCACATATTGAGCGTTTGCTTTGGACACAGGATTGCGTGATTCTGCCGGGATGGGGTGGCTTTATGCGCCAAACCCAGTCTGCAGCTTATGATGAGGCTGCACATACCTTCCGTCCTGCGCACAAGGAACTGATGTTTAACGCCACCTTGCAGCATAGCGATGGCTTGCTCGTGGAGGCTTATCGGAAAGCGTATGGCGTGGAGTATTCGCAGGCGCAGTTGCTTGTAGAGGAGGATTTGCGTGCTTTGCGTAGCCAGTTGCAGGCCGAACGTCAGGTCGCTTTGGGACGATTAGGTACACTTTCTTTGGGCGATGAGGAGCAATTGATTTTCACGCCGGGCGATGAGGCTTGGCTGAACGCGGATGTCTATGGCTTGCGGCCATTCACGATGCGTCCATTGCCTTTATTGGAAGAGCCAGTATTGGATCCTACTTCGCAGACACCTCAAAAGCGGGAGATGTATTACATCCCGATCCCTCGCCGTGTATTGCAGGGCTTGACGGGTGCGGCAGCGGCTGTCTTGCTGTTCTTCTGTGTCTCTACGCCGGTGACGGAGGTGAACCGAACCGCTTATACGGCCAGCTTCATGCCGACCGAGATTGCGACCTCTTTGCGAGAGGTTCCCACTTCTACACTTACACCGCTTTCATCCTCGATTGCGGAGGAGCAGCCTGTTGAGCGGGAGACTCTGGTAGAGGTAGCTGAGGCAAAGCCGGAAACTGTGCAGCCGATGGCTCCTGTAGTGGAAAAGCCCGTTGCGCCCCGAAAGATGTATCATCTGGTAATCGCCAGTTTCCCGACAGAAGATCAGGCCAATACGTTTATGGAGACTATGGATCGGCAGCAATATCGCCAGATGGGTAAAGTCACTCGTGGCGGGAAATGCCGGGTGTATGCGGCACGATTCGACAATCGTGCGGAGGCAGAGCTTCAGTTGGCTCAGCTGCGGCAGACCGATCGTTTCAAGGATGCTTGGCTGTTCATTAGTAAATAATGGACTTTACCTTAGATACTGATAATCCGGAATTTCAGGATGCGTTGAATTTGATTACGCATACGCGTCAATCGGTCTTCCTCACGGGCAAGGCCGGGACGGGAAAATCTACTTTCCTTAAGTATATCTGTCAGCATACGAAGAAGAAGCACGTGGTGTTGGCACCCACGGGCATCGCAGCGATCAATGCAGGAGGTGTCACCTTGCATTCCTTTTTCAAACTGCCTTTTCGGCCGATGTTGCCTGATGATCCGGACTTGAGCACGCAGCATGGCCGTATCTACGATTTCTTTAAATATCCCAAGGAGAAGCGGAAGATCCTGCAGGAGGTGGAGTTGATCATCATTGATGAGATATCGATGGTACGTGCTGATTTGATTGATTGCATTGACAAGATCTTGCGGGTCTTTTCCGGCAATGCCCGGATGCCTTTTGGCGGCAAGCAATTGCTGTTCGTGGGGGATGTGTTTCAGCTGGAGCCGGTCGTGAAGGTGGATGAGCGGGAGATCTTGGCTCGTTTCTACCCCAATCCCTTTTTCTTTTCGGCGCATGTGTTCCAAGCGATTAATTTAGTGCCGATTGAGTTGCGTAAGGTGTATCGGCAGCGTGATTCGCACTTTGTGCAGATCTTGGATCGTATCCGTGCGAATGAGGCATCGACTAATGAGTTGAGCGTACTTAACACCCGTTGTTTCCCCATGTTTGAACCACAAAATGAGGATATGTATGTGACGTTGGCGACCCGGCGTGACCAAGTGGATCACATCAACGAGAAGAAGTTGGCGGAGCTACCGGGCGAGGAGTTTGTTTCGGTCGGCAAATTGGAGGGTGATTTCCCGGAATCTTCTTTACCTACCCAATTGAGGCTCTCCATCAAGGAGCAGGCACAGGTGATCTTTATTGACAATGACCGGGATCGCCGCTGGGTGAACGGTACGATTGGCATGGTGTCGGGCATAGATGCGGATGGAAGAATATATGTGCTGTTGGAGAATGGGGTGGAACATTTGGTGGAGCCAACCACCTGGCGGAATTATAAATATACTTACAACGAGCAGGAGAAGCGCATAGAGGAGGAGATTATCGGAACGTTTGAGCAATTGCCCTTGCGGTTGGCGTGGGCCATTACGATCCATAAGAGCCAAGGATTAACTTTTAGTCGGGTAGTGGTGGATCTGACCGGCGGCGTTTTTGCGGGTGGGCAGACCTATGTAGCATTGAGCCGTTGCTGCTCGTTGAATGGTTTGGTGTTGCGAAGCCCGGTCAAGCCTCAGGATATTTTTGTGCGTAAGGAGATTGTCTCGTTTAGTCAGGCATTCAATGACCCCCGGCTGATTGAACAGAGTTTGCGGGAGAGTGAGGCGGAGTTGCTCTATGGGCGTGCAGCGGTCAGCTTCCGAAAGGGAGCAATGAAAGAGGCGGTGGAAGCTTTTGTTGCTGCGGTGGTGAAACAGAATGAGTTGGCCAATCCGGCTGTACAGCGATTACTGCGCTTGAAATTGGAGAAACTGAATAGCCAACGGGAGCAAATCAAGGCGTTGCAAGGGGAGTTGTTGGCGATACGGAAGGATTTACAGGAATATGCCAAGGAATATTACCTGATGGGGAATGAGTGTATCACGAAGGCGCATGACCCACGGGCGGCGTTGCGATGTTTCGATAAGGCCTTGAAGTTAAATCCATCCTATGTGGATGCGTTAGTCCGTAAAGGGGTGACGTTGTTAGACTTGGATGAGGATGAAGAGGCCTATCGTTGCCTGAATCAGGCAGTGAAACTCGCCCCGAAAGAATTTAAGGCACGTTACAATCGGGGAAAATGCTTGTTGAAGATGGGGCATGAGGAGGAGGCGTTAGGTGATTTCCTGACGGTGCTATCCGATCATAAAGATCACCCCAACCTGCATGCCTACTTAGCGGAGACATACCAACAGTTGGGGGATGAATTATCGGCGGCTCAGCATGAGAAGCTGGCGAAATACTATCGTCGGCGGAAGAAAGGCTAAGCGTACTTTTCGGCCATCTTGCGCATAAACGCTAAACTACCTTTGGCCAATTCCTCCGCTGGATATTTCGAGGGGCGCCACAACGAGACAGCCTCTGCCATACCGGGAATCGAATTGGAGAAGTTCTCCAAGACCAAACGACCCTTGAAGTCGATCTCCTGGAGCCCTTTAAACAGGTCATCCCAACGGACATTCCCCTCGCCAAGCATTCCTCGATCACTCTCAGTCATGTGGATATGTTGCAAGCGTGCGCCTGCGGCAATCACCGGTTGATAGAAACTGGTCTCTTCAATACACATGTGGAATGTGTCGAGATGGAGGGAGAGGTTGGGAGCACCGACTCGCTCAATGAAACGCAGTACCTCTTCTGCGGAGGTACACATATAGGTCTCGTAACGGTTGATCGGTTCAATGCCCAATGTCACTTCCGCTTTTGTTGCATAAGCCGCAGCCTCTGCCCATACTTCACAAAGCGTCTCTTCCTCCGCTGCCGTGCGTTGTCTACCGCTGAAGACACCGATCCCAGAATGTAAAACACCACCAATGTAGTGGGTCTCTAATGCTTCTGCCTTGTCAACAGCTGCTTTTAATAGCCGAATAGCCTCCTTGGGGTGGGTTGGAATATGTGCCTCCGGAGGCAGGTTGAGGGCGCAAGTCGCTTGTAGGTTATGCGCTTTCAATTGCTTCTTTACGGTCGGTGCGTCAAATTCCATACTGGGTGGGAGCAGGATCTCCAAAAGGTCGAAACCTGCCGCTGCGGTTTGTTGGATAGCATATAGACCACCTTCAGGTGTCCACATAGGTGGAATCCAAGAGAGGATGGAGCAGCCGAATGTTGGGTTCATTGTCTTATCTTTCTTAATTGTGAATAAATAGTTATTTCTCTTTATAATCGGCATAGATCGACTGATCATATACCCGGTTCTCATCCTTGCTGTGGAAGGGATAATAGACCTGAGCAAAGAAAGGATTGCCTTTGGCGATTGCGTCGTAATTCCACGGCATCGGTAGGCATTCCGGACACCAATGACCGCCTTGCAAGATCAATGCAGGAGAGGCCTTGAAGCGGTGACCAAATTGACATTCCCATTCCAAAGGTGTTGCCATATCACCCTCTTTCATGGTTGGTGAGAGGCATTTGCCTCCGCGGAAAGCGGCAGCCTGCTGCATGTCCTCGATGGTGAGGGAGGAAAGCGGCTTGCTTTCGTCATAGCCGTGATCCAGCAGGGTGGGCTTCTCTGAAGGGCGCTCTTTCAAAAGATCATTCCATTCCGGGATAGATTGCCAAGCCTCAAAAGAGCCAAAATAGGCGGCAATGCGTGTTTCGTTCCGTTTCTTGATCCAATCGCGTGTGCCCAAACCGGGAGTCTGGGCGATCTTATCCATCCCCCATTTGATAAGTGCGGGCGGTACGATCTTGGCCAAATGGAAATACCAAGGCACCTGCTGAGCCATCCATGCGAAGTACTCCTCGCAAGGGGTATTGCTGCGGAAGTGCAGATAGTTCTCTAAAACATCGCTGTCGGTGTACCATTGTCCGTGGAAATTGCGGATTGCGAACCAGTTGGGCTCAAAAATCTTTTCTACGGGTGGGCAACCAATCGCTTTCAGCAGCTTTGCCTCAAACTCATAGTTGGTCAGTCGGTAGGAGGGGCCACTGCTGATGTTATAGAAGCGATTCCAGAACTCGTCGGGTACCCAATCCTCGCATACATTGGCTAACAGGCGACCGGAATCTTGCATAGTCGCCCATTCCAATACGCCATCTAAAGGCACATGGAAGGTGATGGGATCTGACCCCTTCATCAACAATTCCGGGTAAAGAATACCGGTCTGACGCAGGCAAGCCCAATGCTTGATGCCCGACTCCACGAAGATTCGCTCGGCGATTGTCTTGGAGATAGCATAATGGTCATAGATGCTGATGTTGATCGGATCGCCGGTACGTCCCCAATGGACGGGGGCATTGCGGTGGCCTAACTGGGCCACGGAACCAATATACACTACCTTGATCTGATCGGCATTAGGTTGCGCTAAGACCGCCTTTGCGATATGTTGTGCGGCAGTGGTGTTGACTTTTAATGTTTTCTTGGGGAAATAATCAGCTGCCGGTGAGACCATTCCGCCCACATGGAGCACGTAGTCCGCTCCGGTCACGCCCTTCAAGACATCCTCATAGTTCATTAAATCGCCCCAGACGATGCGAATCCCTTCCATCTGCTCATACGCAGCCAACTTCTTTTTATTGACTTGACTGGGTCTGACCAATAACGTGACTTGAAAGCGATCCAGTCGTTGAGCTAATTCCAAGAGCCCCGCATGGCCCATCGTGCCGGTGGCACCTGTCAAAAAGATCGTCTTTTTGTTTTTCATGCTATAATAATATATGTATAGTAAAAAACGAATGTTGTCTATTGGGGAGCGAAGATATAAAAAAACTCTCAATCACCCTTATGGGATTGAGAGTTTTTGTAGTGGATACGAGAATCGAACTCGTATTGCATGCGTGAGAGGCATGTGTCCTAACCATTAGACGAATCCACCAGTTAGCTGTCAACCTTAATTGATTTTGACGCTGCAAAGGTAATGCTATTTTTTGAATTTGCAAGAGATGCGGGTAAAAAAATGCATCATATTGCGCTTTTTTGCTGTCTAAGGTCGCTTTTTCGTCTGCTTTTCATTGTCGCCTCTGTTTATTTATCTAACTTTGCCACCTGTATATGAGTAGTATGAAACAGTACTAATACCATTTAATAAATAACTAATATTATGGCAGAACAGAAAGAAAAACTTTTCTCTGAATTCGCTCCGGTCTCTACTGAGGATTGGGTAGCGAAGATTACGGCCGACTTGAAAGGAGTCCCGTTTGAGAAAAAGCTTGTTTGGAAGACAGGCGAAGGATTTAATGTGAATCCTTTCTATCGTTTGGAGGACATTGAGGGCCTGAAAACGACTGAGTCACTCCCCGGTGAGTTCCCCTATGTGCGTGGAACAAAGAAGGACAACGATTGGAAGGTGCGCCAGAACATTGAGGTTTGCTGCTTCAAGGCGGCAAATGAGAAGGCGTTAGATATCCTGAACAAGGGTGTGACTTCTTTGGGCTTCGTGATCAAGGGTGACGACGTGAACAAGGAGAATATCGCTACGCTTTTGGAGGGTATCTGCCCGCAGGTAATAGAGCTCAACTTCAACACTTGCTTGTGCAAGACAGTGGAGTTGATCGGCATTTTGGCTGAGGTGTTCCAGAGCAAGGGTGCTGACTTGGAGAAGTGCTATGGCTCTGTCAACTATGATCCGTTCAAGAAACCATTGATCAAGGGTAAGGAGAACGCAAATTGGGTAGAGGGTGCTGCCGCTGTGTTAAAGGCAGGTGCTGCTTTGCCTAAGTATCGTGTGTTGGCTGTTAACGCATTCAACTTGAACAACGCAGGTGCCTTCATCACACAGGAGTTAGGTTATGCCTTGGCTTGGGGTAACGAGCTGCTCGCTAAACTGACAGAGGCTGGTTTCACGGCTGATGAGGTCGCAAAGAACATTAAGTTCAATTTTGGTATCAGCTCTAACTACTTTATGGAGATTGCGAAGTTCCGTGCTGCACGTTGGTTGTGGGCTGAGATCGTGAAGGCTTATGCGCCCGCTTGCGATTGTGCCTGCAAGATGCATGTACATGCGCAGACTTCTGAGTGGAACATGACGATTTTCGACGCTCACGTGAATCTGTTGCGTTCACAGACAGAGGCTATGTCTGCCGCTATCGCTGGTGTGGATTCAATCACGGTTCGTCCGTTTGATAAGACTTATCAGACTCCGGATGACTTCTCTGAGCGTATCGCTCGCAACCAGCAGTTGCTGTTGAAGGAGGAGTCTCATTTTGATAAGGTAGTTGATCCTTCCGCTGGTTCTTATTATGTAGAGGTATTGACCAACTCTTTGGCTGATGTGGCTTGGAAGTTGTTCCTCGACGTAGAGGAGAAGGGTGGCTTCGCTGCGTTGGCTAATGCTGGCGAGATCCAGAAGGCTGTCAATGCGTCTAACGAGGCTCGCCATAAGAACGTGGCTACTCGTCGTGAGATCTTGTTGGGCTCTAACCAATATCCTAACTTCACGGAAGTAGCTGCTGAGAAGATCAAGGAGGCGGCTTCTGCTTGCTGCGGTGGTGGTCACTGTGGTGAGGCTACGATCACGGCGCTCGACTTCTCTCGTGGTGCTTCTGAGTTTGAGGCATTGCGTTTGGCTACTGAGAAGAGTGGTAAGACTCCGAAGGTATTCATGTTGACCATAGGTAATTTGGCTATGCGTTTGGCTCGTTCTCAGTTCTCTGCAAACTTCTTCGCATGCGCAGGTTATAAGATCATCGACAACTTAGGCTTCGAGACGGTTGAGGCAGGTGTTGAGGCAGCAGTGAAAGCTGGTGCTGAGGTGGTTGTATTGTGCTCAAGCGACGATGAGTATGCGACATTCGCTCCGGAGGCATTCAAGGCTTTGGCTGGACGTGCAGAGTTTGTAGTAGCGGGTGCTCCTGCTTGCATGGAGGATTTGAAGGCTGTGGGCATTGATCAATTCATTAACGTGAAGAGCAATGTGCTGGAGACTTTGAAGGCATTCAACGCTAAATTAGGAATCAACTAAGAATTATGACGTTTCATAATTCATAATTTTTCTGAGATCATGAGACCAAATTTTAAAGATATAGATATCAAAAATGCCGGATTCGCCGCTCAAAACGCTGCGGAATGGGCAAAGGCCAATGGTATTGAGGCTAATTGGAAGACACCTGAGCATATCGAGGTGAAACCCGTATATACCAAAGAAGATTTGGAGGGCATGGAGCACTTGAACTATGTGTCTGGTTTGCCTCCCTATTTGCGTGGCCCGTATAGCGCCATGTATCCGATGCGTCCTTGGACAATTCGTCAGTATGCTGGCTTCTCAACTGCTGAGGAGTCTAACGCATTCTATCGTCGTAACTTGGCTTCTGGCCAGAAGGGTTTGTCTGTAGCGTTCGACCTGCCGACTCACCGTGGTTACGATGCGGATAATGAGCGTGTAGTAGGTGATGTGGGTAAAGCTGGTGTATCTATCTGCTCGTTGGAGAACATGAAGGTGTTGTTCGATGGTATTCCTTTGAACAAGATGTCTGTCTCTATGACTATGAACGGTGCTGTGTTGCCCGTTTTAGCATTCTACATCAACGCCGGTTTGGAGCAGGGTGCTAAGTTGGAGGAGATGGCTGGTACGATCCAGAACGATATCTTGAAGGAGTTCATGGTGCGTAACACCTATATCTATCCACCTGAGTTCTCTATGCGTATCATCGCTGATATCTTCGAATATACTTCACAGAAGATGCCGAAGTTCAACTCAATCTCTATCTCTGGTTACCACATGCAGGAGGCTGGTGCGACAGCCGACATCGAGATGGCTTACACGCTGTGCGATGGTCTGGAGTACCTCCGTGCCGGTGTGAACGCAGGTATCGACATCGATGCTTTCGCTCCCCGTCTCTCTTTCTTCTGGGCAATTGGTGTAAATCACTTCATGGAGATCGCAAAGATGCGTGCCGCTCGTATGTTGTGGGCGAAGATCGTGAAGAGCTTTGGTGCGAAGAATCCGAAATCATTGGCTTTGCGTACACACTGCCAGACTTCAGGTTGGTCTTTGACCGAGCAGGATCCGTTCAACAACGTAGGTCGTACTTGTATCGAGGCTATGGCTGCTGCGTTGGGTCATACACAGTCTTTGCATACGAATGCGTTGGATGAGGCTATCGCATTGCCGACCGACTTCTCCGCACGTATCGCTCGTAACACACAGATCTACATCCAGGAGGAGACAAAAGTCTGCAAACAGATCGACCCGTGGGGTGGTTCTTACTATGTAGAGACTTTGACCAACGAGTTGGTACATAAAGGTTGGGCATTGATCCAGGAGATCGAGAGCATGGGCGGTATGGCTAAGGCTATTGAGACTGGTCTGCCGAAGATGCGTATTGAGGAGGCAGCTGCGCGTACACAGGCTCGTATCGATTCTGGTATCCAGACTATCGTGGGCGTGAACAAGTATCGTCTGCCGAAGGAGGATCCGATCGACATTTTGGAGATTGATAACACAGCTGTTCGTAATGAGCAGATCGAGCTGTTGAAGAAGTTGCGTGAGAATCGTGACGAGGCTGCTGTGCAGAAGGCTTTGGCCGACATTACAGAGTGTGTTCGTACGAAACAGGGTAACCTCTTGGATTTGGCCGTTAAGGCTGCAGGTTTGCGTGCGTCATTGGGTGAGATCTCCGACGCTTGCGAGGCTGTTGTAGGTCGTTATAAAGCAATCATTAGAACTATTTCAGGTGTGTATTCATCAGAGACAAAGAAAGACGCTGACTTCCAGCGTGCTTGTGAGTTGTGTGAGCAATTCGCTAAGAAAGAGGGCCGTCAGCCGCGTATCATGATCGCGAAGATGGGTCAGGATGGTCATGACCGTGGAGCGAAGGTTGTAGCTACAGGTTATGCTGACTGTGGTTTCGATGTCGATATGGGTCCGTTGTTCCAGACTCCGGCAGAGGCTGCTCGTCAGGCTGTTGAGAACGATGTTCATGTGATGGGTGTTTCTTCATTGGCTGCTGGTCACAAGACATTGGTTCCGCAGGTAATCGAGGAGTTGAAGAAGTTGGGCCGTGAGGACATCGTGGTGATCGCCGGTGGTGTCATCCCTGCTCAGGACTATGACTTCTTGTATAAGGCTGGTGTAGCCGCTATCTTTGGCCCGGGTACTTCCGTGACGAAGGCTGCTTGCCAGATCTTGGAGATCCTGTTGGGTGAGTAATTCATAGGATAATTCCTATATAAAAAAGCGGGTCGGACATTGAGTTGTTCGACCCGTTTTACTGTTTATAAATGGGGTGTCAAGCCGTAAGCTTACGAGTTGTCAAGCCGCAAGCTTGTCACTACCTATAGCCGTAAGCTTACGGCTCACTAACTCGTAAGTTATTCACTTGACAATGCTCTAATAATCCTGCGCAGGCATCCTCCAGCAGGTCGAGCACCAACTCAAAGCCATCAGCTCCACTGTAGTAAGGATCAGGCACATAGTCATACAGCTTGTTGCGTGAGTATTCCGTCATTCGATGGATCTTGGCCTCAGTCTCCAAGTCGGGCGCACGATGTTTCAACTCATCAATGTTCCGATCGTCCATCCCTATGATTAGGTCGAAATCGAAGAAATCGCTGGTGCGCACCGGACGAGAGATGGAATCTACCACATAGCCTCGGCGTGCTGCGTGTGCTCGCATGCGAGGATCGGCGGGTTCGCCTTCGTGGTAATTGATTAAGCCGGCGGAGTCTATCTCAAAATCTTGTGCGACGTTTTGTTCCTGCACCAATTTCTTCATGACCGCTTCGGCGGCGGCAGACCGGCAGATATTGCCTAAACAAACGAAAAGTATCTTCATTTTACCTATATATAATGTAGGGCAAATAGGAAGCCTGTTTATTCTATGTGAAACAATACGCCAAAACCGGTCAAGTTAAACGTCTCACGAATCATCGGTTGCATACCTACCAGTCGGAGAGAACCTTTGAGCGCTGTCGTCTGTTTCTGCATGACCAAGAATAGACGTAATCCGGCACTGCTGACATAGCTTAGCTCAGAGCAATCTACTACCAAATGGGGAGCCGGCTGTTCCCATAGGGGTGTGATCTGCTTCTCGCACTCTCGGGTTGTGATGGTGTTCAAGCGTCCGCTAATCTTGATTCTTGTCTCGTTTCCCTCTTGCTGAATCGTAATTTCCATGTTGTTTAATTTATGCGGTTATTCTTTTCTTCATTATAAACAGATTGTAATCACCTTCCCGTCGGTAAGTGACTTCATCCATCAGCTGTCTGATCAAGAAGATGCCTAATCCCCCGATTGGCCGTTCTTCGGCTGACAGCGTCAAATCTGGATCCTCCTTTTGTGTAGGGTCGAAGGCAATGCCGTGATCCTTTAAGCAAATGCTCAACTCCCCGTGCTCGCAGGTGAGTGTCAGTATCACTGCCTCCTCCACAACGGCATCTTGTGGATATGCGTAAAAGATTATATTTGAAACAGCCTCTTCTAACACTAAATTCAGGTTCATGACCAAACTTGGGGACAAGCCTAACTCGTCCCCCACCTCTTCTAAGAATTGCGTCAGTGAGCAGAGTTCATGAATATCGTTCTTGATGCATAAGACTTTTTGCATAATGGCTCTGATTTTGGGGTAAAGGTAAGAAAAAAAAGTATTACCATGATTCTTCTCGATAGCAGGAGTGGAATATTTCCCTAACTGGGAAATATATTTCTCCAGTTAGGAAAAAACATGGTACCTGCAAGCCGCTCAATAATAGGTAGAAGGGACATGACAAGGAATACCCGTCGCAAATTTTTTTTGAAAAAAGTTGCGAATATGTTTGGTAGATATGTTTTATAGCATTAC
>JALFJR010000034.1 GCA_022775005.1 Parabacteroides sp.
TGCCTGAAACATTTCCCAGGTGACGTGGATGACAGGAAACCTTTGGAATACGAGAAATTCATCGGGCTCATCTATGGCAAATTGATCGCGGACAAAGGCTATATCGGAAGGAATCTCTTCCAGCGGCTGTTCGTGGATGGCATACAGCTCATCACCAAACTGAAAAGCAATATGAGAGGTGCGTTGATGAGCATTTCAGACACAGATGCTTTGATAATTTCATCGTGAGTATGCTGGGGGCTATCACCGCATATTGTAATTTCCCCAAAAAGCCGTGTATCAATCTGCAACGCACGTTGGACACACAGCTCGCTTTATTCTGAATGCGTAGAACTTGAGTTAAGATAAAAAGGGGATCCTAAGACTGGACCCCCTCCAAAGATCATACATCTCATAGCCAAGGCTGTGGTTCTGTACATCTTTGTTTTTACATAGTTAAGGCTGATGATGCAAAGGAATATCTTATTTCCTTTAAAAACAAATTCTTGGCTGCGTTTTTTACCTGTTCATGTTGTGAAACATGTTTTGGATAGCGTATTCCTGTTTTTTAGGGCCTGTCCTTATGTCGAAATGTGTATCGAGGCACAGTGTACATTGAACACAAGAATGAGTCTTATTCTGAATTCGTCGAACTCACGTTAAGATAGAGACTTTGATCGATGAAATAGACGGAAACGAATCAGCCGCCAAAGCTCACCCACCCAAAGCACAAGTGAGGTAGAGCCGATAATCACTCCCCAATCCTGCCAAGACAAAGGGACCACATTGAACATCTCACCACCTCCTGTCACGATCAAGTATTGTCCGATGACAATTATCCCTGCGACAAATAGGAAACCCTTGCACTGACTCAAATCAGCAAAAGCGGAATATTCCTCCATGAACGCTTTTGCGTTGAACATGTTCCAGAATTGCAACATCACAAAGAAGCTGAAAAACCAAGAAAGGTCATGAGGCGACAATCCGTCAGCCGCATGGAAACGAACCAACAGTCCCAACAGGATTAGCACAAACAAAGCCCCCACGCCAAAGATCGCATATGCCATAGGGCGAGTGATAATGAAATCGCCATCCTTCCCACTCTTTCGGGGCTTATCCTCCATCACACGCTCATTGGGAGGCAACGAGGCCAAGGCACCCGCAGCAAAGGTATCCATAATCAAGTTCACCCAAAGCATTTGAGTAATCGTCAAAGGAGACTCTGTGCCAATCAATGAACCTAATAAAACAATCAAGCAGGCGGCTACATTGATTGTCAATTGGAAAAGCAGGAATTTCTGAATATTCCGGTAGAGTGAACGCCCCCACATCACCGCATTTGTAATGCTACTGAAAGAGTTATCCAAGATAGTAATATCGCTGGCCTCTTTTGCCACAGCCGTTCCATCTCCCATAGAAAGTCCAACCTGTGCAGCCTTCAAGGCTGGTGCATCATTGGTTCCATCACCGGTCACAGCCACCACGGCACCCCGCTGTTGCAACAGGCGTACCAAACGCTGCTTATCTGTAGGACGGGCACGACACATAATCTTTAAATCCATTACACGCTCCAAAGCCGTACGATCATCCATTACCTCAAATGCCGGTCCAGTAATCCAATGTTGATCTGTATCAGTCGGCTGCCAGATACCTATCTGCCTGCCTATCTCTTTAGCCGTCCCGGGGGTATCTCCCGTAACAATCTTCACGGTAATGCCTGCTTGCAAACAACGTTTTACGGCCGCAGGCACATCCGGGCGTACAGGATCTGAGATTGCCACAATACCTAAGAAAGTCAAGTTATTCAGTGTCAAACCTCCCTCCGCAAAGCAATGCTCTGTTGAGGCATCCAACTCAAGATAAGCAAAACCCAAGGTACGCATCGCCATGTCTTGATAAGACAGCAACTGCTCTTCAATCAAGGCTTGACAATGGGATACAGGCACCAACTGCCCCTCCTTCGCAACATGGCAACAATGCGATAGAACAATCTCTGGCGCTCCCTTCACATAAAGCCTACATTGATCCGATCCAGACGAACGTACTACGGTCGCCATGTATTTCCGTTCGGTAGAAAAGGTCAGTTGCTCTACAATCTCTGCCTCATTCCGCAACGCCATATAATCCCGTCCCTGCGCATGAAGCCACAACAACAAAGCAGCCTCCGTAGGGTTGCCCATTGTTTTCGCCTTTCCTTCCGAAAATTCCAAGAAAGCGGTAGAGTTGACCGCAATGCCTTCAGCAATCAAGTTACTCCAAGGCTTCGCATCCAACCGCTGCGTCTGCAAAGGATAGAAATTGGTCTGATACACTTGCATCTGGTTCTGGGTTAATGTACCAGTCTTATCCGTACAGATCACCGTCGTGGCTCCCATTGTCTCGCAAGCGTGCATCTTACGCACCAAGTTATTGGTCTTCAACATCCGATTCATACTGAGGGCCAAACTCAAAGTAACGCTCATGGGCAAGCCCTCCGGAACGGAGACCACGATCAAGGTTACCGCCACCATGAAATAATTCAAGATATGAGAGAACAACTCCATCCACGACATTGCAGATAGCTCACCCATCCACAGCAACTTCACTGTCAATGCCACAAACGTAATTCCGGCAATGGTATACCCCGCTTTGCTAATGACATCCGCTAAACCCTTCAACTGGATCTGCAAAGGGGTTTCCACCCCACTCTCAATCTGTGATCCTTCATAGACCTTGCCATAACCCGTAGCGTCGCCCACCTGTTCTACCTCCATCACACCATGGCCATCCACAATGGTGGATCCACGCATGAGAATATTTGAGGGATAGGTTGCTTCCGAATCAAAGTCTGCCTCACAGACAGTCTTGCTAATCACAGGTTCACCCGTTAAGGTGGATTCATTCACCTGCAACGAGATAGCCTCCAATAAGCGTCCATCAGCCGGAACCTCCTCACCCGTTTCCAAGCGGACAATATCCCCAACGACTATCTCCTTACGAGGTATCTGCATCAAATGTCCTTCACGAATAACCCGAACCAAGACATCATCGTTAACCATATTTAATACGTCAAACGCTCGATTCGCCTTCAGCTCAAAGAAAAAGCCCACACAACTGGCCAACAGGATCGCCATGAAAATCCCGACCGGTTCTAAAAAGACAGTCAACCCCTTTGCCTCTGGTCCCCAACAATGCACACCAGCGATCACCATTGATAACGACCATGCTACTAATAAAATACGGATAATTGGATCGTCAAACTTCTCTAAAAATTGGCTCCAAAGAGAAGCCTTCTCTGGTGGAGTTAATACATTCTCACCATGCAACTCTCTACTGCGCCTCACCTCTTCTTTCGTGAGCCCCTGATAGGCATAATTCTTTCTCATATCATGTTATTTAGCGAGCCATTGCTCAAAAATCGGGACAAATATAACGCAATCTTACACGCCAAACAAAAGAAAAGCTCCTCTTTATTTGGTCAACAAAGAATACTTTCGTATTTTTGAAAATACGAAACAAAGAGGAGTATGATAAAATTAATACATACCAGCGATTGGCATTTAGGATTACGATTCTGCGGATATGATCCCAATCAAGAATACGAGCTGTTTTTCACACAATTAACTAAAGCTGTTGCCCGAGAAAAACCGGATGCCCTACTCATAGTAGGGGATGTTTTTGATATTCCTATTCCGGCAAATGACTTGCTTGAACGATTTGAGCATTGTTTAACGCAACTACATGAAGCTTGCAAAACCATGCAGATCATCATTACCTCCGGCAATCACGACGATTGTCAATGGCTAGAAAAACAGGCTAAACGATGGAGTGAATGGAATGTGTCTATCATTGGGCAACCTCATAAACGAGACAGCTCATACGACATAGGACGTCACATCATCCCGATTCAAGATGGAAAGGGAAATATCAAAGGTTACGTCATTGGCATGCCTTATATGACGACAACCACCTGCCCTGTTCTATCCGAACAAATCCCAATTGAACGGCGACTACCTGCCTTCATGACTGCTTTAGCCAATCGAGTGGAGATGATTAACATGACCAATGTACCAGTTGTCATGATGGCTCATTGTTTTGTCTTACGCGAACGGCTACCAGGTATAGAGCGGCAAAAAGCGACTATGGTGCTGGAAGATTTACCTTTAGACAGCATCGATTACCTTGCGTTAGGACATGCACACTCCAGTAAGAACATTGGCAGTACCAAAGTGCGCAACTGTGGTTCTCCTTGGCCTATCACTCCAAAAGATTTCCAACGTCGGTCATTCTCAGTCGTTACAATCGCAGGACGAAAAGAAGAGGCAAAAGTTTCCGAGCGTTGGGTCAAGAGCCAATGCCCATTAGTACTACTACCCAAAAGACCAGCTAAAATAGATACTGTCTTAAAACAGTTAACTGCCTTTCCCGAGGATGAGTTGGCATTCATCAATCTGCATGTACGAGCAGAATCAGGTATCAAAGAAAAAGAATTTGTCCAACGGTGCAAAGAAATCAATACAGGAAAAAAAGCACGCCTATGCAGTGTGGTATGGGCGCAAGGAGATAGTATGAGGTTCTCCAACATAGCAGATACCAGCTACTTAAGCTATGGACAATCGCTATCAAGCAAAAAGGAAACTGAACTTCCAGAATTAGTTGCCAGTCTTCAAAAATCTTTGAATGCCCAATTGACACAATTAGATAAGGCCATTAATGACCTGCACCGCAAAGAGGATGCATTTATAGAGAGTGTCAATAGCCTGCGTACCCAATTAAGAAACTTAGCCGAACGCAAAGAAATACGTAGAAAATACCTTAAAATCAAAGATGAGGCAAACTATCTACAAGTACTCATGGAAGAACCACAATATGTATGGGAAGAGAACTTTCTTGAGCATTACAAAGCGCTAAAGCAAGCCAATAATGCGCTGGATAGCAACCGATCAGACATCAAGGCGTTAAATGAGCGGAAAAAGATACTTTTTGAAAGAGCAAAAGTATTGCGCAGAGGTTTGCAATATATAGATTTCGATCTAAATAAACACATCATGAAGATCGAAAACTTGATGAAGCAGAAGCCAAGTAAAGAAAAAGTTGAATCGGAAGACAATAAATCCTCAAATTCAATAAATTCCATTTTAGCAGAACATCAACGGAAAGCAAGCGAACTGAGACAGATACACCAAACTGCTCAATCCCGGATGCAGTCTATCGAAAGTCTTTTAGGTACTTCCGTTCCCTCTACTAAAGGTATTGGCAATAAGATGGATAATTTGGTCGAACAGTTAGACCAACTGCGCCAAGAATTGATAGAGGTCTCATCAGCCATTGAGCAGATGAAGAAAGCAGTTTCCAACAAAGAACAATCAATTGACGATCTCGTACAAAAAGCGAACTTTCATCCGGGATTATGGTCCACGGATATTTGGAAAGAACAACAATTCATCGAGACATTGATCCGAGAACATCGCCTCTACAAAGATAAAAAAATCATGTATGACCGTATACTCGACAATTTGCAAAAACAAATAAACGCACTCCAGGTAGATCCTAAACTGGAAGAAAGTGGCATTGATGCTCAATTATTGATGGAGTTCTTAGGACCTTGGATGGCTGATCAAACTGATCGCTTCAAGGATCAACACAGCGAATTGGAACGACAGCAAACGCAGATGCGCCATCGCGTGAACGACATCAACTTGATTCAAAGCAAACTCAGCGAGTCGTTAGAAATCGAAGAGGAAACTGAATAGTTCTCCTCTTCGATTTCTGTGAGGATGTAAATTAAACTGTGTCAGCAAAGAATAAAATATTAACTTTGCTAACACAGTTTTTTTATGAAAGAAGAGTTTGATTTCGAGAGTATCAAGAACAAGGCTATTGAACAGCTGAAAGCAGGTAAGCCCTTGTTAGG
>JALFJR010000060.1 GCA_022775005.1 Parabacteroides sp.
CTCACCTCGCTCCTCATCCTCTCATGCACCAATCCGCACAGCGAGCTGATGCCCTTGCGCATATCCGTCCTGCCGGGACACAGGAAGTAGCGCATCGTATCGTTCAGGCTAAACATGGCCACCTTCGAGACTATGGGTTAGCAGTTCCATCAACAGCTTCTCGGATCCACACCCGAAGTGGGCACGGAGTCCGTTGGGAAACAGTAAGGATACACCCTGCGGTACCTGTTCTCCCATGGTCAATTCCGCCGTTGGTTGTTTGAAACTGATTGGTGCCAATTCCTGTTTGAGACTCTCTTTTTCGGCAGCGCATTTCTTGCTCCAGTAGTGATAGGTTGAATAACTTACACCTATCTGTCTCAGGTACAACCTCAATGGCAGGCCACTTTGTTGAACCCGCGATTCTAATTCCTCAAATTCTGATCTGTTCATTACAATTAGGGTTTGATTGTTATTGCGAGCGCAAAACTGCAACCAAACCCTAGGAGGTGCAATGTGTATTTCTTCGAATGCTTACCAAAGTGACACCCTCTAACAAAAGATCCACATTGGCTGTCATCACATTGAGCAATCCATTGGTGCCGGTGTTTCCTTCAATGGCTAAATTCTTAAAAACTATAGCTTTTGAACTTGGAGTATTCTCCTTTTCATCTGGCGATACAATATCAATCTGCCCAACAATCTTCGTCCCACCATTCTCTGGGTTTGAGCCTGCTCCCTCAATGGCCAAAGAACTGTTGATAGTGAAAACACCATCTGGAGACCATGAAGTTAAGTCTAACGTACCGGCGCCAAAAATGAGTTTTTCAATGTCAGATCCGTTCTCGACGAGATCTGCTATTAGTTGTAACTCCATTAACACCACCTTTTGATCTCTATCTTGGAGAGTTATCTTATAGGATTTATCAGTGGAATTGTAACGATCTGTCCATGCTTTAGATTCAACTTCACCTTCTTCAGATTTAGGTAGAGGTAACTCTGTGAAATTACTTCCCTCAACAGTCACATCTCCAGAGTAGTTTAGTACTACTGGCATGACACATTTATCAAACTTATTTTCTGTTCCTTCGATCGTCAAAGAGGCTTTTAGCTGTTCATCTGAACCTTGCAGCATTACACCCATTTGATGAGGGGAAGTTTCTTGAACATTCTTAATTGAAATGTTGACATGGTATTCTGCCGCAATACCAACTTCGCTTGTTCCACTCAATTTGATATTCTCAAAAGATGCAGCTGTTGCAGGAAATTCTGTGCTTGTATCAGGGTTTGTTCCTACATAAATCTCAGAACCTCCATCTTCAGTATTATTCGCCACCGTCAAATTCTTAATCGTAACGGTTCCAGTGCCAGTAATCTCCAGGAGCGCACCATTTGATACTGATCCCGAAATAGTATTGCCGTTACTATCCAAAGTCAATGCACGGCTGATGGTAATTGCCTCTGAAATATCTTTAATATCACCACCCAAAGTGATTTCTGTCGCATTGCTATTTATTGCGTTCTTTAACTCGTCTAAAGTAGTAATCCCGGTAGTGCCGCCACCACTTTCACCTTCCTGTGCCATCGCCCACCCGACGGATGCGAGGAGGAATGAGCAGAGCAGCATACCTATGCGTAATATATTTTTCATGTTCAATATGTTTTGATTGTTGATTAAAATAGAAATTAATAGGATTGATCGGAGGGATCGTTTTGATCTCCGGATCAAAAAATAGGTAAGGTTAATGTATCACTCCTGTTTCATAGGCGGTATTGTTTTATTGATCATCCGTCCCCTTAATGGCGGTTCTATATAAAAAAGCGTGGGAACTGTTGATTGTCTATTATCCGACTTCAAGAAATGGTCCAGATTTCCTTCGGGGATAATATCGTTAAACGCTCTACGTTAATTCCTATGTTGTATGCAGCGGAGACGTAGCTACGCTACGTCTCTACAACGCATGCACTCGCTTGTGCATCCTCATACGACGCAAAGGTAGAGGGTATCCCAAAGATAGCCAAACATTTGTCGCTCTTTTTTCGGTTTTCCTTGTTTTTTTCTGCGATTTCCAGTGGTTTCGCCTGTCGGCTTCACCACTGGCTATGATCATTTCACGCCTCCGGCGTTTGCGGATTGGATTAATCAATAGATTGCCACCCCGCGAAGGTCAGCTACACCGTGTAGAAAACCTGTCGCGGGGCGCGAAGACTCAGCTACACCATGTAGAAAGCATTTCGCGGGTGCGCGAAGAGTCAGCTACACCATGTAGAAAGCATTTCGCGGGTGCGCGAAGAGTCAGCTACACCATGTAGTAAGCCTTTCGCGGCGGGTGCGGCCGTTAATTCTTGCGCTTTTGCTGTTTTTTCAGCTTGTTGACGGCATTCTCCAACGATTCGGTCGGCTCAATGATGTTGTAGGCGCCCCAGAAACTTTCGTCGGCAAAGTCGAGCACCTTGTCCGACAGGGATTGATCCGCCTTGAACGACATGCGATAGGGGATGCCGCTCTCTGCCTCCCGACCATCGGTGACAACCATCTCGGAAACGACTGTGTAGTTGGTGGAGAAGAGTTTGCGCTTCCAGTCGCACTTGAAACGCACCTCGTTGCGGATATAACTCAGGTGGGTAACGCCCTCTTGCTCTTTGTAGGTAACTAAGAAAGAGACCTCCAACGGTTTGAAACGCAGGCCGAACGGCTTCCGGCGGAGAATGGCCTCCGTCGCCTTGACCTGATCGTCCATATTGAGCGCGAACTCGGCCCGGCTGAAGCTGAGTTGCTCCTTGTCGATGAACAACTTGCCTTCATACAGCGCGTAAGGCAGGATTACCGCCGGCGCGAAGCTGATCACATAATGCGGGCGATCGTTCAGCATGGTGCTCTCTTCCATGCGAAAGGCGTAATAGGGGAGGATCTCAGGCGAGAGCAGCAGATCCGGGTTCTTGACCACATCCACATAGATGGAAAGATTAGGGCCTCCCAAGAGTTTGATGGCCAGCGTGTCGCTCGCCTTCTGGCTCAACAGCTTGCGCCCTTTGTAGATCTGCACGCGATCCCGATCCACGTTGCGCCCTTTATAGGAGGTCTTGTAGATGTCGATAATCGCCTCAGAGATATTGATATAGCGCCGTCCCTTTTGGGCGGTCTCCCGATAGAAGCCGGTGAGCATACTGCCGGTGGTGCGGTAATTCACGTCCACCTTCCGCAACGCCTCCTGCACGATGACGCGCGGGTCGTTCGCCCGGATAATCACCTCCGCCAGGGTGTTGGTATTGGGTTCCAACCAAACGGTGTAATCGGATAGGTTTTTTCCCGTGAGCGGGATCACATCGTTGAGGTAGCCGATGTGCGACACCTCCACCTGCCTCGCTTGCAGGCTTTGGCGCACTTTGATTGTAAACTCGCCCTCCTCATTGGTGATCGTACCGACCGAAGTGCCTGGTACAGAGATATTCACATAGCCAAGCCGTTTCTTGGTCTGCTTGTCTTTGACTATGCCGCTAATGGTGATGAACGGCTCTTCCGCTTGATCTTGTGCCCGCAATGGGGATATGCCGCAAGCCAACAGCATCATCAAGATCCATCCTATGGCTTGTTTAATAAATGTTCTCATCGCCTTATCCATTTAGTTATTCACTCGGTAATTCCCTATATCGCCGTGAAAATACGAAAATGGTTTGAAAAGGAAAAGGAAAAGTCAGATTTTTCCTTCCAACCAGGCATCAATCAGTTTGCGAGCGAGGCTCAGCTTACGCGGAATCTCCGGCAGGTTGTCTTTCGAGAAGAAGGCACCGGTGCTCAGCTCCTCCGCTTGCAGCTTCAGGGAGCCTCCGGCATATTGAGCGGTGAAGCCGATCATCAATCCGCTCGGGTAGGGCCAAGGCTGGCTGGCGAAATAGCGCAGCTCCTTGATTTCCAGTCCGGTCTCTTCGCGCACCTCGCGACGCACGCACTCCTCCAACGTTTCGCCCACCTCGATAAAGCCGGCCACTAAGCCGTGGAAGTTGCCCCGGAAATTGCGGGCATGCACCAACAAGACCTCCTCCCCTTTGCGAATCAACACGATGATGGCCGGCGCGATGGGCGGATATAACTCGTTGCCACACTGCGGGCAACGCTTGCAGATGGGGGTGGTTTGCTCGGTCGGCGTGCCGCACACCGGGCAGTAGCGGCTGTGCGTGTCCCAATAGAGCAATTGAAAGGCTTTGCTCGCCTCGTCGTAGGCCGCTTGCGGCAACAGATCCCAAGAGGCCCGCAGCCCCACCATCCGATAGCCATTCGCCTCTACGGGCGCGGCGAGGTGAGCCGCTCGCGCTCGGCCTGCTCCTTGATAATCCACCGTGAAACAGCGATCGACCGCCAAGGGAGGCTCCGCACCACAAGGAATCGCCACCCCCTCAGGGGTCTCTTGCAGCAGCAACTGATCCCGGTAGAACAGATACCAGCTCAACTTTTGTACTTCAGCTTTCATATTTCCACTTGATCGACTTGTTTATTGACAATCGTTGCGCAAAGGTAGAAATATTGTTACTTTCGCGCATCAATCCGATTTGATTTATAGACAAGATAGTATGAAACAGATGAAGTATGTTTTGCTGGCCGCCTGTTTGGGAGGAAGCCTCTCCGGTATGGCGCAAGCAAATGACGGTGCGATGACGATCAATGATTTAGCGGCATGGGAACGCATCGCGCAGCAGGCCATCTCCGACGATGGTCGCTGGGTAGCCTGCCGCATGGAGCCTTGGGAGGGCGACGCGACGGTGTTGCTCTATGCCTCCAAAGGGGGCGAGGTAGCTCGTTTTCATCCGGCTACCGCTTTCCAGTTTTCGGCCTCCTCTCGCTATTTGGTGGTGAAAGAGGTGCCGGCTGTGGAGACCGTCGATTCGTTGAAGCTGCGCAAGACCAAGAAGGAGAAGATGCCGATGGATCGGTTGGTCATCCGCTCCGTGGAGGGCAAGAGCGAGACGATCGACTCGTTGCGCAATTACAAAGTGGCGGAGTCGGCTGATTGGATCGCCTATCAGCGAGGCCGCAAAGACTCTACACTCTATGTCCGCACGTTGGACGGCAGCAAGCAGCTGACCTTCCCCGCTGTGACCGCCTATCAATTCGCGAAGAAGAGCGGCATGTTGACCTTCACCAGCGCCGACGCGAGCCAGGCGGGTATCTTCACGCTCAATCCGGAGCAGGGAGCGCCGAAACAGATCAAGGCCGGCAAGGGTGAGTATCGCCAGGTGGCGTTTGATGAGCAGGGCAACCGGTTGGCCTTCCTCTATTGCGCCGAGAAGGATTCGGCCTACAAGGCCTTGACGCTCTACCTCTCTGAGCAACAGGCTCCCGCCAAGGAGATTGCCGCTCGTGGCAATCAGGCTTTCCCGGCCAATTGGGTGATCAGCGAGCATGGCACGCTGCAATTCTCCAAGGCCGGCACACGCCTCTATTTCGGCACATCGCCTGAGCCCCGTCAGAAAGACACGACGCAGTTGGCGGAGAATCGCCCCAACGTACAGGTGTGGAGCTGGAACGAGCCGGTGCAATATACCGTACAGGACTACAACAAGGCACAAGATCTGAAAAAGAACTACCGTGCCGTATATCACATCGGTAAAGGCACATTGGTGCAGTTAGCGGATAAGGAGCTGCCGAACCTGCAATTAGCCAACGAGGGCGATGGCGATCTTGCGTTGCTCTCTACCACAACGCCTTACTCCCTCTCTTCGATGTGGGAGGGACGTACCCGCAGCGACTACTATACGGTCAATGTGGAGACGGGTGCCCGCAAGGCTTTAGCCACTGCCGATTACGGGCGTTATCGCCTCTCGCCGGCTGGCAAATATGCCTATTGGTATGGAGAGACCGACAGTTGCTGGTACACCCGCTCGATGGCGGATGGTACGCTCTATCGACTGACCACGCCGCAGACATTCGCAGCTTGGGATGTGCTGAACGATGTGCCCGATTATCCCCGTTCCTACGGCGCGGCCGGTTGGACCGCCGACGATAAGTCGCTGTTGCTCTATGATCAATATGATTTGTGGCAGTTCGATCCTGAGGGCGCGAAGGCTCCGGTGAACTTGACCAAAGATGGCCGTACGGCGAAACGTTCTTATCATCAGGTGGCTTTAGACAAGGAGGCACGCACGATCAACCTGGCTCAACCGCAGTTGCTCGTCGCTTTCGATGAGGTGACGAAGGGCTACGCCTACTATGAGGCCCGTCTCGATGGCAAATCCACGCCGAAGAAATTGATCGGTGGCGATTATATGCTGCGCACGATCGAGAAGGCGAAAAACACGAACGACGTGATCTATACGATCGAGAACTACGCACAGTATCCCGACCTGCACCACTCCACGACCGCTTTCAAGCAATCCGTGAAGCTGACCGATGGCATCGCCCAGCAGGGCAAGTACACCTGGGGCACCGCGGAGCTGATCTCTTTCATCTCGTTGGATGGCCGCAAAGTGGAGGGCGTGATCTACAAACCGGCGAATTTCGATCCGAACAAGAAGTATCCGTTGATCGTGAACTTCTATGAGAAGAACTCCGAGACATTGAACAACTACCGTATGCCGGAGCCGCACCGCTCAACGATTGATTACCATTATTATAATAGTAACGGCTACGTTGTCTTCAACCCGGACATCCATTATCGCGATGGCTATCCCGGCGAGAGCTGCTACAACTGCGTGCTGCCGGGTGTGCAATACATGATCAACACCGGCTATATCGACGAGAAGAAGATCGGTGCCTGCGGGCACAGCTGGGGTGGCTATCAGACCGCTTACCTCGCTACCCGTACCAACCTCTTCGCCGCTTTCGAGAGTGGCGCGCCTGTGGTGAACATGTTTAGTGCCTACGGTGGCATTCGCTGGGGCTCCGGCTTGGCCCGCGCCTTCCAGTATGAGCATACGCAGAGCCGTCAGGGCGGTACGCCTTGGACGCATCCGATGCGCTACTTCACCAACTCCGCCCTCTTCTCGATGGACAAGGTGCAGACCCCGATCCTGATCATGCACAACGATGCGGACGGTCATGTGCCCTGGTATCAAGGCATTGAGTTCTTCGTGGCGATGAAACGTCTCGGCAAGACCTGCTGGATGCTCAACTATACGGGCGAGCCCCACTGGCCGACCAAGATGCCCAATAAGAAGGATTTCCAGACACGTATGGCGCAATTCTTCGACCACTACCTGAAAGGGGCTCCGATGCCGAAATGGATGGCCGAAGGTGTGCCCGCCGTGGATCAACCGTATGAGTTAGGCTATTAATCCCTCCCTTGGTTTGATGCGTAGAGTAGTCATCTTACTTTTCTGTGGTTTAGGAAGTATAACTACTTGGGCTCAACAGTCATGGACCGCACAAGACTCGCTTTGGCTAAAGCGAGTCTTGGCGGGTCAAGACACGGTGAAGCTCGATCCGGAGGTGAGGCGAGCCATTGAGCGGGGTGAGCTGATCAACGCGGAGCCGGTCGGCACACCGCAGTTGGCGCCCCATCCCGATCCACCCATCACCAAGGATTTCTCCGAATACATCGGCACCGATCAAAACCCGCATCGAAAGGTGCCTCTCAATAAATTGCCACCCCAAGTCTTTTGGCACCATAATCCCCGTTTCAAGGGATTACCCCCCGTCTATGAATCGATTCAAGAGGAGCTGAAACGCAATCCGCCCACAGCCCCTGCCTCCATGGCTACGTTTGACGCGGCGGAGGCGACCAGCAAGAAGGCACGTACCCACAAGAAGAACGCCAAACGCTCCTCCACTTGGCGCTACTACAACAACCTACCGACCCCCGATGTGATCTCCAAACGAAAGATGTTTGAGAAGCAGCAGGCGGAGCAGGCGCGTGACACCACGGCTGTCCGGTGAACTCCCTTCGGTCGCGTGGTGGGAGGCTGAAAGATTTTTCCTACATTCGCGAACAGAAAAAAGATTCCAATAAAGATATAGTTATGCAACAAGATTTCAAGCCGGAAACGCTGTGCGTGCAGGGTGGATGGCAACCCAAAAAAGGAGAGCCGCGTGTGCTGCCGATCTATCAAAGCACCACGTTTAAGTATGAGACGAGTGAGCAGATGGCCAAACTGTTTGACTTGGAGGAGAGTGGCTATTTCTATACCCGTTTACAGAACCCGACGAATGATGCCGTAGCCGCTAAGATCGCGGCGTTGGAAGGGGGCGTGGGGGCGATCTTGACCGCTTCGGGTCAGGCAGCCAGCTTCTTTGCCTTCTTCAATATCTGCGAGGCGGGCGACCATATCGTCAGCGCGACCAGCATTTATGGCGGCACCTACAACCTGTTGGCAGTGACCTTGAAGAAGTTAGGCATTGAGTGCACTTTCGTCGATCAGGATGCCAGCGAGGAGGAGATCAGCCAAGCGTTCCGTCCCAACACGAAGCTGCTGTTTGGCGAGACCATCTCTAATCCGGGCGTGATGGTATTGGATATTGAGAAGTTCGCGCGCATTGCCCACAGCCACGGCGTTCCCTTGATCGTGGATAACACCTTCGCCACACCGATTAACTGTCGGCCGTTTGAGTGGGGCGCTGACATCGTCACCCATTCCACGACGAAATACATGGATGGCCATGCGACCAGCGTAGGCGGTTGCATCGTAGATAGCGGCAACTTCGATTGGGAGGCCCATGCCGACAAGTTCCCCGGCCTTTGCCAGCCGGATCCCTCTTACCATGGCTTGACCTACACGAAAGCCTTTGGGAAGATGGCCTATATCACCAAGGCCACCAGCCAGTTGATGCGCGACCTGGGCTCTATCCAATCGCCGCAGAATGCGTTCCTGCTCAACCTGGGCTTGGAGACTTTGCACCTGCGTATGCCGCAACATTGCCAGAACGCCTTGAAGGTGGCTCGCTGGTTGAGCCAATGCGACAAGGTGGCGTGGGTACACTATCCCGATTTGGAGGAGAATCCCTACCATGCGTTGCAACAGAAATACCTGCCGAAAGGCTCTTGCGGTGTGCTCTCCTTCGGCTTAAAGGGAGGTTGCGATGTAGCGATTAAGTTCATGGATAGCTTGAAGTTAGCAGCAATCGTGACGCATGTGGCAGACGCACGCACCTGTGTGTTGCATCCGGCCAGCCATACCCATCGTCAGTTGACCGACGAGCAGTTGAGAGAGGCCGGTGTAGCGCCCGACTTGATCCGCTTCTCTGTCGGCATCGAAAACGCGGAAGATATTATCGCGGACATTGAGCAGGCGTTGAAAGCATAAACCGTGAAACAAATTATGGAGAAGAAGATAGTCATAGCGATAGATGGTCATTCGTCGAGCGGGAAAAGCACGATGGCGAAAGACCTGGCGAAAGCGATCGGTTACACCTATATTGATACGGGGGCGATGTATCGGGCGGTGACCCTTTATGCCCTCCGTCATCAACTCTTTGCCGGCGATCAGATCGACGAGGCGGCTTTGCAGGCAGCTTTGCCGGCGTTGGAGATCGCTTTTCGAATGAACGCCGAGAGCGGTCGCCCGGACACCTATCTCAACGGGGAGAATGTGGAAAAGGAGATCCGCGGCATGGAGGTGGCCAATCATGTCAGCCCGGTAGCCGCCTTGGGTTTTGTGCGCAAAGCCCTGGTGGCCAAGCAGCAGGCCATGGGCAAGGAGAAGGGGATCGTGATGGATGGTCGAGACATCGGCACGGTGGTCTTCCCGGAGGCGGAGTTGAAACTCTTCGTCACCGCCTCTCCGGAGGTACGTGCCCAGCGACGTGTGGATGAATTGAAAGCGAAAGGCATGCCCGCCTCTTACGAGGAGGTATTGGCGAATGTCAAGCAGCGCGACTTTATCGACTCCACCCGGGCGGAGAGTCCGTTGCGACAGGCGCCTGACGCTGTGGTGTTAGACAACTCCCACATGAGCTTGGCGGAGCAGAAGCAATGGATCCTGGCGCAGTATCAACGGGTGATCGCGGAACAGGCATAAGCCGTATCGATCAGGTAGTCTATATATAATATGGTAGAGGTTGAGATTGATAAGGATTCCGGGTTCTGCTTTGGTGTGGTCAATGCCATTGAGAGCGCGGAACGGGAGTTGAGCGATACGCATACGCTCTATTGCTTGGGTGACATCGTACACAATGGATTGGAGGTGGAACGGCTGGAGCGCAAAGGGTTACAGACGATCGATCATGCCGCTTTCGCCACGTTGAAAGGGGCGAAGGTGTTGCTACGCGCGCACGGAGAGCCTCCCTCAACCTATGCGTTGGCGCAACAGAACCAGATCACCATTGTGGACGCGACCTGTCCGGTTGTCTTGCGCCTACAGCGCAAGATCCACAAATGCTACCAGGAGAGTCGCGCGGAGGGCACACAGTTGGTCATCTATGGCAAGCAAGGCCATGCGGAGGTGAACGGCTTGGTCGGTCAAACGGAGGGTACCGCCATTGTCATTGAGAAACTGGCTGACTTGGATCGGCTGGATTTCCACCGGGCGATCTGCCTCTTCTCGCAGACAACCAAATCGTTGGATGGTTTCAAGGCGATTGTGGAGGCGATTCAGCAACGGATGGCGGAGGGGGTCTCTTTCAACTATTTCGACACCATCTGTCGGCAGGTAGCCAATCGGTTGCCGAGCATCAAGCGATTCGCCGCGGAGCATGACTGGGTCTATTTCGTGGCCGGAAGGAAGAGCTCGAATGGCAAGGTGCTGTTTGAGGAGTGTCGGAAAGCCAATCCCCATGCCGTTTTCATCTCTGCGGTTGAGGAGATTAACGAACCGCTGCCCGCCGGCATTCGACGAGTGGGTGTCTGCGGAGCCACCTCTACGCCGAAGTGGCTGATGGAGGATGTGGCGGCACGCATTCGCGACTTGAATAACTAAAAGCTAAAAATCCGTTATCTTTCGACGCAAGTGCAAGGAGATAATCAAATAATTAGTATTTTTGCGACTGAACTCATATAATTGGTAACGTTATGTCTACAGTGAAATGTATAGGTATTCTGACTTCCGGTGGCGATGCGCCGGGCATGAATGCTGCCATCCGTGCGGTGACCCGTTCCGCGATTTACAACGGGATAAAGGTGAAAGGAATTTACCGCGGTTACAAAGGTCTGCTCTTGGATGAGATCGAGGATTTCAAGACGCAGAATGTCAGCAACATCATCCAGCGTGGTGGAACCATCTTAAAGACGGCTCGTTGCACGGA
Organism: Parabacteroides sp.; assembly: GCA_022775005.1. Taxonomy (GTDB): domain Bacteria; phylum Bacteroidota; class Bacteroidia; order Bacteroidales; family Tannerellaceae; genus Parabacteroides. Next base: position 11,150 of record JALFJR010000060.1, read on the forward strand.
GTTCCGTACACCGGAGGGACGTAAGCAGGCTTATGATAAGTTGATGGAGCATGGCATCGATGCCTTGGTGGCGATCGGTGGTGATGGAACGTTGACAGGTGCGCGTATCTTTGCGCAGGAGTTCAACTATCCTATTGTGGGCTTGCCTGGCACGATTGACAATGACCTGTATGGCACGGACCGAACGATCGGTTATGATACGGCGTTGAATACCATCATGGAGTGTGTGGATAAGATTCGTGATACTGCGACATCGCACGATCGTCTTTTCTTCGTGGAGGTGATGGGTCGTGACGCGGGTTTCTTGGCCTTGAACGGTGCGATTGCGGCTGGTGCTGAGGCGGCGATTATCCCGGAGATCTCTTTGGAGAAAGACCAGTTGGCGGAGATGATCGAGACCGGTTTCCGTAAGTCTAAGAACAGTAGTATCGTGTTGGTGGCTGAGAGCGAGGTTACTGGCGGTGCGATGGGCGTTGCTGAGCGTGTGAAGAAGGAGTATCCGCAGTTCGACGTGCGTGTCTCTATCTTGGGTCACTTGCAGCGTGGAGGTTCACCGACGGCAGCCGATCGTATCTTGGCTTCTCGTATGGGTGTGGCTGCGATCGAGGCTTTGTTGGATGACCAGCGTAATGTGATGATCGGCGTGAAGAACGATGAGATTGTGTATGTACCTTTCTCGAAGGCCATCAAGAACGACAAGCCGTTGAAGCCCGATTTGTTGAACACGTTACGTGTTTCCTCTATTTAATTCGCTATTCATAGGATAGGAGATAAAAAACATCCCGGAAGAATGCTTCGCAAAGGAGCCTCTTCCGGGATGTTCATTCTTAATAGAATATGAATCGTGTGTTAATCATGATATGCACCTAAATTCGCCAAGAAGAGATCGATCATCTGCTTGGCGGCAACGAACGAGCTAAGCTCGTTGCGCAATACTTGTTGCTCGGCCGTAGCCAAGTGTGCGGCCACCGCCGGATTGTTGTAGAACTTATCCCGCAAAGTGTCGTTGATGCTCTCATACATCCAGTATTTCGCCTGCTCGTTGCGCTTGTAATCGAAGTAGCCATTCTGCTTGGTGAACTGCATGTATTCCTCCACCATGTCCCAAATCTCCTTGATACCTAAGTTATAATAACCGGAATAGGTGAGTACCTTCGGGAACCAACCGGATTCCGAGGGCGGGAAGAGATGCAATGCGTTGCGGAATTGGGTAGCCGCCAACTTCGCCTTGTCGATGTTGTCGCCATCCGCTTTGTTGATGATGATGCCGTCTGCCATCTCCATGATGCCTCGTTTGATGCCTTGCAACTCATCGCCCGTACCAGCCAACTGGATCAACAGGAAGAAATCGACCATGGAGTGGACGGCGGTCTCGCTCTGACCCACACCTACGGTCTCTACAAAGACCGTGTCGAATCCGGCAGCCTCACAGAGCACGATGGTCTCACGCGTCTTACGGGCCACGCCGCCTAACGAACCGGCTGAGGGTGAAGGGCGAATAAAGGCATTCTTCTCGCGCGACAGGGCCTCCATACGGGTCTTATCGCCCAAGATACTTCCCTTCGAACGCTCGCTGCTGGGATCGATGGCCAAGACGGCTAACTTATGTCCCTTCTCCAAGAGGTGCATGCCGAACACATCAATCGAGGTACTCTTTCCCGCACCGGGCACACCGGTGATACCAATACGCATGGATTTACCTGCATAGGGCAGGCATTTCTCGATGATCTCTTGCGCAACCTGTTGATGCTCATGCTTGGCACTCTCCACCAACGTGACGGCCTGGCTGAGCACGGTGATATTCCCTTTCAAGATGCCCTCTACATATTCGGCGGGGGTATAGCTCTTGCGCTGCACACGCTTCTTCATATAGGGATTCACCGTCGGGACATCGGCGATACCCTTGTTCACTTTCAATCCTTTATACAGATCGTCATTCTCTGGATGTTCCATATTGATAGCTATTTATAGGCAGTGACCTTGATCAGACGGATCGGTCCGTTCGGGTCGTTGCACACTACGTTTATGAGGGTTTCTAATTTGGTCTTGACCGTCTTCGGGTGAAGCGCCACCTTATAGGTCGCAGTAGCGCCTGGCTTCAGTTCCTTTTTGCCGCCGGAGATATCGATGCGCTCATCGTCGCAGGTCACGCTGTAGATCTGCAGCGGGGTCTTACCGGTGTTGGTGATCTCGAAGGTGCCCACCACCTTTCCGCCGATGAGTGGAATGCCTCGTTGCTTATCCGGCAGTTGCCCAAACTCCAAGAGTGTGCCTGAGAGTTGCGCTACAGGGGCTTGCGCTTTCTCTGAAGCGGATAGTTTGCTGAAGTTATCAATCAGGTTGGCCGCTACATGAATCTCACCCTCGATCTCCTCTTTCTTGCCGGGGATGGCGAGCGTGACGGGGATCTCTGAGGTGGCACGTCCTTTCCGTTTCACCGCTTTGGCATCAAACAGCAGCGTGATCACACCCTCCTCGCCAGAGGCCAACGTTTCCGGAGCGGCCTGCACCAACAAGTAGTGAGGCACTTTGCCCAAACGGATCTGCACCGGACTATCGCTCTCATTCTTCACCTGGATCTTCTCGCCCAAGGTCTCATCCTGGCGAATGCTGCTGAACAGCACCTGTTTGGTGTGTAGCTTCAACGGACCAATCGCATAGGGATAGACATACACCGGTTTAGCTGGCTTGGGAGTGACCGTGCCTTTGATGGCTAAATTATAACAGCCCTTCTTTCCGTTGCTGTAGATGGAAACGGTCTTGTAGAAGGGACCCGGGCGTCCTTTCGGATCATACGAGACTTTGATCTGGCTGGTTTGCCCCGGGGCAATTGGCGCTTTGCTCCATTCCGGACGTGTACAGCCACAAGAGGCGGTGACACGAGTGATTACCAAGGGAGCATCGCCCGTGTTTTGGATCGTGAAGACGTGACTGGCCAACCCATCGGCCTCGGCGATTGTGCCAAAGTTATAGGTCAACTCTTTCGCCACGATTTGTGCGCCTTTGTCGGCCCAAACCGCAGTTACGCAACAGAGCGTCACGATCAACAGGAGGATTTTGTGACTGTTTAGCATGGTTCTCGTTTTGCTGTATGGCTATCCACGGAGCGGCCTACTGCACCTCGCCGCGGATATTCATGATGAAACTTCCGGTCTTGCCGTTGCTGTAGATGGAGATCGTCTTCGTGAAAGGTCCCGGACGGTTAGCCGGGTCGAAGGTCACTTTGATCTCTGCGCTCTTGCCCGGAGCGACGGGCTCTTTCGGCCATTCCGGTGTGGTGCAGCCACAAGAGGCAATCACGCGGGTGATCACCAACGGCATGTCGCCGGCATTGGTGATGGCAAAGGTATGTGATACTTTTCCGTCAGCTTCCTTGATGACACCAAAGTTATAGCTGGTTTCCTCGGCTGAGATAACTGCTTTCTTCTGTGCGAAGGCCAATCCGGTAGTAAACAGGATGGCCATGAAAATAAAGAGAATGCGTTTCATGTTTCTTCTTTGTTTTTATGATTGTGTGGGCAAATGTACACAAAAACCGTGGGATTCAACACGAGAATGACAAAAAAGGTCATTTACAGGTAAGGATCATAGCGGAAGAGCACCACCTCACCCGCTTGCAGCGAGGCCGGCACATCAATCAATCGTTGGTTGCTGCTGCCTCGGAAAAGCAGGCTCTCGTCTCGCAACGCCTGCACGAAAGGGCCATCCACCAGCACGTCGATGTAACGCAGCAGCTGGGCTTGCTGCGGATGGCGCAGCAGCTCCTCATACCGATAGCCGGTGTAACACCAGATGGTTTTTTGGCTGCGTGCCTTGATGGCAGCTGCCACTTCGGTAAATCCCTCCGGCTGAAACATCGGATCCCCGCCGCTGAAGGTGACCTGGGCAAACGGGTCGGCCAAGACTCGGCTCACGATCGCCTCGGTCTCCATCCAGGTGCCTCGATGAATATCCCACGACTCCGGATTGTGGCAACCGGGACAATGATTCGGGCAACCGGCCGCATAAATGGCGGTCCGGAATCCCGGACCGTCCACGGTTGTATCTTCTACGATCGCTAATACCGAAAGCATCAGTCGTGTGTTACGCGATCGTTCAACTCTGCTAACTTCGCGTTGTTCCAGCGATCGGTAGTACCTACTAAGTAGCCGGTGATGCGCTGCAACTTGTCGATGTGTCGGCCGCCACACTTCGGGCAGACCTCTAAATGGGCCACCGCATTCTCATAGCCACAATCTAAGCAACGATTGCGGTTGTGGTTTACTGAGCCATAACCGATGTTGTAAGCATCCATCATATCGACTACCCGCATGATGGCCTCCGGATTGTGTGTTGCGTCGCCATCCATTTCCACATAGAAAATGTGTCCGCCTCGGGTCAGGTCATGATAGGGTGCCTCCACTTCCGCTTTATGACGTGCGCTACATTTATAATAGACCGGCACATGGTTGGAGTTGGTGTAATAGGCACGATCCGTAATGCCCGGAAGCACACCGAAGTTCTTGCGATCTCGACGGGTGAACCGACCGGAGAGGCCCTCTGCCGGAGTGGCTAACACACTGTAATTGTGTTGATATTGCTCAGAGAACTGGTTGGCCCGGTCGCGCATGTAAGTGACGATACGCAAACCTAAAGCCTGTGCCTCCTCGCTCTCGCCATGATGCTTGCCAATCAGTGCGACCAAGCACTCTGCCAAGCCGATAAAGCCAATGCCTAAAGTGCCCTGGTTGATCACGGAGGCAATCGTATCGTTTGGTTTCAGCTTCTCGCAGCCCACCCAAAGGGCTGACATCAGCAAGGGGAACTGCTTAGCGTAGGCCGTCTTCTGGAACTCCATGCGCTCATGCAGCTGACGGGCTGTCACCTCTAACATATAATCTAACTTGGAGAAGAAGAGGGCGATGCGCTCCTCCTGATTTTCCAAATGGCGACACTCGATGGCCAAACGTACAATATTAATAGTAGAGAAGGAGAGGTTTCCTCGGCCGATGGAGGTCTTCGGGCCAAAGCGATTCTCAAACACACGCGTGCGACAGCCCATCGTAGCCACCTCGTGCAGGTAACGCTGCGGATCGTCCGCACGCCACTCTTCGTTTTGGTTGAAGGTCGCATCTAAGTTCAAGAAATTGGGGAAGAAGCGACGAGCCGTCACCTTGCAAGCCAATTGATACAGGTCGTAGTTGCGGTCGGTCGGCAGATAGCTTACGCCCCGTTTCTTCTTCCAGATCTGGATTGGGAAGATGGCTGTCTCGCCATTGCCCACACCCTGATAGGTGCTCTTCAGCAATTCACGGATGATGCAACGACCTTCGGCTGAGGTGTCTGTGCCGTAGTTGATCGAGCTGAATACCACTTGGTTACCTCCGCGTGAGTGAATCGTGTTCATGTTGTGGATGAATGCCTCCATCGACTGATGCACCCGTGCGACCGTCTGGTTGATCGCATGTTGCCGGATGCGTGCCTCGCCACTCAGGCCGGTCAACTCCGTAGTCACATAATCGTCGATCGGTGCCTGATACAGATGATGCAGATCCTGGCCATATAGCTTCTCCAAGGTCTTCACCTCCTCGATGTAGCTCAAACGCACGTAGGGCGCTAAATAGAAATCGAAAGCGGGGATAGCCTGTCCGCCGTGCATCTCGTTCTGCGCCGTTTCGAGCGAGATACAGCCCAAGATGCTGGCCGTCTCGATGCGCTTCGCCGGCCGAGACTCACCATGACCGGCCGAGAAACCATGCTGCAAGATGCGATCCAAGGGATGCTGCACGCAGGTCAAGCTCTTGGTCGGGTAGTAGTCTTTGTCGTGAATGTGCAGGTAATTGTTCGCCACTGCCTCTTTCACCTCTGCGCTCAGCAGGTAGTCGTCCACAAAGGGTTTGGTCGTCTCGCTGGAGAACTTCATCATCATGCCGGCAGGCGTGTCAGCATTCATATTGGCATTCTCGCGGGTCACATCATTCGATTTGATATTGATGATCTCCAAGAAAATGTCGCGCGTCTTCGCCTTGCGGGCAATGCTGCGCTGGTTGCGGTAAGCGATGTATTTCTGCGCTACATCCTTACGGCTACTCTTCATCAACTCCATCTCCACGGCATCCTGAATCGCCTCTACCGTCATCTGTGCGTTGCCTTGGAAAGCGATATGATCGGTGATCTGGCGGATCAGCTGTTTGTCTTCCCCCTTATCGGTATGGAGCATCGCCTTACGGATTGCGGAGACAATCTTATCCTCGTTGAAGCCCACGATGCGGCCATCTCTTTTGACTACGGTCTGTATCATTTCTACTGCTGTAAGTTTGATTATTTAGATGACGCGAAGATAGCATGTCGCCCCATAAGTTATCCGTTTTGGAAAACTTTTAGCAGATTAAAAAATGTCAAATCGTTTGTTATCAATTTATTGAAAAATATTTTGGAAAACTTTACTTTATGTGTTGTTTTTAAATTGTTTCATGCAATACGTGCGATGCCTCAATTCCCATCAAGCGGAACAAAAAAAGCCGTCAAGCTTGTTTCATCCCGACGGCTCCTTTTTTGTGACTGCCTTTCGTCTCTCACGAGGCTACTCCGCAATAAGAACTTTATTACATATTGCAATCGTAGATGTCGCAGGATAACCTTTTTTTAGGCTGAAAAATCGTTTGCACTGTTACTTGATCACCATAATCTTGGTGACGATACTCTCTTTGCCTTCCGGCGTGATCGCCATGACCAAATAGACACCCGAAGCCACCCGATCGCCTTTGGCATTGCGGCAGTTCCAAGTGGCTTGTCCACCAAGTGATTTGGTTTGATAGATCAAATGGCCATTGATGTCGGTGATCTTGACATTAGAATCACTCATCAACCCCACAATGGTGACTTGATCGGCATACTCTGGGCGGACAGGATTGGGGTAGGCATAGACATCAGAATAGTCAGCCCTGCCCTCACTGGCTCCGGCCATATAGGAGATGATGCCGTTTTCGGTGCCAAAGAAAACCTCGCCTGTCGCATCGTTGATGGCGATACTGAGGATGTTGTCGGAGAGCAAGGGCGAGTTCTCAGTGGTGAAATTCTCGATGGTTTCGCTACCATCCGCATTAACCAAGAATACCCCGTTTCCCTCCGTGCCGATCCATTTACGGTTGCCTCCATCCACGGCTATTGCGGTCACTTTGGCATTGTCGAGAAAATAGCTGTTCTCGCCATCCAGGGTACGGATGATGCGTGTGGCATAGATTTGACTCGGGTTGGAAATGGCTCGGTCGGGCACTGGGCAGATAATCGGGCCTCGGTTGGTACCTATCCAGATTTGCCCCAACTTATCTTCCGCCATGCAGAAGTAGTTACTCACGGCGATCGCCTCTCCTCCGGCACTATTGAGCGGGAAAGAGGAGAAGAAGTTGGCTGTATCGTCGGAGGTATCTTCGATTGTGCCCTTTTCGTCGAAGACCAGGATGCCGATATTGCTTCCACGTAGTATGTTGACCCACTTGTGATTCCGCTGAGTGATCAACAATTTATCCACCACCGATTGATTGTTAAGCACATTATAATCATCGGCTTTCAAGACACACCAGTTGCCGTCTGCTTTCAGTACGTTGAGGCAGCTACTGATGGCCGTGTTGGTCGCCCAAAGGTTGCCGGCTTTGTCATAACAAAGTCCCTCCACACGGGTATAATTGAGCGAGTTGCCTGTGATGGCCGAGGCCAAGGTACTATTCTTCGTGTTATGCAGTTTCACGAAGGCATCCTCCTTAAACTCAAACACGCCCTCACCCCAGGTGGAGGCAAAGTAGTGAGCCGGATCGGCCGGATCGACCGCGATGGAGGTGACATCGGCGAAGCGTACACCACTTTGCTTGGCTATGTCGCTCTCATTGAGATTGGTCCATTGGCCATTCTCATTCACCATCAACGTTCCGGGACGGTTGTAGCGATCGGTCCATCGGCCACCACCGGCCACCCAGAGTTTCCCTTGCTGGAAGGTCATGAAGTCGCAATAGTTGCGTTTGGGGCTATCTTGCTGGGCTACCAATTGAGCGGCGAACACCTCCATCTGATTTGTTTTTAATTTCATGCCAATCAATCCATCCGCACCAGCGGCTACCCAGTAGTTGCCGGCGGTATTGCCACAGGCGATGCCATTGGTGGTGCCTGTCGCCACTTTCGTCTGTTTATCGAGGTCCGTACAGATATAGGTGTGGCTGTTGGAGTAGGCCAACAGCTGGTCTCGTTGAAGCGTCATGCCCACAAGGGACGCATCCACGCAAAGCGGCTTCACGGTGTGATCCGCAGCCTCGTAATAGACCCCTTTCCCCTTCACAAAGAGGCATAGCCGATCTTGGAAGAGGGCGATGGATAGAATTTGCGTGGGATTGAATAGCTCGGTTTGCAACGTGTAAGCCTTCCAATTTGTTGCGTCCAACAGGTTATCGGTTGTGGAGGCGGTCAGCAAGCCGGAGGCGGTGGCGGCATACAGAGTTTGCCCTTGGCGGGCTACGGAGCGCACCACTTGGTTTAGTCGATAGGTGTCTGCCACCTCATTCTTTGCCGTATGGATTGCAATAATGCCAAAGTTCATGGCCAAATAGGCCTGCTCTTGGAAGTTGTAGATCGCATTGACTGTTTTGTCCTGAATACTGGTGCTGTTTTTGAGGTAGGGCAGGTTATAGGTGCTGCTTTCGCCCAATAGATCCAGATTGCCATTGCTGTAGGCAATCAGCAGTTTTTGGGTGGTTGTGTTGTATTGGATCGCTACGATGTTGTTGTCGCTCAATCCATTTTCTCGGGAGTAGTATTTCAGTGATTGATCCTCCTTCCCGTAGCTATAGAGCGAACCGTTTGCTAAGGCGTACACCACTTCGTTGGCCTCCGTGACTTGCGTGGTTTTGTAATAAGAGAGATAGGGGGTCCAAGTACCTAATCCTTGTGCAAAGAGGGCTGGCAACAGGGTACACAGCGAGATGTAAAGTAGGAATCGTCTCATAACGCAGCGGAAGAGGTGGATAAAAAGGCCGCTAACTTTTGGCAAGCCAAGGCCCGGTGACTGATATTGTTCTTGATGTCATCGCCTAACTCTGCGAAGGTGCGGTCGTAGCCCTCTGGCTGGAAGATGGGGTCATAGCCAAATCCGCAGTCGCCACGTTTCTCCTGCGTGATCGCTCCACGGATAATACCCTCAAACAGATGCTCCTCGCCCTTCCAGATGAGGGCGATCGCCGTGCGGAACTGCGCTTGGCGATAGGTCACTCCCTCCAACTCGTGCAACAGCTTGCGCATATTGGCCTCCGAGTCATGGCCGTCGCCTGCGTAACGGGCGGAATAGACACCGGGGGCGTTGCCAAGAGCCTCTACCTCCAATCCGGTGTCGTCGGCAAAGCAGTCATAACCGTAATGCTCCTTGATGTAACGGGCCTTTTGCAGTGCGTTCCCCTCCAAGGTGTCGGCTGTCTCCGGTATATCGTCGTGACAATTGATGTCTGCTAAGCTCACGATGCGGACCAGGCCTTCGGTGATTTTCCGTACCTCGTCCAGTTTATGTGCGTTGTTGGTCGCAAATACTAAGGTATCCATCTTTGTTTCTTTGTTATCTTGTTCTTACTTTTGCGCAAAAGTAACTAATCCATTTATAGTAACGCTTTTTTTAGGCGTTTGTTTTACGTCGGACGATTTCTTTGCGAGTAACCATAGTGGACCTCACCCCATAAGCCATAAGATATGTCTGCAACCCAATCAGGACTCTACCCTTTCTAATTGTATATAGATTATGGAGAATATAACCAATTTTATAGATTATCCTAACAATAGCAGGCATGTGGTTTATTGGGATAGGACGATTGCCTCCTTATAACTGCGATCTTTGAGGAAAAACAAGAGAATGGTTGGATTGAAACTTTAGCTGAGAAAAAATCACTATGTTTGTGCCCAAAAGCATCGGGCAGATATGTTTGAGCAGCAGATAGAAGCGTATGTGACCTTGCGCAAGGAATACAGCCAACGGGTAACCTCGCGTATGAACAGGGATGATCTGAAAGAGTATAACGAGGTGCTCTTCTCAGCGCATAGCTGTGCGATCGAGGGAAACTCCTTTTCGGTCAATGACACGAGGGAGCTGAAAGAGAAGGGACTTGGCGTGATTCCACAAGGGAAAACACTCTTTGAGGCTTTCGAGAAGCTCGACCATTTCAATGCGTAAGTATCTCTTTGCACAAGCCGATCGGCCTCTGACAGAGGAGCTACTGAAAGAGACGCACCGCATCTTGATGCTTCAACCATTGCCTACAAGCATCCGGGTGCCCAAGCTGGTGAATACACCGATACGGATATGGCAGCTGGGGACACACTCTTTGGCGACCATGAGCAACTGATCGCTCGGGTGCCGCAGTTGCTTCAATCTACTCAATCTGCATTGGATGCCGACAGGATTCACCCCATGATCATTGCGGCACGCTTCCATGGTTTTTATGAATACCTGCATCCTTTCCGGGATGGCAATGGTCGGTTGGGACGACTTTTCGCTAACTACATCCTTCATGTGAAGGGGCATCCCATTGTCATCATCCCCCAAGAGTGCAAAGGTGCATACAGCGATGACCTGCGTTGTATCCGCACCGAAGGAACGGATGAGTACCTGATTGATTTCTTCTTTCAGACGGCTATCCAGCGAATGCAACGAGAGATAGACGAAAAGAAGAGGCAGAACCTTTACAAGCCCTTTCTTTTTTGACATGGGTAAGAAAGATCATCTTACCTTATCACTACTTTGTGCGTGCTACCATCTGAGTAGCGAACGATTACTGCCGGATATAACACAAACGAGCCTGCCCTGTAGTAAGTCCGAAGCTACTCCGTCGTTCCTCCGCTCTTCCTCTAAACCAAACTCGGTGATCCTCTAAACCAAAGTCGGTGAAGCTCTAATCCCGGAGTAGAGTTTCAAGGGCGTTTCACCGAACTTGGTGCGTAGCTATTATTGAGGAAGACGAGTCTTAAATCTGCTCCATTTGACTTGGGGCACCTTCATCAGATGTTCTCCCGATGGCTTATACACCTGCCATTTATTGCGTCACAAATACTCTCCAGCTGCCCTCTTTCTCGCCACGTTCAACATATTTCTTGGTGATCAGTTGATCCAACAGTTTCTGTATGGCTGTCACGCTAATGCCCGTTTCCTCTTTCATGTCTGCGAGTGTTAGGGTTGGCTGCGTGCGCATAGCGTTCAATATCTTTGTGTAGTTGGGTGTTCGGAACGTGATACGTTCTCCATCATACCACCATACATTCTCGTTCTTCTCGCTCACAAATAGCACGTCATTATATATTTCTGTGGCCACAAGGTTGTTGAAATATTTCAGAAGGGGACGGATATCCTGTATATTGGCATGGGCACCATCGCTGGGAATGGGACCCACTTCAAGATCGACTTGATGCAGTGCCTCCAAATATTCACTCTTCTTTCGGCTGCGCACCACAATCATCGGATAGCAACAAGATTTCTGTCTGGCCATAAGTCAAGGTGTTGCCTTCGATATGGTTGCTGTTGTAGTTGAAGTCCACTGTGAAGCGACGACTCAATCTTTCCCTGCCTTTTTCCGACAAGGGTTGCAAATGCTGCCACGCAGCCGGTGCTTTCTTGATGTTTAAATACTTCATGCGGGTATGATGCTATTCACTAACGAGGCAAAGATACAGAATATCTCCCAAAAGGTTATAACGTTACAACCTTTTGCGCTTGGTTTATGCTATCTTTGCGACAAATAATCATTAAAAGCAAGCAACCATGAGAAAGTTAATTTGGATCGTAGGGCTGTTCGCCATTTGTACAGCCTGCATAGCACAGGGTTTCAAACCTACGTATGAGGAAAAGGTAGTCTATGAGGGCCCCGACGTGATTTTCCGTCAGATCGACGCACATACCTGGGAGGGCAATGGCCACCTGATGGCCAATGAGACACTCTACTTGATTGAGGGAGAGGAGCGAGCGATCCTGCTCGATGCCGGTACCGACATCAAGGAATTAGATAAGATCGTGGCAGGGATTACCTCCAAACCGGTCACGCTCATCGCTACCCATGTGCATCCCGACCATACGGGCAAGTCCATCGACTGCTTCCCGGAGATCTACATCAATGCGGCAGACATGGTGAACGTGTCGGAGATGATGCCCAACTACAAAGGCACGATCAAATACCTGCATGATGGTGAGACGATCGACCTGGGTGGTCGGCAGATCGAGGTGATCTTCACACCGGGGCATACACCCGGCTCTACCACCTTCATGGATCGGGTAGCCGGTTATGGCTTCAGTGGTGACTCGTTCGGATCGGGCAACCTACTGCTCATCACCAATTGCTCCACCTTGATCTTGACTTGCCAACGCCTTAGTGCCTATATGCAGAAGAATGGGATCAAGAAGCTCTATCCCGGACACTACATGGGTAAGAATGTGGAAACCCAGGAGCGAGTGATCCATTTGGGTGAGATGGCGCAAGGCCTGTTAGAGGGTAAGTATCAGGGTGAGGCCAATCCGCAAGGCATGTTGGGCCTCAATCGTGTGCTGACCATGCACGGTGTGCGACTCAATTATGGAGAGGCACAGCTGAAATGAACCTTATCAATGCCTCGCTTTAGACAATAGTAATCCCTCGCCCCGGTCAATAGCTATGTCTGAAGCGAGGGATTGGTATGTTTACGTCTGTCTAACGAGAGTTGTATGCACATCCTGTTTATCATTCGCTTACCGGATGAAACTAAGGGGTGTCCAAGGCTCGTACTCCGGAACGTCGGTGGTCTCTATTCCTTTGATCTTTTTGAGCAACCAAGCCATGTTGTTGGCTAATGTACGCATCGTCTGTAAGCCTTCGACATCCTGCGCAACCTGCCCCTCCTCGCGTCCGTAAGCGATGTTCCAATATTGGGAGGTGACGATCGGCATATTCAGCATTTGGAAAGGCATCTGTAGGGTTTGGAAAGCGGCTGTCGCACCGCCTCGCCGACAGAGGCAAACGGCAGCTGCGGGCTTTCCGACAAAATAGGGTTTACCAGCTACCAACATGCGTTGCTGCAGGGAAAGGAGCGGTCCGGCCGGCTGACCCCAATAGACGGGGGAACCAAGAATCAATCCATCGCAATCGGCCATTTTGGCGATCACCTCATTGCAGAGGTCGTCATTGAACACACAGCGACGATCGCCACCCACACATTTATAGCAGGCGATGCATCCCTGAACGGGCTTGTTGCCGATCCAAACTAATTCGCTCTCAACACCCTGTTTCTCTAATTGTTGTGCCACCTCTTGCAGGGCGAGGTAAGTATTGCCCTGCCGGCGTGGGCTTCCATTGATCAATAATACTTTCATCTGTTATGGTATATTGTTTATTTGTTGATTCGTTTGATGAGCCGAGCCGGATTGCCAGCCACGATCGTATTGGGCTCTACGTCGTGCGTCACGACACTTCCCGCACCTACGACACTGTTCTCGCCAACTGTCACGCCTGGCAAGATGGTCGAACCTGCTCCAATCCACGCCTTGCGCCCAATATGCACCGGTTTGCAGGTGATGATCGCCCGGTTATCTAAGTCGTGATTGTTGGAGATGAGCTGTACGTTAGCTGCGATCAAGGCCTCGTCTTCGATGGTGATGCCTCCGGCCGACATCATCAAGCAGCCATTCATCACCACGACATTGCGGCCGATCTTGACATTGTGGGCACGCACGACAGTCAGTGGGGTGTTGACCCGGCTGCCCTCACCCATCGTTGGGAAGAGTTGATGCAACAGCTGATCATACTCCTCCGTCATCGGCATCGTGTGGTTCAACCGGAAGCACAACTGTGCTTGCTCTTTCGCTAATTGTAACTCTGCTGCGCTTTGGTGTGCGCAATCAATTCTGATTTCTTCCATGATGTTTTGCTTTTCTTTTTTTCTGATAAAACTACCCAATCTTTCGATATTCTCTGGGTGTTTGTCCGGTTCGTTGCTTAAAGAAGCGGACGAAGTGTTGCGGATACTCAAATCCTAAGTTTTCGCTGACTTGCGTCACCGTGAGCGACTCGTTGTTGAGTTGCTCCTTAGCGGCAGCCAGCAGTCGGTCGTTGATGTACTCCTTGGCAGTCAGCTTAGTCTCACTCTTGATGACCTGTCCGAAATAGGCTGTCGAGAGGTTGCAGCGATCTGCGAAATAGGCTACCGTAGGCAAACCGTGCTGGGCGGCTTGTGTGCGGATGTACTCCCTGAGCAACCGATCGAACTGCTGCACGACAGAGTGATTGATCTCCTCGCGAGTGATAAACTGGCGGTCGTAGAACCGCAAGCAGTAGTTGAGCAACAGCTCGATATGCGAGACGATCAGTTCCCGCGAGTGGTTGTCGATGGGACGTTGCAACTCTGTTTCAATCAGGTTCAGCACCTGCCGAAACAGCTCTACTTCCGAGGCGGAGAGGTGCAAAGCCTCCGTACTGTTGTAGGAAAAGAACTCGTAGCGTTGCATCATGCCTCCTAAATGGGTACGGTTCAACAGGTCGGGATGGAAAAAGAGCCCGATGCTCTGAGGCCTGACTTGCTCCTCCTTGATCTCCACATTCACCACCTGCCCCGGCTCAAAAGAGGTGACTGTCTCCTCGTCGAAGTCGTAGGGAGTACGCCCATAGGAGAGGGTGCATCCTTTGGTCTTTTTCAGCCAGATGGCATAGACACCAAAATAGATCTTGGATTTTGTCCCGGCCTTACGGAGCTGTTGATGGAGATGGACCACAGAGACCAAGGGGTGAAGCGTGGTCACCCCATAATGGTCGTTCACTTGTTGAATGGTATCTAATCGAATTTCTTCCATATTGCGTCTTCGCTCTTGATAATCTCTGCAAATGTATAAGAAATTGTCATGCTTTTGTGATATGGAGCGAGTTACTTGTCGCTAACGGCCTCTAACCATTCGGTGGAAGAGTTTCCGTTATCACCCGCATGGGTATATAAGTGCTGGAACCAGCTGTCTTGTTGCGCACCATGCCAATGCTTGACTCCTTCGGGAATGTCGATGATGTCGCCCGGTAGCACGGCAATAGCCGGTTTTCCCCACTCTTGATACCAACCACGTCCGGAGACGCAAATCAGGATCTGATGGAATCCATGATGGATATGCCAGTTGTTGCGGCAACCCGGCTCGAAGGTCACGTTGAAAAAGCGTTGTGCGGTTTGCTCGCCTTCGGAAAGATTCTTCGGTTGGAGGGTAGCCAAGTAACTGTTCCCACTAAAGTATTGCGCGTAGGCATCATTGGGATTGCCTTTCGGCCAATCGCCCGCCGAGGCATCAGCCGCATGGTCTGTTTGTGAAAGGCCTTGCTCGCTCAGGTAACGACACAATTCCTCCACCAGCTCCGGGCTGTTTCCCATTTGCACAGCACCCAACTTATGCGATGCCAATTGGCTTTCCACGCCTTTCAAGCCCGACAGGGCGGCTACGGTCACGATTTCCCGATCAGCTTCCGAAAGCTGATCACCTGCGAAAATATCTCCGAAGAGATGGGCTTTCAGATAGTGGTCATCCTGCGGACAGAAGTCATAATTGTAGGGCTTGCCACCTAACAACTTCGTTTGCACCTCCGTTCCCCTTTGTAAGGCGGCCTCCGCGTCATCCCAGAGGGCAGGACGTGTCCATGGTTTGCCCTCCTCGCTGACCAAACCCTTGGCTTGCCGATCGTCTAACACGGCTTTCAGCTTATTAAGTGCGTTCAGCGAACGAGGAAATCCCGTATAGGCATAGAGTTGCGAGAAGGCCTCTTTCAATTCATTGACCGTGATGCCTCGATCGAGTGCTGTGCCGATAGCGGCTTCCAGACGATCCATATCTCCTTGTGCCTCTAAGCAGGCAACGGTGGCTAATTGTTTTTGACGCTCAGACAGCAGCTGAGCCGAAAGTGTAGTATGCATAGTGAATGTGATAAATAGGATGGAAAGAATAAATTGTTTCATACGTGATGATCCCTCATTTATTTGAGATTAGATTGATAGAAAGTGAAGATGTCGTTCCATGGGATGAAGTTGCCCTCGCCACCATCGTAGAGGTCGCAATGGGTCGCTCCCGGCACGATGAGCAATCGCTTGTTGTCGGCATATTTCCCGTTCGTGATCTTCTGATAGGCCTCCTCACCAAAATAGCGGCTATGTGCCTTCTCTCCGTGCACGATGAGTACTGGTGTACGGATCTCGTCGGCTGCAATCCAAAGATTTTGATTCAAGCGCATGAGGGTAGTCGTGATGTTCCATCCCATGTTCGAATTGAGCGAGCGGGGGTGGTAGCCACGTTTCTCCGACTTGTAATAATCCACATATTGCTTGAGATAGTCGGGGGCGTTATCTGCGGTTGTAGCGGGCAATCCACCTTGTGGCTTGATATCGCCGGTGCGGAACTCCTCCGTGCGTTGTGCTGCCAACTTTTGCTTCAAGGCAAACCGAGCCTCTTCGTCCATCGTGTCGAAATAGCCCTTTTGGGTGACCCGGGTCAAGTTATACAGCGTGACAGCCACTGTCGCCTTGATGCGGGGATCCAATGCGGCCGCGTTTAGCGAAAGACCTCCCCAACCACAGATACCTAAAATGCCGATTCGCTCCGCATCCACCTGCTCACAGCAGGAGAGGTAATCGACCGCCGCGCAGAAATCCTCCGTATTGATGTCCATAGAGGAGGAATAGCGGGGTTCACCCTCACTCTCTCCCGTGAAAGAGGGATCAAAGGCGATCGTCACGAAGCCTGCCTCCGCCAATTGCTGGGCATAGCGTCCGCTGGCTTGCTCTTTGACCGCACCAAACGGGCCGCCGACAGCGATAGCCGGCAGTTTGCCTGTGGCCTGTTTGGGTACATACTTGTCGGCCACCAAAGTGATGCCGAACCGATTGCGGAAGGTCACCTTCTCATGAGCGACTTTCTCGCTTTGTGGGAAAGTCTTGTCCCACACCTGTGTCAAACCTGTTGTTTCCATAGAACTTGTTGTTGTCTGGGCATGTGCACTGAGCGTGAGTGCCAGCGCCATCCCTATGAGTGCTTTCATTTTGCTATTGTTTTTGTTGTTTCTTAATTCTGTGGCAAAATTACGGCAAGCCCACAACGGACAAGGTATATGGATTTCGGATAAAATTACCCTTTTTATGGAATGTGGGTGGTGGAGGCGACCATCCGGAGTTTAGCCTCCATGTCGGCGAACATCAGGCGCACGTCAAGACGGCTATAGATACGGATGGGGCGCCCGTTCGGCTGATAGCGGTAGGTGCCATCCGCAGCAATGGCGGGCGCTTGACGCACTTCATAGTGTGAGGAAGCGGGATCTGGCTCAAAGCCACTTTGCAGGGCGGTGAGGAGTACCAAGGGACTGTCACCTAAGATATAGACCTCGCCCATCGGGAGGAAAGGTTTCAGACGAGCCATCAACTGGGTGATAGATTGGGTCAGATAGGTACCTGTTGCTCCTTGCGGTTGTACCTCCGTCAACATCTCGGCCATGCTGTAGATGCACTGGCGGTAGGCATCACGAGGCACTTGCCAAAGGGGAATGTCGGAGAGGTTGAAGATGGTTTGGGCGGCGGGGATGCAGAGGTTTAGGTTGTATTCCGGGACGGAGTAGCCGGGAGGCGGCAAGGCGATGCCTTCATATTCCTGCCCACCAATCCAAATCAGTGTAAGTCGCTTTGCGATCTCGGGTTGCAACAAATAGGCACTGGCAATGTTGGTCAGTCCAGCTCCGCACACCACATAGAGCGGTTGCTTGGTGTCGGAGCGCATCGCTTCTTCGATGATCAGACGGGCACCCTCCGAATCCCGGGCCACAGTCATAGTGTCCATACCTACAGGAGAACCCTCTACCACTCGGTATTTCCTGCTAAGACCCATAGTGGATAACAATTCGTTTACCTTTTCGCAAGCAGCTTTGGCACTGTTTTGGACTTCACTGCCAAAACCTGCGCCCGCTTTGAGGTGGGAGCCGATAATGCCTCGGATCTCCACGGATGGAGAGAGCAGGTGGTGAGCCAATTGGAAGAGTCCGTCTGGATCTCCATTGAAATCATTGTCGATAATCACCCGCATACGGGGTGAAACAAAGTCGGCCATGGCAGCCTCAACCTTGGTTTGTGCTTGGCTACTTCCGCAGAGCAGGCAGAGGTAAGCGATCCATAAAGTCAGTTTGAAATGTGTCATTAAATGGGTTTGATCGTTATGTTTGGGGCGTAAAGATAGTGAATTAGTGAGATGAACAGCGGTTGCTACGGAAAAAATCATTTACTTTGCAGCCTCATAGTGAGCAAGAATAGGTTAATTAGTATAAGTATGGCACAAGAAGATGTTTTTAAGAAATTAGTTTCCCACTGTAAGGAGTATGGTTTTGTGTTCCCTTCGTCTGAGATTTACGACGGTTTGGGAGCGGTTTATGACTATGGCCAATATGGTGTGGAGTTGAAAAATAATATCAAGAAATATTGGTGGGATAGCATGACCTTGCTCCACGAAAATGTGGTGGGCTTGGATTCTGCGATCTTCATGCATCCGACTATCTGGAAGGCTTCCGGCCATGTGGATGCTTTCAACGATCCCTTGATTGATAACCGCGACTCCAAGAAGCGTTACCGTGCGGATGTACTGATTGAAGATCACCTGGGCAAGATTGAGGAGAAGATCAACAAGGAGGTGGCTAAGGCCGCTAAACGATTTGGCGAGGCTTTTGATGAGGCGAAGTTCCGCGAGACTAACCCCCGTGTGTTGGAGCACCAGGCGAAATGGAATGAGATTCACGAGCGCTATAAGAAGGATATGAACGACTCTAACTTCGAGGATTTGCGTCAGTTAATCTTGGATTGCGAGATCGTTTGCCCGATTTCCGGTACACGCAACTGGACGGATGTGCGTCAGTTCAACCTGATGTTCTCTACGGAGATGGGCTCAACTGCCGATGGTTCTATGAAGGTCTATCTGCGTCCGGAGACGGCTCAGGGTATCTTTGTCAACTTCCTCAATGTGCAGAAGACGGGCCGTATGAAGGTGCCGTTCGGTATCGCACAGATCGGGAAGGCTTTCCGTAACGAGATCGTGGCGCGTCAGTTCATTTTCCGTATGCGTGAGTTCGAGCAGATGGAGATGCAGTTCTTCGTGCGTCCGGGCGAGGAATTGGAGTGGTTTAAGAAGTGGAAGGAGACTCGCTTGAAATGGCACAAGGCCTTAGGCTTGGGTGATGCGAAGTATCGCTATCACGATCATGAGAAGTTGGCGCACTATGCGAATGCCGCTACCGACATCGAATTTGAGATGCCGTTTGGCTTCAAGGAGGTGGAGGGTATCCATAGCCGTACGAACTTCGACTTGAGCCAGCACGAGAAGTTCTCGGGCAAGAAGATCCAGTATTTTGATCCGGAGCTGAATCAGAGCTATACCCCGTATGTGATCGAGACCTCTATCGGTGTGGATCGTATGTTCTTGAGTGTCATGGCTGGTTCCTACTGCGAGGAGACCTTGCCGAATGGTGAAAGTCGTGTGGTATTGAAGTTGCCCGCAGCGTTGGCCCCGATCAAGTTGGCAGTTTTGCCGTTGGTCAAGAAGGATGGGCTGCCTGAGAAAGCGGAGGAGATTGTGCAGATGTTGCGCTTCGACTTCCGTTGTCAGTATGACGAGAAGGATTCTATCGGTAAGCGCTATCGCCGTCAGGATGCAATCGGTACGCCCTATTGTATCACGGTCGATCATGATACGTTGGTGGACAACTGCGTGACCATCCGTTTCCGCGACACGATGGAGCAGGAGCGTGTGCCTATCGCTAAGTTGCACGACATCATCAGCGAGAAGGTCAGCATGAGCAATTTGTTGAAGAAAATCATCGAGTAAGCCCATGAAGCGTTTTGGATATATCTTGGCGATGTTGTTCGGCCTGCTGTTTGTCGGATCGGCCTGCTCGGACGATGATGATGACAACACGCTGGAGGTCGATGAGGTGTGGAAGGCGCAGAATGAGGATGCTTTTGCGGCTCAGGCGCAAAACCCCGAGTTCCAGAAGCTCGAATCGCAGAGCGGAGCTGGCTATATCTTATATAAGGTATTGAAACAGGGCGAGAGCACGGAGCAGATCTACTGGAACAGCCAGGTGGAGGTGTATTATAAAGGTACGCTCATTGATGGTACGGTGTTTGATGATGGCTCTTTTGAGCATGGTGCCTCTGCGGTGTTCGCTCCTTCCGGTGTGGTAGATGGATTTGGTACGGCTTTGCAGCACATGCATCCCGGTGATCGGTGGGAGATCTGGATTCCGCAACAGATGGGTTATGGCTCAACAGGTAGCACAGCTGGTGCAGTGACGATCAAGCCCTATACGACTTTGATTTTCGATTTAGAGGTAGTCAAGGTGGTAGAGCCCTAATAGACAAAAGTATTTTAGCTATGCGAGGCGCAAATTCTTACGAGGATTTGCGCCTTTTTTAGTATAGTACATCTTCATTAGTTGCTGAAGATACCTTCGTAAGCTTATGAAGGAGCTTGGATTTTCTTCGATAGTTGGTGAGAACTATTTCCCTAACTGGGAAAAAATATTTCTCCAGTTAGGAAAAAACATGGTACCTGCAAGCCGCTCAATAATAGGTAGAAGGGACATGACAAGGAATACCCGTCGCAAATTTTTTTTGAAAAAAGTTGCGAATATGTTTGGTAGATATGTTTTATAGCATTAC
>JALFJR010000079.1 GCA_022775005.1 Parabacteroides sp.
GGCACGATACCATATTTCTTCCAGACATAGAGCGGGTCAATGAACGAACCTCCTTGTGCGAAGTTCAGATAGCCGTGCAGGCGGACATACTTCTCAGCCTTATCTTTGTAGGCATAGCTCACTACGAACATCTCGGAGAGATCTTGCTCGCCTTTGCCCATACGGATCAATTCTGATTCCAAGAAGCTGAGCGTAGAGAAACACCAGCATGTACCGGTACGGTTTTGATTCTTTACAGGCGTTACTTTCAACTCCTTGACAGGTGTGAATTGGTAACCCTCATTCTTGTCTTGCGCATAAAGGTTGGCAGACATCGCCAGCAGCAGGCTGGCAGCGATAATCGTCTTTTTCATGTGATTGTTGTATTTAAATGAATAAATATTGTTCGTTTACGCTTTGCGGCTGTAAATGTACGCTTTTTCATAGAATTATACTACTTTTGGGCGCGAGAATGAGCCTAAGGTTGTTAATCGGAGGGCGTGAGAAACATAAATCAGTGATATATAGTAAATACATTTAAAAATGATCATCATAGCGGATAGTGGTTCAACAAAGACCGATTGGTGTTTGCTGGAGGGAGCGAAAGCGGAGTGCTTGCGCACGGAGGGGATGAATCCCTATTTCCAAAGCGAGGAGGAGATGGCTCAAACCCTTCAAACGCAAGTACTTCCAGCGGTAACGGATGCAAAGGCGGTGGAAGCCGTCTATTTTTATGGAGCGGGCTGTGCTTCTCCGTCGGTGAATGAGAAGGTAGTACGGACAATCGCTTCTTTTTTCCCGGTAACGATTGAGGTGCAAAGTGATTTGATGGCGGCCGCACGGGCCTTATGTGGTCGGGAGTCAGGTATCGCTTGTATCATGGGCACAGGCTCCAATTCCTGTGCGTATGACGGGAAACAGATCACCGCCCATGTGCCTTCGATGGGCTATATCTTAGGCGACGAAGGCAGTGGTTCCGTATTGGGTAAGCTGTTGGTGGGTGATGTGGTGAAGCACCAGCTGCCACTGTCGGTGGAGGAGGCCTTCTACCAAGAGACCGGTTTGAGCGAGAGCGCAATTTTAGAGAAGGTGTATCGGCAACCTTTCCCCAACCGCTTCTTGGCCTCTTTGGTGCCCTTCTTGAAGGCGCATATCGAGGAGCCGGCTGTGCGGCAGTTGGTGGAACGGAGTTTCGAGGCCTTTTTTGTGCGAAACATCGCAGCTTACCACCCTGAGGAGGGAAGTGAGGTGCATTTCGTTGGCTCTATCGCCTACCATTTCCAGTCGCAGCTGAGCCGTGTGGCGGAGGCACAGGGATTACGGATCGGCCGGATCTTGCAATCTCCCATGGAGGGATTGAGGCATTATCATACCGCTTTAGAATGAGGAATTAGGAGTTAGGAATTAGAAATTGGATATATGGCATTTCAAAAGATCACGGAGCAAGAGTCTCTGTATAAAGACCTGGACAAGAAACCGGTCCGGGAGTTGTTGGAAGATATCAATCGGGAAGACCGGAAAGTGGCCGAGGCAGTCGGGAAGGAGATTCCCAAGATTGAGCAGTTGGTAACCGGCTTGGTGGAGCGGATGCGCCGAGGGGGTAGGCTTTTTTACATCGGGGCTGGTACGAGCGGACGATTAGGTGTGCTTGATGCCTCTGAGATCCCACCGACTTATGGGATGCCCAACACCTTGGTGATTGGGTTGATCGCTGGCGGAGACCATGCCTTGCGCAACCCGGTAGAAGCAGCTGAGGACGATCCCGAGAAGGCGTGGGCCGAACTGCAACGGCATGGAATCAACGAGAAGGATACCTTGGTGGGCATAGCTGCTTCGGGTACGACCCCCTATGTGATTGGGGCTTTACGTCGGGCTCGTGAGGCCGGTGTGTTGACCGCCTCCATCAGCTGCAACCCCGATTCACCGATGGCGGAGACGGCGGAGATCGCCATCGAGCCGGTGGTTGGGCCGGAGTATGTGACCGGTAGCACCCGTATGAAGAGCGGTACGGCTCAGAAGATGGTGCTCAACATGATCACTACCTCCACTATGATCCAGCTGGGGCGTGTGAAAGACAACCGCATGGTCAACATGCAGCTGACCAACCAAAAATTGGTGGATCGAGGTACCCGTATGATCATGGATGAATTGCGTTTGGGCTATGACGAGGCCAAGCAGTTGCTGCTTTTGCACGGCTCCGTGCGTGAGGCAGTTGATTCTTATCACAGGGAGTGGCGGTTGAATCAGTAACTTTTCGTACCTTCGCCGCTTGAAAAATGAATTTAAGCTAAAACAATGGGTTTCTTTTCAAAACTATTCAAGAAAAACAAGCCGGAGGTAGAGGAGAACACTACCAAAGGAACGGTTGAGGAGTTTGTTTCTCTGATCCGTGTGTATTATCAGGCCTCCATGGCGGTTAATTTAGGCATTTCCAACTTGAACATTCTGCCGGATATGGCGCTCTTCAAGCGTATGCTGAAAATCCCGACACAGAACAACAAGCTCGGCGTGGCTGAAAAGTCAAGAGTGCGTAAGGTGTTGATGCAGGATTATGGCTTACCGGAGAGTTTCTTCAAGGAGATCGACGCTTCAGTGAAGAAGAACTGCCGCAATCAGAATGACATCAAGGGCTATTTCTTCCTGTTCCAAGGTTTCTGTAACGACCTGTTCAACCTGTTGGGCAACTTGATGCAGTGGAAGTTCCGCTTCTCCATGCTGTTGAAGAAGTTGCTTTACAACATGACTACGAAGACAGTACACGAGATCTTGACCCGTTCGGAATGGAAAGATGTCAGCGTGCAGAAAGCCGCTTGGAGCGTACGCAAGTATGCGGCCACATTGGGCTACTCCGAGCAATGGATCGTTGATTTTGTCTATAACGTGGTGTTGTTGGCAAAAGAGGATCAAAAGAAGGAGCTTCAGCGTCAGCGTAAGGCATGATGACGGAGCTGCACCCTCTGGGCTTCTTTTTGCCCCCTTCGGCGAAGCTGCTTATGCTGGGCAGCTTCCCGCCTCCCAAGGCACGCTGGTCGATGGATTTCTATTACCCGAATATCCAGAACGACATGTGGCGTATCTTGGGATTGCTTTTTTACGGGGATAAGGATCATTTCTTGGCTACTCCCAAGGCCTTCAGTCGGGAGAAGGCGGTGGCTTTTTGCGAGGAGAAGGGGGTGGCTTTGGGCGACACCGCTTGCGAGGTGATCCGCTTGAAGGCGAATGCCTCGGACAAGTTCTTGGAGGTGGTGCGCCCGATTGACTTGAATCGGGTATTGGCTCAGCTGCCACACTGCCAAGCAATCGCCGTGACCGGACAAAAGGCGATGGACACCCTGCTCTCGCTCCTGCCGGACGTAGAAGAGCCGAAGGTCGGCGATCGGGTCCTATTCACCCATGGTGATCGCTTGCTCCGGCTCTATCGTATGCCCTCCTCCTCACGGGCCTATCCCAAACCCTTGGCCGAGAAGGCGGCTGTCTATCAACGCATGTTCGAGGAGTTGGGGCTTATCCGCAATGAAAATAGGTGTTGACCAACTGTAGCATAGCCTCTGGATCGTTGGCCAATGCTTGCCGCAGGGAACCGTCATTGTAGGCTTCCAACTTCCGGATGATGCCATCAATCATATTCGGGCTGAATACGTTGTATTGTTCGAAGACGGCTCGTTGCGCCTTCAGGCATTGCGCGGAGGCCATGCAGCTATCCGGCAGTTGCGCCAAGCTTTTCAAGCGATCTTGGTGCTCGGCTTGATGGATATTAACATCCACATAGCAGCGATCGGCGATCTCTAACGCATGCTCCACCTCAAATCCATGGCGGCAGGCTACGGCCAAACCCGCCAATAGCTGATAAATATCGGCAGATCCATCCGGTGAACGCATCTCTACTGTTTGCTTCAAGGTGGTGTCGATCTCCCTTGCCCGTTCCATCGGATTGACAGCGGCGCACATATCCTTTTTAGCGGTCCAACCTAACGGCACACGCACCAGCACGGAGCGGTTACGATCGCCCCAGCAAATATTGGTCGGTGCCTCCTGATGCGGCACCAAGCGGAAGTAGGAGGTGGGGTTGGTATTGCCGAAGGCCGTGATCGAGGGGGCCAAGAGCATCATACCGGCGATAGCCTTGCGAGCGGTCTCCGAGAGCTGCCCGTCGGCGAGCATCTGGTTCTTGCCCTCCTTCATGATGCGCATGTGGACATGCAGACCCGATCCCGCCTTGCCCACGGTGATTTTCGGAGCGAAGGTGACGTTGTAGCCATATTGATGCCCTAAGTTGCGGATTGCCCATTTCGCCAACATCAGTTGGTCTGCGGCCTGCTCGGCGGGGCAGGGAAGAAACTCGATCTCGTTTTGCTCATAGATCAACCCGTTCAGCGTGAAGTTACCCACTTCGGAGTGGCCATACTTGATCTGTCCACCCATGCGTGCGATATAGAGCATACACTCCGTTCGGAACTCGTTGAACTTAGCGTAGGGAGCTGACTCATGATAGCCCTTCTGATCTGTGGCCGGGAACACGTGGCTGTCTGGTGCGATCACGTAATACTCCAATTCGCCCATCGCCTCAAACTCCATGCCCGTCACCTGCTGGAAAGCGGCGCAAGCCTTGTGTAAGGTCTGTTCGGGTGCGCTTTCCAACGGCTCGCCATCTTTATTGAAGAAAGAGCAGAGCAGCGTCAGTGTCGGCTGGATGGCGAAAGGATCCTTGAAAGCTGTGCTGAAACGGGGCACCACGTAGAGGTCGCTACTGCCTGCCTCGATGAAAGAGAAGAGACTCGACCCATCCACTCGCTCGCCAAGGGTGAGGATCGTGTCTAAATAGGCGGCATCGTTGATCACGAAGTTCAGTGTCTTCAGTCGCCCGTCTCCGGCGGGATACATGAAGTTCACCATCTCGATCTCATTCTCCTTGATGTAGCGGATGATGTCCGCTTTCGTGAACTCGGCCGCTGGCTTCTCCAAATAGGCGACCAGCTCATTCCGGTTCATGCTTACTGTGTTGTTCATGACAGTTTTGTTTTAATGTTGATTGTTGTGTTTGCGGAGGCAAAGATAGTGCACTTTCTTTCTTGTTTATAAATGTTTTTTCTATTTTTGCGAGCAACTATCTATAAACACAATGTCTGAGACCGTGGAAAATATGAAGCGAATGCAAGCGATAGCAAGAGGCGATTATATGAGCTACAATCAGCTCTTCCAATGCTATTATCAGCCTCTTTGCCAATATGTGTACAGTCTGTTGGAAGACAAAGACGATGCCGAGGATGTCGTGCAGGAGCTGTTCTTGAAGCTCTGGAAAGACCGAGGCAAGATAGTCATCACAGAGAGTGCCTCTTCCTATTTGTATCGGATGGCCAAAAACATGTCCTTGAATTTCAAGCGTTCAAAGATCACGATGGAGAGTCTGAACGAGAACCCCGACTTGGCGAATCTCACCTACGAAGAGACCTCCTTGGAGACTGATGAGTTTCGGATCGCCTTGATCGACTGCATGAACCAGTTGCCGAAGCGCAGCAAAGAGGTACTCGTAGCCTCACGGGTCAAGGGACTGAAGCAACAGGAAATTGCAGACACCCTCTCCATCTCCGTCAAGACCATCAAAAACATGCTCTGGATATCGCTGCGCAAACTGAAAGAATGCCTCGCCGAGAAGCAGGTCTGAAACTTTTTTGAAAAAAACGCTTTTTTGAATAGGACCTTTTCGCTTTTCATGTGTCTTTTAGATAAAAGTCGATTCACATGGAGCACAAAAAACAAATAGGCGAACAACTGATCACTTGGCTATCCGGAGAGGGAAAGGAGCAAACGATGGAAGATCCGAACCTGTCCTCTTGGTTAGCCGAGGATGAATCCCATCCGAAAGCGTTCGAACGCTATCAGCAAATCTGGGAGGGAGCCTCCTCCTACATCGAGCCGGAAGCCTTTTCCACGCAAGCCGCATGGAACAAGGTGGATCGTCAGATTCGCCACCGGCAACGCACCCTCCGCATCCTTTGGAACATGGGTTATACCGTCTCTGGTATGGTAGCCTCCCTGTTGATCCTTTTCGCCCTCTCCCAATGGGGCATCTTTGACCGTCAACCCGACAGCTCCGTTCGTCTGGTAGCCGCTTATGGCAGTCGCTCAGAGGCGACCCTACCGGATGGCACCGTCGTGAAGCTGAACAGTGGATCCGATTTGACTTATACCTATCATAAAGCATCACATACCCGTGAAGTGCAGTTCGAGGGCGAGGCCTACTTCGATGTAGCCAAGGGCGAGGATCCCTTCGTCATCCAGATGCACGACGACCTGCGCCTCACCGTGCATGGCACCTCCTTCAATCTCCAAGCCTATCCCAACGAGTCGAGTGTAGAAGCAGCCTTGGTAGAGGGCTGCATCGAATTGGAGCACGCCGATCAGAAGCTGCGCATGGCTCCCGGAGAGATGGCTGCTTTCGATAAGCAGACCAAGGCACTCAAACCGTTAGAAGGCAATGCCGCACACGCCTACGCTTGGTTGGAAGACAAGCTCTATATGGACAACCTTTCGTTGGCCAAGATCAGCAAGTATATGGAACGACGCTATAACGTACAAATCACCTTGGAAGAGGGCTTAGCCGAGCGGTATCACTACAACGGTGTGCTCAACGAGGCCACCGTGTCTGACGTACTTTATGTCTTGTCGCGCATGAGCCCGATTCAATATAGCGTGAAAGGAAAACAGATTCGTATCACCTCTAAATCAACTATGCCTATGAAGAAGTAAAAGCAATCAGATCATGAAAAACATGCAAAAATAAACGGGAAATGCTGGCACATTCCCCGTCACTGCATGAAAAACAACAAGGTGTCCTTAACACCCAGTATTTACACACAAAATTTTTCCACAAAAGTATGAATTTATTAGACAGCAAACAGGGCAGACAACTGTTTAGCCCGAAAAAAACTTTGTCTATCGTGGGCATGGCGGCGCTATTCTCACTCTCTACGCCAGCTCATCTGTTCGCAACGCAATATTCGGATCAGGCAAGGTTAACAATTAGTGCGAACAATCAAACCGTGAAAGAGATCCTCTACATGATTGAGGGTCAATCCGATTTCCGCTTCATTTATGAGAGCGGCAAGGTGGATTTAGATAAGCGGGTCACCGTTAATTTCAAGAATCAATCGGTTGAGGCTATCCTGGATAACCTCTTTGGCAATGCCGGCATTCAGTATGAGATTACGGAGAATAACTTCATTTTGATTAATCCCACCAGCAAAAATGCGAAGGCTACGACAACTAAAGCGGTCGCTCAGCAGCAGAAGCGCGTCACGGGTAAAGTAGTCGATAAGAACGGCGAACCGGTGATTGGTGCCAACGTGGTAGTCAAAGGAACGACCAAGGGAACCATTACCGACATAGATGGAAACTTCTCGTTGGAGGTAGCCGATGGGGCATTGTTGGAGGTTTCTTATATCGGTTACTTGAATCAAGAGATTAAGGTAGTCAACCAAAAACAGTTAGCCATTAGTTTGAGCGAGGACACCCAGAACTTAGACGAGGTTGTGGTTGTGGGTTATGGTACGGTGAAAAAATCGGATTTGACCGGTTCTGTCTCTTCCGTCAAAGCCGAAGAATTGGCCGCTTTCCCCGTAGCTTCTCCCGCACAAGCACTGCAAGGTCGTACATCCGGTGTACACGTAAAACAGAGCAGTGGTGAACCCGGTGGATCACCTACCGTTCGTATCCGTGGTACAAACTCCATTTTGGGTGGAAATGACCCCTTGTACGTGATAGACGGATTCCCCACCAATTCCGGATTAGCTCTTTTGAGTTCGGATGATATTGAGAGCATTGAAGTCTTGAAAGATGCCTCTTCCATTGCGATCTATGGTTCTCGTGGCTCGAATGGTGTCATTTTGGTAACGACCAAGAAGGGTAAGGCCGGAAAAACGAAGGTGGATTTCAGCACCACGTTAGGCTTGCAGAAATTGGCCAAGAAGATGGACATGATGAACGCCCAAGAATATGCGCAATTCTACAACGAACGTTTGGTAAATGATGGAAAAGAGGCCTATTTCTCCGAATCAGAGATCAATGCGTTAGGAGAAGGGTTCGACTGGCAGGATTTCGTCTATTCGACACAGCCGATTCGCACCCATGCGTTGGACATCAGCGGTGGAACGGACAGAACACAGTTTACGGTTGGTGCCAATATCTTTGATCAGCAAGGTATAGTGGGTGTCGGTAGCTACAAGCGTTATACCTTGCGTACAGATGTCAACCATAAGATTACGGACAGACTGAAAGTCAACGTAAATACCACATTGACTCGATCTATCAATGATAATAAATCTTCACAGGGCGGTCGTCAAGGAGGAACGATTGTCAGTGCTTCTTTATTGGCTCCTCCAACGGCAACTCCCTACAATGAGGATGGCACCTATACGGTATTGGAGAATTGCTTGCCTTTTGTAACAACGGGTGGTGGGTTGATCAATCCGCTTAACATCATGAATGAGGTGACCAATGTGACGAAGCGAAACAGCGTGTTGGCAAATGCCGCCTTTACGTATGAACCGATTGACGGATTGGTACTGAAAGTATCCGGTGGCGTGGAGAATCGAGATGGACGCAATGACTATTACAAAGGGTTGGAATATTGGAATTCGCAAGGCTCTGCTTCTGTAAGTACATCTCAAGAAATCAGTTTGTTGAACGAAAATACGATCAGTTATACGAAGACGTTTGCCAAAAAGCATTTCTTTTCTGCATTGGCAGGTTTCACCTACCAGGATTATGAGTACAAGTATTTGGCAGGAAGTGGTAATGGTTATCTGAGTGATGTGACGGAAACAGGTAATTTAGGAAGTGCCTCTTCGCCGGGCATCCCGAGTTCCAGTTATACGAAATGGGTGTTGCTCTCCTCAATTGCCCGTGTGAACTACACGTTTGACAACCGCTATCTGTTGACGTTCAGTTTCCGTGCGGACGGTTCCTCCCGGTATAGTGAGGGCAACAAATGGGGATACTTCCCTTCAGGTGCCATCGCTTGGCGTATGAGCGAAGAGCCCTTCATGAAGGAGCTGGAAGCCATCAGTGATTTGAAATGGAGAGCCAGCTACGGTGTATCCGGTAGCCAGGCAATCAGTCCCTATTCTACCTTGAATAACCTCTATGCAGGCAAGACCGTCTTTGGCAACGATCGCTATACCTATTTTGCTCCGGGTTCTACCAAACCTGCTGATTTGAAATGGGAGACAACCAGCCAGTTTGACTTGGGTCTTGACTTTGGCGTGTTGGATAATAAACTGCACTTTACGGCCGATTATTATATTAAGGAGACCAAAGACCTGTTGAACAGCATCCAATTGCCGACCTCAACCGGTTACAGCTCGACTTTGGGTAATATAGGCCAGATTCGTAACTCCGGTTTTGAGTTGACCATCGATGCACATCCGTTTACGGGTGACTTCAAATGGGATTTGACAGCGAACATCTCTACGAACCGTAGCAAGGTGAAGAAGCTGTATGAAGGCCAGGATATTTTGGGCGGCTGGATTGGCTTCATGGTGGTAGAAGACAACTCTGTGATTCTGCGTGAGGGTGAACCGATGGGTGTCTTCTACGGTTACTTGCAAGATGGGTACGACGAGAAGGGTGCCGAAAAGTACAAAGATGTGAATGGCGATGGCATCCTCAATCAAGACGACAAGACCATCATTGGTGATCCGAATCCCGATTTCATCTATGGCTTGAACTCCAGCATGCGCTATAAAGATTTCGAATTCTCCTTCTTCTTGCAAGGTTCGCAAGGCAATGATTTGTTCAACGCCTCCAGCATTGACAACACGCTGTACTATGCGTACGGCTTGAATCAGCAACGTGAAGTGCTCTACAACCATTGGACTCCTGAGAATCCGAACGCAAAATATCCGAAACCTGTGAATGGATTGTCCATGCGGTTGTCGGATCGTTTCGTGGAGAATGGTTCCTACCTGCGTCTGAAGAATGTAGAGTTTGCCTACAACCTGCCGGTCAAGAAATGGAATTGGAAATATATCCAGCGAGCACGTCTCTCATTGAGTATGCAGAACCTCTTCACGATCACCAGCTATTCGGGCTGGGATCCGGATGTCAACATGCAGGGAGGTGGCATTGCGCAAGGTATCGACCAGAATGCCTATCCGGTTGCACGGACCTATACGTTCGGTATAAATATGACTTTCTAATCACTTAAAAACAGACAGTATGAAATATATAGCTATCATAGGTTTAGGTGCACTGATGGTTTGTGGTGCATGTAGTGATACCTTGGAGGAGAAACCGCAAGCCATTGCGGTGGAAACCTTCTACAACAATGCAAATGAAATCGAATCTGGCGTGAATGCCATCTATGCACCCCTGAGGAGTTGCTTCAGGGATCAGTATCCTTGTATGTTGGAAGAATCATCCGACTACATCTATGGAGGTCTGGGAAGTTGGGAACCACCCAGCAAATATCAAGGGTTGAACTCTACGAATCAATCGCGTGTTTCAGGAGTTTGGGGTTATCTATATCAAGCCATTCGAAATGCGAATATCATGATTGCAGCAATCCCGAATGCCCAAAACGCCTCTGAAGCGGATCAACAGAAGTATATGGGTGAATCCAGATTCCTGCGCGCATTGGCCTATTTCCATTTGGTCCGTAACTGGGGAGCTGTTCCTTTGCGTACAGAAAGTAATTTGGATGAGATCGAGATCGATCGCAGTCCGGAGTCGGCCGTCTATGAGTTGATTACTTCTGACCTGGAATATGCGGCATCTGCTTTACCGGCAACGGCTTCCGTCGCCGGCCGAGCCACTGCGGGTGCGGCCAAACTGCTGCTTGCGGATGTACATTTCTACTTGAACAATTACGAGAAAGCAGCCCAATTGACCAAAGAGGTGATACAGAGCAAGCAGTATAGCTTGGTGGAGGTTTCGACATGGGAGGACTTCGACAATCTGTTTGGAGCGAACATCGTGACTACTCCAGAGGAGGTTTTCTATCTGAAATATCATGAGCAGGATGGATTCTCGTTTGCAGTTTATTGCCATGGAGGTAATATAGCGGGAGAATACATCATTCCTGCAGGCTATAATGTATTGATCTCAAGAACGGATTATTGCACCTACCAGCAACAAAATGACAACGATCTTCGCAAATCGTTGTGGTATGAGTATGAAGGTGGTTTGTGTGGCCCTGGAACCCTTCTGATCCGTAAATACATTGATCGGGAGGGATTAAGTCCTCGCAACTCGTTCCCGCTCTATCGCTATGCAGACTGTCTGTTGCTCTTTGCGGAGGCTTCTTGCCGGACGGCAGGGTTGAACGCAGAGGCATTGGAGGCGCTCAACCAAGTGCACCGTCGTGCCTATGGCTATCCCTCCACCCAGCCTTCACCGGTAGATTTCAAACTGGGCGACTTCACCAAGGAGTCATTCATTGAGCAGTGTATTGAGGAGCGAGGTTACGAGACCGTTGGCGAAGGAAAACGTTGGTTGGACTTGAAGCGATTGGGCAAAGACGAGGCAAAGCGTTATGTCAAACTGCATCGGGGCATGGACATCGCAGAGAGCCATTGGCTGTGGCCGATTCCGACCTCTGAGTTGAACTTCAACAAAGCGATCACAACGCAGAATCCGGGTTATTAATGCAAGGAGAGTGAGCGGGTGTGCGATG
>JALFJR010000089.1 GCA_022775005.1 Parabacteroides sp.
CAAGTTCCGGCAGGCGGCGTTGATGATGAGTGTCGTTCCGTTGGCGCTTTTCGGGGGTATGTTGGCACTGAACCTACGAGGCATGACGCTCAACGTCTCCTCGGCGGTGGGCTTTATCGCCCTGATCGGCGTGGCGATCCAAAACGGTGTGATCATGCTCTCGCACATCAATAACCTGCGTGCGGAGGGTAAGGCGTTGAGAGACGCAGTCGTCTTGGGCACGCGTCACCGTTTCCGCCCCATCTTGATGACTGCTACCGTAGCGGTCTTGGGTCTGTTGCCCGCCTCGATCAGTACCGGTATCGGCTCTGACGTGCAGCGTCCGTTGGCGACGGTGATTGTCTATGGATTGCTTTTTGCCACGGTGATCACGCTCTTTGTGCTCCCTGCGCTGTATTATTTGATTGAACGTCGTTATGAGGGCAAGGATGAATCAGATTTGGAGAATGAGAAGGAGGAATGAGGTATGAATAACAAGAAACAATGGAGCAGTCTCCTGTTAGGACTGTTTTTGGCAGTGAATATGAGCTTGGCGCAGACCCCGGTCAAGTTGTCTTATAGGGGTTATATGAACAAGGTGATCCATGACAACTTGGGCTATGCGGCGGAGCAGTTGAATGTGCCCGTGGCGCAGGCGGAGGTGACGGCGGCCAAGGTTTTCAACGATCCGAACCTCTCGGTTTCCTATTATAATAATGAGAACAACACCCTACAGATGGGAGAGGGCGTGGAGGTGGAGCTGAGCAAGACCTTCACCTTTGGCAAGCGAGGGGCGAACATTGCGTTGGCCAAGAGCGAGCAAGCGCTTTCCGAGGCGTTGCTGGCCGACTATTTCCGGCAGCTCAGAGCGGATGCGACGGTGGCCTATTTGGAGGCGTTGCGACAGCATCGGCTCTATCAGGTGAAGCAACGAGCCTATGAGAATATGTCTCAGTTGGCCCAGAGCGATAGCATTCGTTACCGGTTAGGGGAGATTCGTGAGGTGGATGCTACACAGAGCCAGGTGGAGGCAGGCGTACTGCGTAACGAGTTGGCGCAGGCGCAATCGGAGCTCTATCGGGTTTTCAGCGATCTGAGCTTGATGACAGGTACCTTCAGTGCCGATACCCTCTTTGTGCCAGCGGGGGAGTTGCAACTGCCTGCCCGTAGTTTTGTGTTGGCCGATCTGTTGAATGAGGCGTTGCAAACGCGAGCGGATCTCGTGGCTGCCATGCGGAACAAAGAGGTGGCTTCGAAGGCATTGAAGGTGACCCGCCGAGAGCGTAACACGGATGTGGATCTTTCGATCGCCGTCAGTCGCAATGCGAGGGTGCATAACGAGGAGGCTCCTGCGCCTCCCTTTACCGGTGTGACCGCGGGAATCGCTATCCCCCTGAAATTCTCCAATCTGAATAAGGGAAGCGTACGTGCT
This sequence comes from Parabacteroides sp., assembly GCA_022775005.1. Taxonomy (GTDB): domain Bacteria; phylum Bacteroidota; class Bacteroidia; order Bacteroidales; family Tannerellaceae; genus Parabacteroides. The sequence goes on from JALFJR010000089.1 coordinate 1,412, forward strand.
GCCCGGTTCCGGGAGCAGCAGGCGGAATTGCAATATCAAGAGGCGCGCCTGCAGGTACAGACGGAGGTGATGCAGGCCTATTGGAGCTATGAGCTATGCAGCAAACAGGTGGAACAGTATGACAATGGGCTTCTGCGCCAGGCGGCAGAGGTGATGGAGGGGAAAAACTACAGCTATCAGCGTGGCGAGGTCTCTCTGTTGGAGGTGCTCGATGCGCAACGTACCTACGATGAGGTGCAGGCACAGTATATCGAAACCCTGTTCAATTACAGTGTAGCTTTGGTAGAGCTGGAGCGGGCTGTCGGGTTATGGGACATTACCTTTGAGTAAATCTGGCTGCAAATGGATAAAAGAATCCCTTGAGGCAATTGTGTCGCTTCAAGGGATTCTTGTTTTACACCCCCTCGTGAGCAGCGTAACATGGATAGGAAGTCTTTTGGAGGTGATGTTAAATTGTTCTGTAAAGATGTTCTGAATATACGATTTATTTAATTTCCTCCTTTTTTTATGGAGATTTCACACAAAAACGTTTCCCAATCCATAGAAAGGAATAACTTTGTGCGCAATTACTGTGGAAAAATACAAAATCAAATATAGCATAGGAAATGGATACAAAGATTCAAGAACTGACCGATAAAATCTACAAAGAAGGTGTAGAGAAGGGTAACGAGGAAGCAGGGCGAATCGTCGCTGAGGCGAACGCCCAGAAAGAGTCAATTGTGAAAGCCGCTGAAGAGACGGCCGCTCGGATCGTTGCGGAGGCGGAGAAACAGGCGGCCGAGCTGAAGAAAAACACTGAGGCCGAGTTGAAATTGTTTGCGTCACAATCAGTCGAGGCATTGAAGAGTGAGGTGACGAACTTGATCACGGGTGACATTGTCAGTGCGAACGTGAAGGCTGCGGTGACAGATCCGGCTTATATGCAGAAGGTGATCCTGGAGTTGGTGAAGAGTTGGCCTGCTCAGGAGTTCTTGACGATCCAGGCTTCGGAGGCAAGCGAGTTGAAGACCTATTTCGAGGCGAATGCCAAGGCGCTGTTGAACAAGGGGTATAAGATTGAGCAGGTGAATGGCAAGAAGGCCTCCTTCTCCATCGTTCCCGCGGATGGCTCCTATAAGGTGACTTTCGGTGAGGAGGAGTTTGTGGAGTTTTTCAAGGAGTTCTTGCGCCCTCAACTGATCGAAATGCTGTTCTGATATGGGTAAGTACTATTATTTGGTGTCTGGGCTTCCCGATATCTCCCTCGATGATGGTAAGTTGGCTTATACCGTTGCCGATTTCCGGGCAGAGATGGAGGCGACGCTGTCGGCGAAAGACCAGAAACTGATCGACCTTTTCTTCTTGAAATATGACAATGCCAACCTCTTGGCTTACTTGAAGGATCCCGATGCATCGTTGGATCCTCGTGGGCGTATCACCCGTGAGCAGTTCGAGGCGGTTTACAAGGCATTGAAAGAGGAGGAGAAATTGCCGAAAGACGAGGCGATTCCTGCCTATCATGTGACGTTCATCCAACGCTACTTAGCGGAGGAGCAGAGCGAGCAGAAGGGCGAGAAGGCACAGGTGTCGTGGGAGGACCAGTTGGCAGCCCTCTATTACGAGGCGGCCATGAAAGCCCCGAACCCCTTTGTCGCCGGATGGTTTGAGCTCAATCTGAATATTAATAATGTATTGACGGCGATCACTTGCCGTAAGTATGGCTTTGATAAATCCCTCTACATCGTGGGTCACAACGAGATTGCGGAACAGATCCGCACCTCCAACGCACGCGACTTTGGGTTGTCGGATGCTGTGGAGTATCTGCCGGAATTGCAGCGTATCGCCGAGGAGACCGACCTTTACGCCCGCGAGCGGAAGATTGACCTGTTGAAGTGGAAATGGTTAGAGGATCAAACTTTCTTCAAGACTTTTGACATGGAGCGTGTTTTCGCCTATCTGTTGCAGCTGGAGATGATCGAGCGCTGGGTGAACTTAGATAAGGTACGGGGAGAGCAAACTTTCCGCGAGCTTGTCGGTGCGATGAAGAAAGGAAGTGACCATGCGTTGGAAGAATTTAAAAGAAACAATATAAAATAATTATGGCTACGAAAGGTATTGTAAAAGGAATCGTATCCAATCTGGTAACCGTGGAGGTTGACGGTCCGGTTTCCCAGAATGAGATTTGTTACATTTCCGTTGGAGGCGTGAAGCTGATGGCGGAGGTGATCAAGGTGATAGGCAAGAATGCCTTTGTACAGGTGTTCGAGAGCACGCGTGGTATGCGTGTCGGCGATGAGGCTGAGTTCCAAGGACACATGCTGGAGGTGACGTTAGGACCGGGTATGCTCTCTCGCAATTATGATGGTCTGCAGAATGACTTGGACAAGATGCAGGGCGTCTTCTTGAAGCGTGGTGAATATACATTCCCGTTGGATAGTGAGAAGAAATGGGCGTTCAAACCTTTGGCAAAGGCTGGTGATACTGTAGGCGCTGGTGACTGGCTGGGTGAGGTGGATGAGAACTCCCAACCGCATAAGATTATGGTGCCCTTTACGTTCCAAGGAACCTACACCGTGAAAGAGGTGGCAGCAGAGGGCGCTTATACCATTAACGACACGATGGCGGTCTTGACCGATGCGAATGGCGCTGAGGTGAAGGTGACGATGGTGCAGAAATGGCCGGTGAAACGGGCGATTACTTGCTATCGTGAGAAACCCCGTCCATTTAAGTTGCTTGAGACAGGTGTCCGCACGATTGATACGGTGAACCCCATTGTCGAGGGTGGTACGGGCTTTATCCCGGGTCCCTTCGGAACGGGAAAGACGGTGTTGCAACATGCGATCTCCAAGCAGGCAGAGGCTGACATCGTGATCATCGCAGCCTGCGGTGAGCGTGCGAATGAGGTCGTTGAGGTCTTTACGGAGTTCCCCGAGTTGATCGACCCCCATACAGGGCGTAAGTTGATGGAGCGTACCATCATTATCGCCAATACTTCAAACATGCCGGTGGCTGCCCGTGAGGCTTCTGTATATACCGCTATGACCATCGCCGAGTACTATCGAGGCATGGGCTTGAAGGTGTTGTTGATGGCCGACTCAACTTCTCGTTGGGCACAGGCGTTGCGTGAGATGTCTAACCGTTTGGAGGAGTTGCCCGGACCGGATGCTTTCCCGATGGACTTGTCTGCGATCGTGGCTAACTTCTACGCACGTGCCGGATTCGTACACTTGAAGAATGGGGCTACCGGATCTGTTACCTTCATCGGAACCGTATCTCCGGCCGGTGGTAACTTGAAAGAGCCTGTGACAGAGAACACAAAGAAGGTGGCTCGTTGTTTCTATGCTTTGGAGCAGGAGCGTGCTGACCGTAAGCGTTATCCGGCTGTCAACCCGATTGATAGCTATTCTAAATATTTGGAATATCCCGAGTTCCAGGAGTATATCTCTAAGCATATCTCTCCGAATTGGATCGAGAAAGTGAACGAGATTAAGACCCGTATGTTGCGTGGTAAGGAGATCGCCGAGCAGATCAATATCTTGGGTGATGACGGTGTGCCCGTGGCTTATCACGTCACCTTCTGGAAGTCTGAGTTGATCGACTTCGTCATCCTCCAGCAGGACGCTTTCGATGCGATCGATGCCGTGACTCCATTGGCTCGTCAGGAGTTTATGTTGGATCGGGTAGTGAACATCTGTCGTGCTGAGTTCCAGTTTGATACATTCTTGGATGTGATGGACTATTTCAAGAAGATGATCAATATTTGCAAGCAGATGAACTACTCCGAGTATCAGAGCAAGGCATTCAAGCAACATAACGCTGAGTTGGATGAGTTGTTAAAGGAGAGAATCGTAAAATAAACGTGACGTATGGCAACAAAAGCATTTCAAAAGATATATACGAAGATTACCCAGATCACGAAGGCAACCTGTTCGTTGAAGGCGACAGGTGTGGGGTATGATGAGTTGGCTTCTGTCGATGGCAAGCTGGCTCAGGTGGTTAAGATTGTCGGCGACGAGGTGACGTTGCAGGTTTTCTCCGGAACGGAGGGTATCCGCACCAACGCCGAGGTGGTGTTCATGGGCAAGGCTCCCTCTTTGAAGGTGGGTGACCAGCTGGCAGGACGTTTCTTCAACGCCTATGGTGAGCCCATTGATGGCGGACCTATTCCTGAAGGACGCGAGGTGGAGATTGGTGGTCCCTCAGTGAATCCCGTGCGTCGTAAGCAGCCCTCTGAGTTGATCGCTACCGGTATCGCTGGTATCGACTTGAACAACACATTGGTGACGGGTCAGAAGATCCCCTTCTTCGCAGATCCTGACCAGCCTTTCAACCAGGTGATGGCGATGGTGGCCCTGCGTGCCCAGTCGGATAAGATCATCTTGGGTGGTATGGGTATGACGAACGACGATTACCTCTTCTTCAAGAATACCTTCAGCAACGCCGGTGCGTTGGATCGTATCGTCAGCTTCATCAATACGACGGAGGATCCCTCTGTGGAGCGTATTTTGATCCCCGATATGGCATTGACGGCGGCGGAGTATTTTGCTGTGGAGAAGAATGAGAAGGTGCTCGTTTTGTTGACCGATATGACCAACTACGCCGATGCCTTGGCGATTGTCTCTAACCGTATGGACCAGATCCCGTCTAAAGACTCTATGCCGGGTTCGCTCTATTCGGATTTGGCAAAGATTTACGAGAAGGCGGTGCAGTTCCCAGCTGGTGGTTCTATCACGATCATCGCTGTGACGACTTTGTCTGGTGGCGATATTACCCATGCGGTGCCTGATAACACGGGTTACATCACCGAGGGCCAGCTCTATTTGCGTAGGGATAGCGATGTGGGTAAGGTCATCGTCGATCCGTTCCGAAGCCTTTCTCGTTTGAAACAGTTGGTAACGGGTAAGAAGACCCGCGAAGATCACCCGCAAGTGATGAATGCGGCGGTTCGACTCTATGCCGATGCAGCTAATGCAAAGACCAAGATGGAGAATGGTTTTGACTTGACCGACTACGATAACCGTGCTCTCTCCTTCGCAAAGGATTATTCATCGAAGCTGTTGGCGATCGATGTCAATCTCGATACTACCGAGATGCTCGACGTGGCATGGGGCTTGTTCGCCAAGTATTTCAACCCTGCTGAGGTGAATATCAAGCAGGTATTCGTGGATAAGTATTGGAAGAACTAACGTATAGTAACATTCACACATGGCTATAAAGTTTCAATATAACAAGACGTCACTTCAGCAATTGGAGAAGCAGCTGAAGATGCGAGAGCGCTCCCTGCCTACTATCAAGAGTAAGGAGAGTGCCCTTCGTATCGAGGTGAAGCGCACCAAGGATGAGGTGAGTAAGTTGGAACTTCAGCTGGAGCAAGAGATACAGAGCTACGAGAATATGGTGGCCCTGTGGAACGAGTTTAATCCTGAGTTGATCGTTGTGAAGGATGTCTCCCTCTCGACTAAGAAGATCGCCGGAGTGGTCGTTCCGTTGTTGGATGAGATTAAATTCGAGATCGGACATTACAGTCTCTTTAATGCCCCCGCTTGGTATGCCGATGGTATCGACCTGCTGAAGAAGTTGGCACGTACAGGCATTGAAGCGGAGTTCGCAGGCATGAAGCTGGAGTTGTTGGAGCACGCCCGGAAGAAGACCACACAGAAGGTCAACCTTTTTGAAAAGGTGCAGATTCCTGGCTATAAGGATGCGATCCGTAAGGTGAAACGATTCATGGAAGACGAGGAGAGTCTCTCTAAGTCTTCCCAGAAGATTATGAGGTCTAATCAAGAAAAGCGCAAAGCGAAAGAAGAGGAGGTGGCTGTATGATCGCTAAAATGGAGAAACTGACTTTCCTTATCTATCATAAGGAATATGATCGCTTCTTGACGGAGTTGCGTACGCTGGGTGTTGTACATGTCGAGCTTAAGCAACAAGGTGAGAGCGATGAGAAGCTGCAAGCCCTTTTGCAACAGTATGCCGCCTATAAGACGGTTCTCAAGGAAATGTCGTCGCTCACAGCCAATGCAGTACCAGGTCACTTGGAGGGGGAGGCTACGATAGAGGCAACCCTTCGTGATTTTGATGCCATGCAGGGTAATTTGCAACAGTTGATGGCGCAGCTTCCGGCATTGGATCGTGAGATTGCCTTGATGGAGCCTTGGGGAGAATTTGATTGGCAAACGATCGATGGCCTGAAAGCTAACGGTTGGGTGATGCAGTTCTTCTGCTGTCCTGAGAAATCGTTCGACGAGGCATGGCGGGATAGTTGTCATGCTACAGTGATCAGTGTGAAGGGTGGACAGGCCTATTTCGTGACGGTCAATCGGGAGCCGGTGGAGTTGGAGGCTGAGATCGTTCGCTTGCCTCATCATCGTCTTTCTGAGCTGAAGAGCCGTAGGCAGGCTTTGAGCGAGGAGATTGCTTCGTCTAAGAGCAGTTTGTCTGCTTATTGCATTACGCACGTGCCTATTGTGGAGGCAGCTATGCGCGTTTTGCAGAGCGAGATCGACCTCTTGAAGGTGACTTTGGGCGGTGAACGTATGGCTGACGGCGCATTGGTGCTGTTGGAAGGCTGGGTGCCCGAAGAGAACAGTGCGGCTGTCCGTCAGATGTTAGAAGCCAGTGGCGTTTACTACGAGATGAGGCCTGCCGAGAAGGAGGAGAACGCACCGATCAAGCTGAAAAACAATGCGGTGACACGTCTTTTTGAGGTGCTTACCAAGATGTATGGAATGCCGGATTATGCTGAGTTCGATCCTACTCCGATGTTGGCGCCCTTCTATGCGCTCTTCTTCGGTCTCTGTGTTGGCGATGCTGGTTACGGTCTCTTGCTGGTTTTGTTAGGACTCTATCTCAAGCGGAAGGTAAGTCATTCCATGGCTGGTATGATGAACCTGTTGATCACACTTGGTTTGGCTACGACCATTGTTGGTGCTTTGGTGGGAACCTTCATGGGTGTGGAGCTGGTTAGCCTTGACCTGCCGGAATGGATCAAGCAAAGTATGATTGTCGGTAAGTTCGGTGATACGGCTTACGATAAGACGATGATTTTTGCCTTGATCGTAGGTATGTTCCACTTGATCTTTGCGATGACGGTGAAAGCCATTTGTGCTACCGCACGTTTTGGCTTCAAGAACGCACTCTCTGAATGGGGCTGGTGGCTCTTTGTGGGTGGTACGGTCGCTATTGCGACACTCAACTACCTGGATGTCCTCTCCATGGATCTCGCAAAGACGGCTTTCATTGCGATCAGTGGTGTGTCGGCGATTGGTATTTACTTACTCAACAACTTGAAACGTAATGTCTTCATCAATGTAGGTGCTGGCTTTTGGGCTACTTATAATATGGCGACTGGCTTGATGGGAGACTTGCTTTCTTACCTTCGTCTCTATGCGCTTGGCTTGGCTGGAGGTATGTTGGGAGGCGTTTTCAATACGTTAGGTATGCAGTTGCGTGACAGTCTGGATGGGGTGCTCTTCGGCATTCCGGGCTGGATCTGTTTCGCCCTCATCTTTGTCTTTGGCCATGGTTTGAACATTGCCCTCTCTTGCTTGAGCGGCTATGTTCACTCTATCCGTTTGACATTTGTCGAATATTTCAAGAACTCGGGTTATGATGGTAGAGGTGTGGCCTATAAGCCTTTTTCCACTACCAGCTCTGAGGAATAGTAAACAATATCAATTAGAATAATTAAATCAGAATATTAATAACAATTTAAAATTATAATCATTATGGACTTAACTCTTTTATTAGGTTATTTAGGACTGGGCTTGATGTTAGCCCTCGCAGGTATCGGTAGCTGCTACGGAACTACTATTGCAGCGAATGCGGCTGAAGGCGCTTTGAAGAAAGATCCCTCCAAGTCTGCCGGTTACATGATTCTTTCAGCTATGCCCGCTTCACAGGGTTTGTATGGTTTCGTTGCCTTCATGACAGCGGGTGCGATCACTCCTGAGAATGCGCTGTTGAAATTTGGCATGGGTGTTAGTGTTGGTCTGGTTTTCTTGATCTCAGCTATCCGTCAAGGCCAGTTGTGTGCTAATGGTATCGCTGGAATGGCTCAAGGGCATGATGTGCAGACCAACACCATGATTTATGCTGCGTTGCCGGAGTTCTACGCAATCTTGGCATTGGTAGGTACTTTCTTGGTATAAGCGAAGCGCTCATAATCATCATCCTATATTTAATTAAGAAAGGGTGTGCGATTGGAATTAATTCCTGTTGCACACCCTTTCTTGTCGTATTTGTTGTCGGTATAATTACTACTGTTGGCCCTCAACGGTCACATTCTTATTGATTTTTGTGACAAGACCTTGAAG
>JALFJR010000105.1 GCA_022775005.1 Parabacteroides sp.
TAGCAAAAGCCTGCATAAACTTGAAGCCCACACCGCACCCCGAAAGATGCTCATAGGGATATTTCGAATCCAATCGCTTAGCGTCGAGCACGGCGACCGCATTCGGCAGCACATCATCCGGCATGTGATGGTCGCAGATGATGAAATCAATCCCTTTCTGTTTGGCATACTCAATCTTCTCAATGGCCTTAATGCCGCAATCCAATGAGATAATCAAGGTCACACCATGGGCAGCCGCATAATCTATCCCTTTGAAAGAGACACCACTGCCCTCGTCGTAGCGATCAGGGATATAATAATCCAAGCTCGACGAGTAGGGACGAAGATACTTGTACACCAACGATACGGCTGTCGTCCCATCCACGTCGTAATCGCCATACACCAAAATCTTTTCCTTATCTCCCAATGCCTGGTTCAATCGATTCACCGCCTTCTCCATATCGGGCATCAGAAATGGATCGTGCAGATCGCTCAAACTGGGCCTGAAGAATCGCTTGGCTTCGTCCGCCGAGGTAATACCTCGCTGAACGAGCAAAAGACTGATCACAGGGCTGATACCCAGATCAGCCGCCAATCGGTCTCTTTTATGTAACTCTTCGTCTGTTGGGGTTCGAAAGTTCCATTTGTTAATCATTATATATTGTTTTTTTTCTTTTTTCCTCGTCACGACTCAGAGGGTCTTTTTCGATGCTTCTCCTCAGCCTTTTAGCCAAGACGCAGACTCCCCAAGCTATTTCAACCCGTAAAAATAGGAATTAAATAGGAGATAATGCTCAACTCTTTCTAAAAATCGTTTTTTTGTTGTGGTTTTTTTTGAAGTCGAAGAATCATTTGTATTTTTGCCTCATATTCGAAGCGAAAATGATAGAAGATATTAAAAAGGCATGTGAGGTGATGGCTGCCGGAGGCCTAATCCTTTATCCTACAGATACAATATGGGGCATTGGATGCGATGCGACCAACGAAGAAGCCGTACGGAGAGTGTATGAGCTGAAACGCCGGTCAGATCATAAGGCAATGCTGCTATTGATGGATAGCAGTGCGAAGTTGAATTACTATGTACAGGAGGTTCCCGACGTAGCTTGGGATCTGATTGAGCTGGCTGATAGCCCTTTAACCGTAATCTATAACGGAGCACGCAACGTGGCGCCCAACCTGTTGGCAGCAGATGGTAGTGTGGGGATTCGCATCACGCAAGAGGAGTTTTCGCATAAGTTATGCGAGCGCTTCCGAAAGCCATTGGTATCTACCTCGGCTAATGTAAGTGGAGATCCTTCACCGGCCAATTTCAGTGAGATTTCAGAGACGATAAAGGCAGGAGTGGATTACATCGTGCGCTATCGGCAAGACGATTTGAGCAAAGCGGCTCCTTCGCACATCATCAAGTTAGGCGCAGGTGGATTAGTGAAGATCATTAGATAGCAGCGATGAAGCGAAGCGTACAAGCCTGTAAATACATCATTTCCGATTTTGTGGCGTCATCCGTTGTTTGGTTACTCTTCAACTTGATACGTTATCATGAGATCGCTGTATATGAAGGGTTTGGCGATGTATGGTCTTTCTTGACACACTCCACTTCCCTATGGGGGCAACTCTTGGTACCCTTTTTCTGGATAGCTCTTTTCTGGCTTTCAGGTTATTACAACAAGCCATTCGGCAAATCACGCATCACAGAGCTTTTCTCTACTTTCGTGACGGTTTCCGTGGGCGTTATATCGCTTTTCTTTCTCTTGATATTAAATGATTTACCTCGTTCCTATCAGATTTATTACGATGTGTTTTTCGCCTTGTGGGGTTTGCAATTCTTAGGGGTCTATCTCCCTCGTTTATGGATCACGCAGGCGGGCAAACAAAAAATCAAACGGGGCGAATGGGCGTTGCGTGTGTTGATCATCGGCACGGGAGAACGAGCGCAACGCATCGCTGCAGACTTGACGCGACTGGGGTATCGGATCATCGGGGAGGTGGCTACCCAAGAGATGGAGCGATTGCCCGAGCGCTTTGAGCGGGAACCGGCGGATGAACTGGTAGTGGCGTTGGAGGAAGATGAGCAGCAACAATTGCAACCTATCATCTACTCCTTATATAAATATAAATGCCCCATCAAGATCTGGGCGGATAAATCCACCCCTTTGTCGAGATTGAAGATCAAGACGGTGGAGGATGTGCCACTGATTGATTTGACCGACAACCATTTCCTTCCCGTCGAGCAAAACGTGAAATGGTTGATGGATAAGGTTTTGTCTCTCTTGGCGTTAGTCGTGCTCTCCCCACTGTTTGCGTATATCGCTTGGCGGGTAAAGCGAGACTCCAAAGGGCCTGTTTTCTTTCGGCAAGAGCGGATTGGCTACATGGGGAAACCCTTCCTGATCTGCAAGTTCCGAACGATGTATGTCGATGCGGAGCGAGAAGGCCCCCTTCTCTCCTCCGAGGATGATCCACGCATCACCCCTTTCGGGCACGTCATGCGGAAGTACCGCTTAGACGAGCTGCCTCAGTTTTGGAACGTCTTGAAGGGCGATATGTCGTTAGTCGGACCTCGTCCGGAGCGGAGGTATTTCATCGACCAGATTGTGCAAAAAGCACCGTTCTACTATTTGCTGCATAACGTGCGACCAGGCATCACCTCGTTAGGCATGGTGAAGTATGGCTACGCAGGCAACGTAGAGCAAATGATCGAGCGGTTGGAATATGATATGTTGTATTATGAGAATATGTCTTTGATGTTAGACCTTACCATCTTGATTTACACGGTGCGTACGGTGTTTACGGGAAAAGGCGTTTAACGAGTGATTAAGTAGCGTTTAAACCATGGCAAAAGTTAGTTTTTTCTATCGCTTTCTACTTTGGAGAGAGCAACACATCAAGGAAAAGCATTTTATATTGATCATCAGTTTTTTAGTAGGTATCTGCACCGCGGCGGCGGCGATCATCCTGAAACAGTTGATTCATTTCATCCAACACCTGCTCACAGGCAATTTCAATGCGGCGGGAGCCAACTACCTCTACCTGATCTATCCGGTGGTAGGTATCTTGCTGGCGGGCCTCTTCGTGAAATACATCGTGCGAGACGATATTAGCCATGGCGTGACGAAGATTCTCTATGCGATCTCACAACGCAAGAGCCGCATCAAGCCGCACAATACCTGGTCGTCTATCGTGGCCAGCTCCGTGACGATCGGTTTTGGTGGATCAGTCGGAGCCGAGGCACCGATTGTCTTGACGGGTGCGGCCATCGGCTCTAACTTAGGGCGTATCTTCAAGATGGAGCAAAAGACCTTGATGCTCTTGGTGGGATGCGGTGCCGCCGGAGCGATCGCCGGTATCTTCAAGGCTCCGATCGCCGGATTGGTGTTTGTGGTGGAGGTATTGATGCTCGACCTGACCATGACCTCGGTCATGCCGTTGCTGATCTCGTCGGTCACGGCAGCCACGATGTCTTACATCTTCACCGGTACGGAGGCGATGTTTAAGTTCTCACAGACAGAGGAGTTCGATTTGCAACGTATTCCTTATGTGCTGCTGTTAGGCATCTTCTGCGGATTGGTTTCGCTCTATTTCACCCGGGTGATGAATCGGGTGGAGGGATTCTACCGCAAGTTGGGCACCTACTGGCGCAAGTTCCTGATGGGAGGTGTGATGCTGAGCGTCTTGATCTTCCTTTTCCCACCATTGTATGGCGAGGGTTACGACACGATCGGCTCCCTGCTGAACGGACAGTTCTCGCACATCATGGATAAGAGTCTTTTCTATGGGTTGAACGACACCTATTTTGGGGTGATCTTCTTCTTGCTCTTGATCCTGCTTACCAAGGTGTTCGCCTCCAGTGCGACCAATGCCGGTGGTGGCTGCGGTGGTATTTTCGCACCCAGTTTGTATTTAGGATGTATCGCCGGCTTTATCTTTGCCCACACCTCCAATTATTTTCCCTTCACCATCTACGTGTCGGAGAAGAACTTCGCCTTGTTGGGCATGGCAGGCATCATGTCAGGCGTCATGCACGCCCCGCTGACCGGTGTCTTCCTGATCGCGGAGCTGACCGGTGGCTACGACCTCTTTTTGCCATTGATGATTGTCTCGATCGGTTCCTACTTGACGATCTTGATGTTTGAGCCACACAGCATCTACTCCATGCGTTTGGCGCAGAAGGGCGAGCTGCTGACGCACCATAAGGACAAGGCCGTCTTGACGCTGTTGCAAGCCGACAGCGTGATCGAGAAGGATTTCCAGACGGTAGCGCCGGATATGTCATTAGGCGACATGGTGAAGGTAATCTCTCGCTGCACACGCAACATGTTCCCCGTGGTGGATGAGCGAGGGGTCTTGCTGGGCATTGTCTTGTTGGATAATATTCGCAACATCATGTTCCGTCCCGAACTGTACAACCGCTTCAAGGTGGATAAATTCATGGTGTCCGCTCCCGCTAAGATCCTGATCAATACGCCGATGGATAAGATCATGGAGATCTTCGACGACACGAAGGCTTGGAACCTTCCCGTGGTCGATGAAGAGGGGCATTACATCGGATTCATGTCTAAGTCAAAGATATTCAATTCCTACCGGGAGGTCTTGGTGGATAACTTCTCGGGGGATTAACCTGTTTTTACCGATATAATAAATGATGAAGAAAGAAGATTTACGAATCGTATATATGGGTACGCCCGACTTCGCCGTGGCGAGCTTGCGTGCCTTGGTGGAAGGTGGTTATAACGTGGTGGGTGTAGTGACCATGCCCGACAAACCGATGGGGCGACACGGCAGCGTGTTGCAAGCCAGTGCCGTGAAGCAATATGCGCAATCGGTGGGCTTGCCGGTCTTGCAACCGGTGAAGCTGAAAGACGAGGAGTTCCTGGCCGATCTGCGGGCGTTAAAGGCCGATTTACAGATCGTGGTGGCTTTCCGTATGCTGCCCGAGGTGGTTTGGGACATGCCTCGCTTGGGCACCTTTAACCTCCATGCCTCTCTGTTGCCGCAGTATCGAGGGGCAGCTCCTATCAACTGGGCGGTGATCAATGGCGACACGGAGACGGGTGTCACCACCTTCTTCCTGACGCGTGAGATCGACACGGGGCGAATCATTCGCCAGAAGCATTTACCGATTGCCGACAGCGACGATGTAGGCACCGTGCACGATGCGTTGATGCAGATGGGTGCCGGTTTGGTGACGGAGACGGTCGATCTCTTGCTGAGCGGAGAGGCGGTAGAGACCATTGCCCAAGAGCAGCTCTACACGTCGGAAGCGGAGCTGCGTCCGGCACCGAAGATCTTCAAGGATACCTGTCACATCAATTGGCAGCAGCCGATGAAGCGGATCTACGATTTCATCCGCGGCCTTTCCCCCTACCCCGCTGCCTGGACAGAGCTGGTATCGCCGGAGGGCAATCGCCAGGTGCTGAAGATCTATCAGACAGAGAAACGACCGGCTGCGCACAATTTTCCCATCGGCAGCTTGCATACGGATCAGAAGAGTTACCTCGATGTAGCCGTCGAAGGGGGCTATATCCGGCTCCTTTCCCTGCAATTGGCAGGCAAGAAACGGATGCCGGTGAGCGCTTTCCTGAATGGCTGCAAGCAAATCGCCGATCACCGGGTGGAATGAGGCAAAACGTGCGCGAAAGCCATCAGAAAAATATTCTCCTAACCCTTACCTTTGCCGAATCCAAATAGCAGATTTATTCTTTTCAAATAGCCTATTTTAGGGTTATTCTCCATATTTTTTTCATCTATTGGTGGATATTGCCAGATGATATAGCTTTGCTGCCAGAATAAAACAAATAAATAAACAAATAAAACTTGAATAGTATGGCAACAAAGAATTATCGTTTCGAGACATTACAATTGCATGTAGGACAAGAGCAACCCGATCCCGCAACCGACGCACGGGCAGTGCCTATCTATCAGACAACCTCCTACGTTTTCCGCAACTCCCAGCATGCGGCCGATCGCTTCGGCTTGCGCGACGCAGGTAATATCTACGGTCGTTTGACCAACTCCACACAGGGCGTTTTCGAGCAGCGTGTGGCTGTCTTGGAGGGTGGTGTAGCCGGTTTGGCGGTCGCTTCAGGTGCCGCGGCAGCTACCTATGCGTTGCAGAATATCTTAGGCGTAGGCGATCATGTCGTAGCCGCTGATAACCTTTACGGTGGCTCTTTCAACTTGATCACCCATACGTTGGCTACCCAGGGCGTGACCAATACGATCGTCAATGTCAACGACTTGGCTGCGTTGGAAGCCGCTATTCAGCCGAACACGAAGGCGATCTATGCCGAGACATTCGGTAACCCGAACTCCGACGTGACGAACATCGACGCGATCGCTGAGGTGGCTCACCGTCATCAGATCCCCTTGATCATCGACAACACCTTCGGTACTCCCTACCTGATCCGTCCGATCGAGCACGGTGCGGATGTAGTGGTTCACTCCGCTACGAAGTTCATCGGTGGCCACGGTAGCAGCTTGGGTGGCGTCATCGTAGATGGTGGTAAGTTCGATTGGAAGGCCAACGCCGATAAGTTCCCGACATTGGCGAAACCCGATCCCAGCTACCACGGTGCGGTGTTTGCCGACGTAGCCGGTGCGGCCGCTTTCGTAACTCGTATCCGTGCGGTCATCCTGCGTGATACCGGTGCGACGATCTCACCGTTCAACGCCTTCATCCTGTTGCAAGGTTTGGAGACCCTCTCCTTGCGTGTGGAGCGCCACGTAGAGAACGCATTGAAAGTGGTGAATTACTTAAAGAATAACCCGAAAGTAGCGAAGGTAAATCACCCCTCATTGCCTGAGCATCCTGACCATGCGTTGTATCAGAAATACTTCCCCAATGGCGGTGGCAGCATCTTCACCTTCGAGATCAAGGGTGGTCAAGAAGAGGCTTGGAAGTTCATCGACTCCTTAGAGATCTTCTCCCTGTTGGCTAACGTGGCCGATGTGAAGAGCTTGGTGATCCACCCCTACACCACGACACACTCTCAGATGAGCCCGGAGGAGTTGGCTGCTCAGCACATCACGCCGTCAACCATCCGTCTCTCCATCGGTACGGAGCACATCGACGACATTTTGGAGGATTTGGAGCAGGCATTCGCAAAAATCTAATGACTGCAGATGTCAAACAGACATCCCGTCTATGACCGTTGCGATCTCTGCATGGAGATTGCCCTCTGAATGCTCCCCCTATAAATGAAAAAAGCCATCCATCACGGACAGCCAATCTCAAATTGTTTACCTTAAATCTAATACCATGAAAAACACGTTGCAAATATAGCGACTTTATGTTATACAGCATACTTTTCCGGCATAAATATCATCACCTTTAACACAGTTTAAACGATTAAGAGGCTTCGCAAAACCCAAAACTGCTCTTCAACCTATTTCTACTTTCTACAGATAGGTTTGCCGTTAGTTTTATCCCTTTGAATAAATAGGTTACGAAAATTCTTTCCCACTTTTCGGAACGCTACTTGTTTTTTTCATACAAAACCCGTAATATTGTAGTCAGAAATTAAAAGGGAATTGTATGAACCGCACCTTTGACAGCATCGATCGCACGGCCGAGGAGCTTCGCCCCAACTATCAGGCGGATCTCCAGAAGGAGAAACGGCGTCAAGCTGCTCCAAAGACGTCCTCTAAAGACATGCCCCTCAGAGGGCATCTGCACATCGACTCGCGCTCCCAAGCTTACGCTGACGCGGCGAAATAATTCGCTGTGTCATCCGCCATAGCTGCGCCCTACTAACCGTCCATAATCTGACTGCCATGAGAGAGGAAGGGACACACCTATCAATCAACGAGCAAAACCTACGCAAGGATTATCGCCAAGATGCGCTATTCTGCGCTTGCACATTCATGCTCAACAAGTTGAAGCGAAACGGTGAGATCCCACTCAGCGACGTGGCAGTATGGTACGAAACGGAACGCATCCGCAAAGAGCTACTCGCTTGCAACATCAACAGAGAGATTGAGATCTGCCACATCCACACGGAATTGGAAGAGCAATACCGCCAGCTTTACACGGAGGAGCAGGCGCAAAACGCCGTGGTGGTCGTCTTGTTTATCCTCTTGATGCAAATGGCTTCCGCCGATCCCGGCGACGGCAGCACGCACCCCAACGAGGAGTTGCAATACGCCATCTGCCGAGAGTTGACCGACGACGATGCCGTGTATGCCTACTTTCTCAAACTGCGTCACTCCTTCAAAGAAAGCATGCTGAGCAACCGCAAGGAGCTCGTCATACCCGTGAAGGATTACATGCAAGCCGACCACCCCATCTCTAACGACGAGCAGGAGATGATCGATCGCATCCTGAATAAGACGGAGATCCTCTACCAAGAGCGATTGCTACTCATCGACTGGGAGACGTATCACGACATCTGGAAGGCGATTTGCGCCGACAAGGAGTTGCTGAACAAATTACAGCAGGTGTTGCCCCTCCGCAACGAATGGGGCTTCAACCTCAAGTTCGTGTTCAACGTGTTAGGTATGCTAAAAAACCAAGTCTTCCGGGATGCGAACGACAAGGAGCGAAGTTGCCTGGCCGGTTCCAGCCGTAAGATCGCCTCCCTAATCGCCCAAGAGAACAAGCGGACCTACATCGACAATCCTCGCCCCAATGTCCACGGCAGTAGCTCAGCCCTCACCTCTCTACAATACGATCGGATACGCTCCATTTTGACTGAAACGTTGAAATAGCTATGAGCCAAATAGCTCAATGAAACGATCTAGAGACAAAATGCTAAGCCCACATTATCCAAGTCCGAAATATGGAATGAATCCAATATACCCGTCAAGATAAGCCGTAATTGGCTGACACGTTCCTCTCTATCAATACATCCCTCTCGTTTGAGATAAAGCTCTAACACCTTAAATTAGCAGACTTATAATTTTACAAGAAAGTAAATCATTGGATAACAATGAATTATCCAATGCCTGCATATGTCAGGAAATTCACTTATCTTAGTGCTGCTAAAAACTCAAATAAAGAATATCTGACATATGGCAAAGTAAACATAAATCTGAGATAATCACTCCTCTCGGAGGAATCTATTACGCAAGCAAGGCTTTTTATGCGCTTTCACTTGACAAAGTCATCAACGGCACTCTTGGTGTTCGCAGCTCCACCTACAACGGCTACCAGTGGGACGAGGTTATGTCAGCCATGTCAGACGTGTTCCTCTGTGGCGGT
>JALFJR010000054.1 GCA_022775005.1 Parabacteroides sp.
CTCCTCGAAATCGACTTTGGGAAGCGACTGCTTCGTGTAGATCTCGTAGGCGGTTCGGCAAGCAGCCTCGATCACACCACCGGTCGTACCAAAGATCACGCCGGCTCCGGTGGATTCGCCTAATGGATTATCAAACTCACCGTCGGGAAGTTCCTCGAAATTGATGTTGGCGTAGCGGATCAAGCGCGCCAGCTCACGGGTGTAGATGGAGTAGTCCACATCCGGGTTGCCATCGACGGCGTGCTCCGGACGGCTGGCCTCATATTTCTTGGCCAAGCAGGGCATGATAGATACCACTACCATCTTCTCGCGGGGGATACCCATCTTTTGGGCGAAATAGTTCTTCGCAACGGCACCGAAGATCTGCTGCGGACTCTTCGTGGTGGAGAGGTAATCACGCAACTCCGGGTAATGCTGCTCTACGAAGCTGACCCAACCGGGGCAGCAGCTGGTCATCAACGGGATCTTGACGGATTGATCGCCCGCGAGGTATTGGCCAAGGCGTCCTAACAGCTCGGTTCCCTCCTCCATGATCGTTACATCGGCTCCAAAGTCGGTATCGAATACGTAGTCGAAGCCCAACTGACGCAGGGCGGTCACCATCTTGCCAGTCACCAAAGTACCCGGCGCAAAACCGAAGTCACGCCCTAAAGCGGTACGTACGGCAGGCGCTGTCTGTGCGATGACAATCTTATCTGGATCGGCCAAAGCCTCCAATACGGGGTCTTGCGTGTTGCGTCCGCTCAAAGCGTTGACGGGGCAGACGGAGACACACTGTCCGCAATAGGAGCAGGTACTGCCGGCGATGTCACGCTCGAAGGCGGTGGAGACAGCGGCGTGGAAGCCACGGTTGACTGCCGTCAAAGCGCCTACGGTCTGGATCGTGTTACACATGGTCTCGCAACGGCGGCACATGATGCACTTATTGGGGTTACGCACAATAGAGGGCGAACGGTCGATCTCGAACTCAGACATCTCGCCCTTGTAACGAATCTGGCGGATGCCCAAGCTATGCGCTAAATTCTGTAACTCGCAATGGCCGTTACTACTACAAGTCAAGCACTCTGCCGGGTGGTTGGAGAGCAACAGCTCCATGACGGTCTTGCGTGCGTTGATCACACGGGGAGTATGCGTATGAACGACCATGCCTTCCGTGCACTCCTGCTTGCAAGAGGGGGCAAGGTTGCGACGTCCTTCGATCTCCACCACGCAGATGCGGCAAGCACCGGGATTGTTCTCATAGTGTAATTCCTCTAACTTCATGTAGCAGAGCGAGGGGATATGGATGCCTATACTTTTGGCGGCCTCCAAGATGGTTGTGCCTTTGGGCACCTCCAATGTTTTGTTATCTATGGTTAATTTAACTGTTTCCATACTAAATTGCAAAATGATTAATGAACATAAACGGCTCCAAACTTACACTTATCCAAGCATGTACCGCAGCGGATGCAGGCTTGTGCGTCGATGACGTGCGGCATCTTTCGATCACCCTTGATGGCACCCACCGGACAGGTACGTGCGCAAAGCGTACAGCCACGACATTTCTCGGGGTTGATGAAGTATTGCGTCAAGTTGCGGCATTGATGAGCCGGACAGCGTTTCTCTTTCACGTGTGCCAAATACTCCTCCGGGAAGTTGTCCATCGTAGAGAGTACCGGGTTGGGAGAGGTCTGTCCCAGACCACAGAGCGCCGTATCTTTAATCACTAATGCTAAATTGCGCAGGCGGGTCAAATCCTCCTCTGTTCCGTTACCATTGGTGATCTTTTGCAGAATCTCGTTCAAGCGCTTGTTGCCGACACGGCAGGGGGTACACTTACCGCATGACTCCTCCACGGTGAAGTCGAGGTAGAACTTCGCCATCGCTACCATACAGTCGTCCTCATCCATTACGATCATACCTCCGGAACCCATCATGGAGCCGGCAGCCAGCAGGTTGTCATAGTCGATCGGCAGGTCAAGATGTTTCTCCGTCAAGCAACCACCAGAGGGACCACCTGTCTGCACCGCTTTGAATCGCTTGCCATCTTTGATGCCTCCACCAATGTCGAAGATCACTTCACGCAGGGTCGTACCCATCGGCACCTCAATCAGTCCTACGTTATTCACCTTACCCGCTAAGGCAAACACTTTGGTTCCCTTGCTCTTGGCAGTGCCGATACTGCTAAACCATTGCGCACCTTTCAGCAAGATCACCGGCACGTTGGCATAGGTCTCGACATTGTTCACGTTGGTCGGGCAACCCTTGTAACCTTTCTGGCTGGGGAAGGGAGGTTTCACAGTGGCCTCACCTCGCAAACCTTCCATACTATGGATCAAGGCTGTCTCCTCACCGCAGACGAATGCACCTGCTCCATAACGAATTTCAATGTCGAAAGAGAAGTCGGTGCCAAAGATATGCTCACCCAACAAACCGCACTCTTCCGCCTGTTTGATAGCGACCTTTAAGCGGTGTACAGCCAAGGGATATTCCGCACGGATATAGACCAAACCTTTGGAAGCACCTGTGCAATAGCCGTTAATGGCCATCGCCTCGATGATAGAGTGGGGGTCACCCTCCAAGATGGAACGATCCATAAAGGCACCGGGGTCACCCTCGTCGGCGTTGCAGACCACATATTTCTGGGGAGCCTGCTCTTTGCGGGTGATTTGCCATTTCAAACCGGTGGGGAATCCGCCACCACCACGTCCACGCAAACCACTATCCATCACCTCCTTGATGACCTCTTCTGGTGTCATCTCGGTCAAGGCCTTGCCTAAAGCCTCATAACCGTCACGGGCAATGTATTCGTTGATATTCTCCGGGTCAATGAAGCCACAGTTGCGCAGGGCTATACGCAATTGCTTTTGATAGAAGCGAATATGTTTGGAGTCGGGTACTGCGCTTTTCGTCTCGGGATTGACGTAGAGCAGGTGCTCCACCTTGTGGCCATTGACGATGTGCTCTTGGATGATTTCTCCCGCATCGCTGGGTTGTACCTGAACATAGAAGGTATTGTCAGGGATAATCTTGACGATCGGTCCCTTCTCGCAGAAACCGAAGCAACCCGTACGAATCACCTTCACTTTGTCTTGCAATCCCGCTTTGATAATCGCCGCATGGAGATTCTCCATGATTTGCTCACTTTGTGAGGCACGGCAACCGGTACCACCGCAAACCAAAATCTCATACCCTTCATTGGTACAAGAAGAGGCGGAATCGGCTACTTGAACGGGCTGTTCAGGAGCGTTACTTTTCTCGCGTAAATCCAAGGAGGCTTGCATCGTTTCTCGCATCCTCCTTAGGTCATTCAATGTCTTGATCTTATTCATGGTCTTCATGGATTAAAAATGGTTGCGTAAGGAGGAGATTTCCTGTCTTAGGCATTACCATTTATTACATATTTATGCAAGCAATTTATCACTAATGCGCAAATTTAGGGATTCAGTTTGATAATTATGCAACATTTGGCAAGAAAATGCTCGGTTTCTATTACTTTTTTCTCATTTTGCCTCAATCGCGCTGGATTGGGTGATTTTTGAGAAGGGAGGAACGCTATGTGTAAGCCAGATATTACCGCCAATGATTGAGCCTCGCCCGATGGTAATACGTCCCAAAATAGAAGCATTGGAATAAATGGTAACATGGTCTTCAATGATCGGATGGCGAGGCAGATCCATTGGTAATCCCTCCTCGTCAAGCGTGAAATTCTTCGCACCTAAGGTGACTCCTTGGTACAAGCGCACATGGTTGCCAATGATGGTGGTTTGACCAATTACGACTCCAGTTCCATGATCAATGCTGAAGTATTCGCCGATTTGTGCCCCCGGATGAATGTCGATACCGGTATAGGAATGGGCCATCTCGGTAATGATGCGGGGGATGAGAGGTACTTGCAACTTGAAGAGCTCATGAGCCACTCGTTGATGCAGGAAGGCAATCATGGCCGGATAGCAGAAGATCACCTCGCTGGCGCTTTTGGCCGCCGGATCGCCATCCAAGATCGCTTTCACATCGGTCGAGAGCAGATGCTTCACATGGGGTAAACGATCCATGAAATCTAAGGCGATCGCATAGGAGCGGGCTTTGGCTTCTCCGGAGGCCTCTGCGTCGAAACAGAGTCCGTTGTAGGTCTGCTCTTGCAGTAGGTCATAGATTTGCTCTAAATGAACGCCTGTGTAATAAGACATAGAGCTGTGTCTGGCTTCTCCCGCTTCGCCGAAAAAACCAGGAAACAGCACGTTTCGTACCAACAGCATCATCTCTTTCAAGGCCGTGATAGAGGGCGAGGGTTTCTGATGCAGCGGAATGTAGGGATAGGCTGATTCCCCTGCGTCAGATAACCGCTCCACGTTTTGTTGGATGTGCGCTAAAATATCGGCTCGTTTCATAATCAATTGTCCCAAACAGGATCATATTTTAGTAATGTGTTGGATCCGGTTCCTAAGCCGATGTAAATTTTCTCGTTCAGCACAAAAATGCAGTGAAAACTTCGTTGGGCTGTGGAAAGTTGGGTTTTCTTTTCCCAAATTTTTGTTTGCGTATTGTATCGCCAAATGTATCCATCGGTATCAACTCCATATATATAATAATGGAGTGTAGTTGCTCCTAACAATCCCTTTCCTGGAAAAGAAGTCTCTTCTTGCCAACTCTCTGCTCCGTCAGTTGACGACCACAGTTTCTGGCTATAGGTAGCACTATTATAATTCCTATTGGTAATGCCTAATCCTGCGTAAAGTGTATTCTCTATACTTAATGCCACACCCCCAAATTGTGCGATAGGGAAATTAGGCCGTTCAAACCAATTGGACGAGCTGATGTCGTATGCCCAACCACCAGTAGCAATGCTATCATTTTCTGTACGTCCGCCGATGAGGTATGCAATACCATCTTGTACGCAAGAGGCTGCACGATATAATCCTTGTGGACGAGTGATTTGGTCTTCTGTTTGGATCTCCCAAAGATTAGAGAGTGTAGAATAGAAATACAGTTCATTAGTGACTCTGCCTGATTCGTCAAGTCCACCAAAAGCCCACATTCCGAAGCCTTGGCTAAACAGGATCTGTTCACTCAGTGCTTTGGGCTGTGAGCGAAGCTGCATCCATTCGTTTCGTGATCCGGCGATATATGCCCACAGTTGATTGGAATAAGTGGCTCCATTGTCACCACCTAACAAAATACCTATATTGTTGATTACCGTGAATGCGGTAGAACCTGCCATACGATGACCTCCTTCAAACTCCTCTTTCATAGCTGTAATGATATCAGGCGTTGTAAATGAGATTTCTTCTCCATATTCAGTGCCTTCTTCGTTTGTTGCGTATGTCCGTAGATAATATGTTGTACCACCACGTAATCCTTCGATTTGTCCAGAAAATAATCCTGCTCCTGATCCTAATGCTTTATGACCAATAGAATTGGTTAAGTTAACCTGTGGTTTTGTACTCCAACATACACCTGATTCTTTTACTGGAGAGACTCCTTCTGCTAAAACTTCTCCTCCGACTACGATGTAGCCGTCTTTGATTTGACTAGTACCTACAGTGTCGGTATTCAATGTTGGCAACATGCTAAGTAGGACGGTACGAATGCCAGCTCCATCTGTATAACGGGTACCTATCGAATTCGTTGCATAACCACGCACATAGTACTCCTTTTGTTGTTCCATTTTGGCTATACGTCCAATAAATGTACCTATTCCATTACCACAGACTACGGTGTCGTTCTTTTCGATAGTAGGGTATTCACTGTTACTGAAACAAAAGCCCCATTGTGTTACCGGAGAGTCTCCTTCGTTGGTAATTGCCAATTGAAAATCGGCATATTGGTAATCTATACTTACAAGCTTAAATTCTTTCTTATCTAAAAAAGGAAGCCCATCTGTTGTTGTAAATGATTCGATTTGTGCACCGTTATAAGTACCAAATTTGTTAGCGGCGTATGCGCGCAAGTAATAAGTCGTTTGAGGTTTTAATCCATTAATTGTGCAATAGAAAGAATCTGTTTCCATAGGAATCACAATCAAAGAATCTGTATCGGAGGGGGTGGCATTTGTCATCAAATAAATACCTCGTTTTTCTACTGTTGCCTCTCCAGGAGTCGTAATTACACCACCACATTCAACTTTTGTAGCAAAGATATGGGTTGGTTTTAATGTCTTAACACTGCCTAAGCCATCGGTAGTCTTGAAAGAAAGTACATCTCCAAACGCAGTGTCTATTTCATTGATAGCAAACGCTTTGATGTAATAATTGTGGTTGGGGATAAGCCCTTCAATGGTTGTCTCGAATTTGGCTTTTCGTTTGGACACAGTTTTCGATTGTTTTGCTTGGAAAACAAAATCTGCTGTGTTTCCCCAGCAGAAGCCAGACGTAGTTACAGGAGCACCATTTTCCTGCACAACTTCTCCACTTACAGACACAGTGGAGGCATTTGAACCTAAAATCTCCAATGTCTCTACGGTTGGTTTCTTTGCGTTTTTTAATCCCCCTTCTATGATTGGGTCTTCAACGCAACCATTCATTAATAGGGCGATTCCTAATACTATGCTATATATTTGGTTATATCTCATGAGAAATATAAGTTTAAAAGAAAATACCGATACCGGCATTTAAATCCATGTATTTAAAGTTAATGGTGCTACACCCAGCGCTAAGGAAGAAGTGTGAACCAAATTTAACCATGGCATCTACCTCACCTGCCACACCTTCATAAGAAGAATCTACATTTTTGCACCAAAGCTCTCGGCTCTGCTCGTATTGCTCATAGCTATGTGTTGTAAATGAGTACAGAAGCACTCGTTGTCCGTATCCAACACCGGCAGATACATAGAGCCAAGGAGCACATTTTATGACCAGACCAGCTGTTCCTGAGAAAGTGTTTTTTTTGGCTTTTTGTGAGGGCGTTAATGCGTATGACTCGTTGCTCGAACCAGAGAAATTGATGATTTCTCCTTTGTCATTGCAGAGGTCAGAATAGTCGTGGAAAGACATGTTAGTCTTAAAGCGTACGTACCATCCGATGCGGGAGCCTACGCCTCCAAAAGTCAATCCATAGGGCGCCTCGATTGAGAAGGCATAGCCAACGAAGAACTCCATGCGTTGATGAGGGGAAGTGATCGCTATCGTATCAACGATGTGTTGTTCAGGTGTGGGAGGTGCTAACAAGTTTTGCTGATAGGTTTGCCAATAAGAAGCTAATTCTTCACTTTTTGGTGTACCGATACCCTCTGTGTAATAGGTGATCAATAAAGCGATCGCATCTAAATCCTCTTCTGTCGCTTTTACGGAAAGACAATTTAGACATTTGGTCATCAAACTGCGCATAGAGGGACGCATTTGCTCATTTGATAGCCAAATAGAGGTCAGCTGGTTAATGCTATAGGAGTCGCAATCAGCTACACCTTCTTCGTACCACATTTTTGCATCGCTATAATCTTGTCTTTTCATCGCCTCGTCTCCCTTTCGGTTGTACTCCGTACGTTGTTGTGACCAAAGTGCAAAAGGAAAAAAGATGCAGATAAGTCCTATCCAAATTCTTCTCATTACTAGATTGTTATTCATTCTGTTAATAATAGCTCAAGCCTTCTCCTACTAATATGCCCTCCGTGTTATATATGTCGAACAGATTATCCGGTCGTTCGAAAGCACGGCCCTGCTCTGCAATACCTACGCTAATGTATTTGCAGGGAATACGTTCTTCACCCTTCGTATCAATTGCTCCATATTTATTATTCGCTTTTTTTCGAACGATCTTGTATCGGCCAAAAGCCATTTTCTCTTCATATTGTGCTAATCTGTCGGTTATTTGTTTTTGTTCGGCTTGTTCATCGCATTGGATGAGTAACCGTACAACCTCCTCTGTCAGTTTAGTCTCTTTTGCTTGGGTTAAATCTGTTTTTGCGCCGGCAAAATCTGCTTTCGCTAATTTCTCCTTACCCGATTGTAACAATGTTTGGTATTGATTCTCCACATTTATAGATGGCTGAATAGGCTTGCTGTCTAACGGCTTGGAGGGGGGAGTTGCCTGTTGTTTTTCTTCCTGTTGTGAAAGCGTATTCACTGTCGAAGAAGGGGTGGAGATTTCTGCCTCTTGGGTGTGAGGAACAGATTCCTTATCTATGGACTCACCTTTCACATCTTCCTCTTCTGCTTGTATTTGCACCTCTTTTTTAGAGATGGTTGATAGGGATTCTGAGGAAATGTTCCCTTCTTGTAAAGAGGTGGATTTGTCGTTAATCTCCGTATGCTCACGTTGCCAGAAAATTGTGAAAGCTGCACTAACCAATGCTACGAACCCAATCAGCATAGCCGTGATTCGTTTGATGCGAGAAGGATTGGCTGATTGAGCCGATATTTGCTTCTCTTGGGATTGTGCGGAAGGTGTGGCAACCATTGTCTCTTCCCCATCCAATGGGAGGGAAAATTGACTGTTCCTTTGATAGACAAGGGTCGTCTCCTCTTCTGTGGGCGAAGTGGTAGCTGACGCTGCGGGAAGCAGGGGATTGAATGTTGTCTGAGGTAACTTGCTCAAGAGTTCTTTGATAGACGCATACCGATCTGTAGGGATGATTTGCATGGCTCTTAGGATCACTGCCTCCGTTTGCTCGCTAATTGCCGGATTCAATTCACGAGGGCGTTTGAGTGGACGAGTTGCCCGCAGGATTGATTCCGTGGGAATTTTACCTGTGAGCAAGTTGTAGATGGTTGCACCTAATGAATAGATGTCCGGACCAGGAGAGAACTGCTGTATGCCCTCATTGTCATACTGCTCGATAGCTGCAAAACCCTTAGAAAGGGTGAGCATGGTTGTGCTTGTTTCCTCTTGCTCAATATCATATCGTTTCGATACGCCAAAATCAATCAAGCGGGCGTTACCGTTTTTGTCGATCAAGATGTTGCTGGGTTTGATATCAAGATGAAGGATGTTTTTCTCATGAACAAACTGTAATGCTTCACCGATTTGACGGATATAATACAATACTTGATTCTCAGGTAAAATTCCCTCTTTCTCCAAAAGAGACTTGAGTGAATAGCCGTCGATATACTCCATGGCTATATAGGCTGTGTTATGTTCCTCAAAAACTTCTAACACATTGACTATATAGGGGTGGTGTACTTCTGAGAGGATACGTGCCTCTTTGATCAGTTTTTCTTTGAATTTATCGAAGAGCTGTTTGCCTGTCTCTGAATGGACACGCACAGCTAACGTGTCAGGGTCACGATAGCAATAATCTTTGAAAAAATACTCTTTGATGCAAATGGGTACTTCTGTCTTAACGGTGCCTAACGGCCCTTTTACTTCCGTGAACCAGATACCCTTATAGGTTATACCAAACCCACCTTGCCCAACTACATGGGTAAGCCTATATTTCCCATTTTGAAGAAGATGTTCGTTTGGCAAATTCATACTTCGTTGTATTTAACTTCTGTTTTAATCTGCCAAAGATAATTCTTTTAAGCTAAAGAGTAAAGAAAAGAAAGAAGATTTTGTTTTAAACGTGTTGTCCCTTCTGTTCTTCGTAAGGGTATTAAATAGAAAGAGTAGTTGTCACGTGTCTTGCCTTCACAAATTTCCAATAGATTCTCTTTGATTTCTATAGGATTATGTGCATTGCTGAATAATTGTAGGAGTTGCTTGTCATCCATACGCTCCAATGCGCCGTCGCTGCATAAAAAGAGCCAGTCTCCGGTTTGAATATCCTGCCATTGAATGACTTCGGCCTCAGTAGGAATATGACTTCCTTGGATAGCCCGCAGAATAAGATTGCGTTGAGGATGGATCCGAGCTTCAGCGGGAGTGATACGCCCCAAACGCACCAAAGAATTCACTAATGAATGATCTTCTGAACGATAAAGTGCTTTCCCTTTGCGGATATAATATATCCGGCTATCGCCAATGTGGGCTAAAGTTAAACTCTTTTTACCTATGTAGGCCAACGTCAAGGTAGTGGCCATGCCTGTTGCTTCTGGATGTTCTTGTAAATAGGAGTCAAAGCGTGTCTCTGTGTAATGAACAGCTTGTTGGATAAACTCGACAGAAGGATCCTCGTTCCCTAAAAAGGTGGTGAAATAAGTTTGTAAGGCGTCACATGCCAATGCGCTTGCTATCTCGCCACGCTCTGCGCCTCCGACTCCATCGCACACTAGAAAGAGTCGCTGACTACTTTCTGTATATTCTGACGATGGATAGATGCAATCCTCATTGTTTGCTCTACCACCCTTTTCACAAACTGCACAAGGTTTACCAATCGTTATCATCACAAAACCAGCATTTAATCATTAAAACGGATCACGGTATGTCCTAAGATAATTTCATCGTTATCATTGAGGACAACCACCTCTCCGTCTCCCAGGTAATTGTTATTATACAACGTATGATTTTTGCTGTTATTGTCAGAAAGATAATGTTTATAGCCTCCTTTGCCATCTTTTTTTACTTCAATGACAGCATGCTCTCGACTCATTGTTCGATCACCTGTCTGAATGGGGAGAGAGGCTTTGGATGCATTTGATTTACGTCCGATTATGAGCGTCCCTTCATGCAAGGAGAGATGCTGCTCTGGTGTATTCTCATCAGGTAATACAGTCAATCGCCCTATATCTGTCTTCAAAGGGTGAATCAAAATGGTGTCAGGATCATTGTTTCCTTCTCTGTTGCCAGCTGAGAGCAAAGATATCGGAATAGCCCCTTTGCACTTGGGGCATTTGAAAGAGGTAAGACCGAGGGGAATCTTCCCCTCGTCCACCTTCAATCCAATTAGGCAATGTGGACATTTAATGGCTATCATACGATAAACGTAATGTCAGCGTCATACATGTCCGTTGCAGTCATGTCCAACGTATCAACGTCGGAAAGCATTACCGTATCGTCAGCCAATGTGATAAAATCCTGATGATCAACTTCTACAAAGTCCATGTCTTCAACAATGATCGCTTCGCTTAAATCTACATCCAGATTATCCACATCAACGAGCACGGCATCTGCGGGCATGGCATCATTGCCATCTAACGTCACAAATGTGTACTCTTCTTCTTGCATAACCCTTGCTTTTAAATGTTTAAACTAATTGAATCCGCAACAAAAGTAGTAAATGCTGTGGATTATGCTATCGAAGAGGAAACCTTGCAATCCAACGTCAGAATTTACTGTACAAACAGATAGGTTTTAATGAACAAGCGTTCATTTGTCTGCGTCTTTTGCCCATTTTGCTTGACAAGAGGAGATCGGGCACTTCTTTCGATTGAGCAATGACTCCCATGGTATCTCTCCCAAGAAAGTCCCGCATTTCGGGCAGACATAATCAATCTTGAATTGGTTGGCTAATGCCTGTAGCAGCATTGGGATCTTAGAGGCCTGTTTGGCTCCTAAATAGATGCCAACTGTTGGTGCTACAATCGTAATGAACAGGCTCAAAATTAATAATGTCGAGTTTCCTTTGCCGAAGAAGCCAACAACAACACCGATCACACCTGGTAATGCGAAAGGTAGAGATTGCATCAAACGTGTTTTGAATTGGTTGGATGATTGAATTCGCACCTTCTCTTGGATGTAATGATCATAGACTACTTTCAGTTGAGCAAACTCTTCGCTATAATCGTTCCCGGCCTTTAGTAGATCGGAGAGCGTTAATGTATATCGCTCTCCTAAACGAATTCGGTCACTCTTCGAGATGCGTTTACGAACTACCTGTGCCTCATTCACAAAAGTCCCATTGGTTGATTCCAGATCTTCCAATAACCAATTGCCGTCTGGCTCAGAGACTAGACGAGCATGATGCCGACTAACTTGCGAATCATCAGCAACGTAATCATTGTCGTTGGCTTTGCCTATAGTAATGATCATTACGTTTTCTCCTTACTTGGATTCACCATCTGTTGAGGCTTTTCCCATCTCTTTCTCCAAAGTCTCTTTCAGCACTTTCAATGGATCTTTTGAGATGACTACCTCTTTAGCTTTACCCTCTTCGGTCAGCAGTAGCAGGCGTTGTTTAGGAAGATTAATTTGCAAGATATGGTTTTTGTTGATGATATGGCTCTTACCTACACGCATCAAGATCTTCCCGACACCTTCTACCTGCTTGCCCAAAATCTCCTCAATTTTACCAATGTTGATTGCGAACGTAAATTGGATTCCACTGGAAAGCAGTAACTTTGTGTAGTTTCGATCTGCTTCAAAATAAAGAATTTGTCCAATTCGGATTCTAAGTAATTCGTCCCTGGTTTTTATGATTAGATATCTATCCATTTTTGGTAGTGTTTTGCAAATAGTCTCTTTTTACAGTTGCAAAGGTACGTTCTTTTGTATTTCAAACCTAATTTTGTGGATAGAAATTATTTTATGGGTAAAACAAACCCCTCAGGATAAATCTCTGAAGGGTTTGACTCTAAAATTAGGTATTTGTGGGCTTATTCTACTAATCCGGCCTCTTTGAGCATGTCAATGAAACGAGTGATATCTGTTAAGCTATCAGCGTCGGGGAACTGTGCGTCTTGCATTTTCTTTATGTCTAAAATGCTAAGTTTACCAGAAGTGGTTAGCTTTGCGATGTCATCACTATGCGCAAGAGATAGTCGAGCACTTCCTCCGTTGATTAACTGATATTTGGCGATCAATTCTTTTGGAATATTGCGCAGTACGCCATAGCCTGTCTCCTTAACTTTGGCTGTTGCATGTGGAAAGACCTTCGCTGCTGCTTTTTCCTCTGCAGTCAGTTCCACTCGCTTAGGTGCGGTGATGCCCAACAGGGTTGCACGAGCCTTCATAGCTGCGTCAATCTCTTTGCTGTTGCTCTGCGCCTTCTCGTTTATAAGTGATTGTAACGTGGCAATATGTGCTTTCAAGACCGTGCTGTTTGGAGCTAATTCCAGCACACTTTCCAGTGTGGCCTGTTCGTTGAGCAATAGAGCATCTTGATCAAAATGTGCCTTCTTATAGGCGGCTGGCAGTTGATTTGCAGCTGCCTGTGCTAAAGCAGAGAGATCTTCTGCGGCTTTCAATGAAAGACGTTTGGTTGAGCCGGCAGATACCTCGCTGGCAATAGCTAAGGCCACTTGCTCGTCAGCAGCTGCGATGGTGTATGCTGTAGCAGCTGCCAGGACAATGGCACGATGCAACTGTGTCGGGTCGCAAATAGAAGGGCGGTCACCAGAGGTGTGGTAATAATTGTCTGGCCAGGTGATCATGATCACGGCTGGTACCTGTACACCCCAATCGTTCAACACTTCATGATCGGAAGCGCCATAGTGGGCGTTGATTGCATAGTAGAAAGGATCTTGTGAGCCGGTTAAACTATAGACCGGCTTTAAAGCTTCGGGGCGTCCTACGCCGGTAGCAACAAATGATTTGTTGGTCGCACCCATATAGTGGTAGAATGATTCTGCTACGTCATTCAAGTAGTGGGGGTTACCCATTGTTGTGCGATGTAGGCAATAGTAAGAGCCACTCTTGCTGAGCCATAGGCCGACCATATCTAAGTTAATACCGCAGAGCGTGCGATTCAGGATCTCTTTGTGCTGCGTAGCCCAAGGGATGGAACCTTGAAACTCAGGAACCCAAAGAAAGCGCAGGCTTCGTTTTGGGCGGGGTAGTCGGCCGCTCTCGAACAGTTCATTCAAGGTGCGTGCTACCTCTATCAGGGCTGCTGCCCCTGAGATGTTATCGTTGGCTCCTAACTTTACATAACCTTCAAACAGATGTGCAGTGAAGATTACCTCCTCGGCATTTGGATCTGTACCGGGGATGACGCAAGTGGGTACCTCTAAATCTGTATCCTCCTCAGTCGTTTCAACTTTGGCATGTACAGTGATTTTCTCACCCTTGAGCAGACGATCTCGCAAAGCGTATCCATCTCTTGGAGTCAAGTTGAAACAGAATGTGGGGTTCTCGCTGCGGATGCCACTGTTCGGGATTTGGAGCGGATCAATCAAAGGGCGAGGTCCATAGAAGCTGATCACGCCCAGGGCACCGGCAGCAACAGCCTTATCGTGTACACGTGAAGCGGCAGCTTCCGTCACGGCGATCTTCCCTTTCAGATCAACGGCGGCCAGCTCATGTGCCTCTCCTCGGCCAATCCAGGCTAATTGAGCGGTCACGTCTGCGCTTTTGCTCCCTTGTCCCAAAATGGCGGCTAAATCTTGATAGTCTGCTATCTTGACTTGTTTGGGAGAGACTTCCCAAAGCGAGGCACTCACACCATCCCATGTCTTTGTCTTGCCTACCTCCTCGATGGTGGCATTAGCGATGCCGAAACGCTTCAACTGAGCCACTACATATTCCGACTCCATGAAATGTCCTTGGTAGTCGGCGTGTTGACGATCTCGCTCATAGGGAGCAATGTCCATGATGTAATTGAAGGCACGATCGCCCGATGATTCACCGACCAGTTGGTCGTAATAGGCCTCTGGAAGCAGGCAATGATTGAAGGGGGTCGTGTAATTCTGACCCGAGGCAATCGTGGAGAGACAAGCTGCTCCGACGATGCACGCATGTTTGAATAGTTTCATACTCTTGTTATTTGTTTAATCATATAATGTCATCATCATCTTCTATACCCTAAAAACAGAGCAGGTAGAGTGCGCACAGCACCAAGGCGATAGCAGAGAAATGATCGACTTGTCGACCATAACGCAGGAAGAAATTGCGCATCACATCTCCAGCCATCAGCCAAGTCAGGTTGGCACCTGGGCCTGCTATCAGCAGCCAGGCGGCCGCCTCAAAGAGGTCCTCCAGCCGATCGGAGTAGGGCAGGACGAAAGTACTGAACACCGTGAGATCGAACAGCAGCATCTTAGCATTCGTAAGTTGTACCAACATACCGCTTACAAAACCACACTCTCTCGATTTAGCGGTCTTATTGGCTCCACCGCTTCGCCAGATCCAATAAGCTAAATAAAAAATGTAGGCAGCACCTAACACTTTCATATAACCTACATAAGAGCCAAAAGCTACTCCTAATAAGTGAGTAAGCAGAGCCATGGCAGAGACAGCGATGGAAAAACCTACCAACATACCTAACCACATCACCAACGAAATCTTACGACCGTGGCGTAACGACATAGTTAATGCATAAATATTGGCAGGACCTGGGGTGAACCCGACAAGCAGGATCTGCAAGAGAAGTGTAGGCAGGTGTTCGTTCATGCGTTCAATGCTACTTATTCACACCGCGAACTTACATAATAATTGGAAAGATAAAGGTGAATATTCCAAAAAACATGCGTAACGGTGTAGAATGCCTACGGATGCGACCCTATCCGTAGGCATTAGATATAATCAGGAACGATCTGTTTACCATTTTGCTTCGATGGTGGCTCCGGGGAAATAATGGGTGAGGATGGCATCGTAAGTATATCCTTTTGCACCCATTACGGCTGCACCGATTTGACAGAGTCCTACGCCGTGTCCCCATCCTGCGCCAGTGAGTATGAAGCAAGTAGGCACACCGTTGGCTGATAGTTCTTTATCTACTACAAACGCTGAGCTGTAAAGGTGAGACTCAGAGAGTGTCCGACGAATCTCCAGCTCTTTGCCAATGATGAGGCTGCGCTGGCTCCCTATAATCTTTAAGCGCACGATACGTCCTGATCCACCTCTCTCCAAGGGAACCAGATCGAGGATTTGTCCGAAGTCGATACCCGATTTCCGGTGGATCAGCTCTGCTAACTCCTCCTGTGTATAAATTACTTGCCAACGATAAAAATCCGTCGTTTCTTGGTCATAGTTGTTGAGCACTTGACTGAGAATTGCCTTATCCGTCGTGTGGCAGAAAGCGGAAGGTGCTGTCCTGATCCATTTTTGGGCTTCCTCTTCGTTAGTGAGGTCGGGGTGCTCCTTTTCGGGTGCATCTCGCAAGACCGCTAAGTAGGGATGGTCAATCGGTTCCCAGCAGTTCTCAAAACGTTCGGTCACTCCTCCGCAACACTTCGAGAAGCGAGCATCGCAGATGACGCCGTCGTAGAGCAAGACTTCACCCCGTGTTTCCTGGATAGCTTCCTTTACGACCGGATTGGTTTCTCGGGTGATCCCTTGGTAACGCTGGCAGTGATCATCGGCACAGACATCGAACAGCACGTGATCTTCTCGGTCGTACCAACGAATCAGTTGCTCCTCATCTTGCTGGCAACTGGTATAGGGTTTTTCACCTTTGGCCAATTGTTGGTTTTTCTCGATCTGAGCTAAGAGCCAGCTACGGGAGATGACGGCGTGTGCTTTCAACAGTTGCTTGGAGGCGTTAGCGCTCATCTCAGATGAGATAACACTGGTTAGATACTCCTCGGCGTCAATCTGGTTGATGGCAACGATTCCCTCCTCAGTTACGGCCAGGTTGAGTGCTCCCCGGAATCGTTGGTCTTCCCGGCGTTGCCAATGAAAGTCCACACCAATTGTCACTGCTTTTAGATCGAAAGAGCAGCTCTTCTTATCAGTTGGCTCGAAAAAGAGATCTTCGTAGAGCTTTCCGTTGAACAGGATCTTGCCGTTGGTCCAGATAGCACGTTGCTCCCCTTGCAACTCTTCTCCCGTCTCCGTTTCAATGTAGGAGCCGTTGAGCACAAAAAGGATAGATTTTTGGGTCATGATACCCACGTTGACCATGGGTGTATGGGATTTTTTCTGTTTCTCTGTCATCATTTTTCTTTTTTTGCATGTAAGGAGTTAAACGTAAGATAGGTGATCAGTGCGATATACATCAGGATGGCTACCCCTTCCGCTCCCCGGCTGGTGGCCCACTCCTCATTCATAAGGTTGATGCCGCCGAAGCGCAATGCCGCACTGACAACTCCCATCAAGGCACCGCCGGCGATAAAACCAGAGGCTAACAGCGTACCCTTCTCCAAACGGGCCGTGTTGATGCTTTGGTCTTTGCTGCGGCTGCCAACATACCAGCTGATGGCACCGCCGATCAAGAGCGGAGTATTGAGGTCGAGCGGGATAAACATACCCAGTGCGAAGGCCAAGGCTGGTACTTTGCAGAAATTAAGGACAATGGCTAATACCGCACCAATGCCGTAAAGAATCCACGGTGCGCCCGCTCCACTCATCAAGGGCTCAATAACGGCAGCCATAGCGTTGGCTTGGGGTGCGGCTAATTGGCCAGTCGTGAAACCGTAGGTTTGGTTTAGGATCAAGATCACACCTCCTACCGTAGCTGCTGATACTAAGGTGCCCAAGAACTTCCACGTTTGCTGTTTGGCAGGGGTGCTGCCTAACCAATAACCAATTTTTAAGTCAGTGATGAAACCTCCGGCCATAGAAAGCGCCGTGCAGACCACACCGCCGATGATAAGTGCAGAGACCATTCCGGCCGCACCTTTTAAACCAACCGTCACCATGATGATGGAGGCGAGGATCAGGGTCATCAATGTCATGCCGGAAACTGGATTGGTGCCCACGATAGCGATGGCGTTGGCGGCCACTGTCGTGAAGAGGAAGGCTATCACACCCACCAGTAACAGACCGATTACGGCATGGAACCAATTATGGAGCACACCGAACTGGAAGAAGAGGAAGGTGACGATCAGCGCAGCGATGATGCCAAAGGTGATCACTTTCATGGAGAGGTCTTTCTGGGTGCGCAGCGTGGTGGCTGTGGTAGCCTCACCCTTGCCTTTCAGCTCTTTGGCTGCTAAGCCCACAGCTCCTTTGATGATTCCCCATGACTTGATGATGCCGATTACACCAGCGGTTGCGATGCCTCCGATACCGATATGGCGGGCGTAGGTGGTGAACAATTGCTCGGGGCTCATGCTGCCCACTGTGGCCGTGATAGCGCTGTTGCCCAGGGTGAGCACCTCATCGCCAAAAAAGAGGGAGAGGAGTGGCAGGATAATGAGCCATACCAAGAAGGAGCCTGCGCAAATGATCAGGGAGTATTTCAATCCGATGATATAACCTAAGCCCAACACAGCGGCACCTGTATTGACTTTGAATACTAATTTCGCCTTGTCGGCCAAGAGAGAACCTGCCTCAACCACCCGGGTGCTGATCGTCTCACCCCACCAACCGAAGGAGGCCACGATGAAGTCATAGAGCCCACCAATCAATCCAGCGAAAATCAAAGGCTTGGCTTGGTTGCCTCCCTTCTCGCCCGATACCAATACTTGTGTGGTGGCTGTCGCTTCGGGGAAGGGGTATTTGCCGTGCATATCGGAGACGAAATATTTACGGAAAGGGATCAGCAGCAAGATGCCGATGATGCCACCCAGCAGGGAGCTCATGAACACCTCGAAGAAATTCACGGTGATCTCCGGGTATTTGTCTTGCAGGATGTAGAGTGCCGGGAGCGTGAAGATAGCCCCAGCCACGATCACGCCACTGCTGGCACCAATGGATTGGATCATGACATTCTCGCCCAAGGCGTTCTTGCGTTTGAAGGCGCTGGATAGCCCGACGGCGATGATGGCGATAGGGATAGCAGCCTCAAACACCTGGCCCACTTTCAGCCCTAAGTAAGCGGCGGCCGCACTGAATACAACCGCCATCAGTAAGCCCCAGAGCACCGACCAGGGTGTCACCTCTGGGTATTGTTGGTTGGGCGACATGAGGGGCTCGTAGTGTTCTCCCTCTTTCAGTTCTCGGTAGGCGTTTTCGGGAAGCCCGTTTGCCTTTTCTTCATTTTCTGCTTTCACGATATTAAAATGTTAGTTGTTAATCTTGAGCTATGCCCGGAAGGCCGGGTGAACGGTGACAAATGTACACTTTTTGGTTGATAATCGCAAGGGGATTCCTCTTTTTGGTTTTATAATTGCGCCTTTTCTTATATATTTGCGTTCCTAAAATAATGAAGACGGAATGAATCAACGATATCCTTCCACGCTGCTGGAGCATGCGGTGAATGAGTTGGCCTCCCTGCCCGGAATTGGTAGGAAGACGGCTTTGCGGTTAGCACTCTATATGTTACGTCGAGATTTAGGCTATACAGAGCGCTTCTCGACCGCTCTCTTGACCCTGCGTCGGGAGGTGAAGTATTGCCAGGTTTGCCACAACCTGTGCGATGAGGAGGTTTGTCCTATTTGCGCCAATCCAGCGCGTGATCATTCGTTGGTCTGCGTAGTGGAGAATGTCAAGGAGGTGATGGCCATTGAGAACACCGGCCAGTTCAAGGGAGTCTATCATGTCTTGGGCGGTATTATCTCCCCGATGGAGGGGATCGGGCCTAACGATTTGGAGATTGATAGTCTCGTGAAGCGAGTCGCTGAGGGAGAGGTGAAGGAGGTGATCTTGGCCTTGAGCACGACGATGGAGGGAGATACGACCAACTTTTTCCTCTATCGTAAACTCTCTCCATTGGGTGTGCGGATCAGTGTGATCGCACGAGGTGTGGCGATTGGCGACGAGATCGAGTATGCCGATGAGGTGACGTTGGGGCGCTCGATCGTGGATCGTACGGAGTTCACTTTGAAAGGGTAGGGCGATAGGGTTATCAAATCTATAGATATTAATAAGGTATAAAGCATGGGTTACGACGAGATAAAATTATCCATTGTCATTGTCAATTACAATGTGAAGTATTTTTTGGAGCAATGCCTCTATTCGGTGCGGGCAGCTACGACCAATTTGGATGCGGAGGTGTTTGTGGTGGATAACCATTCCACTGACGATTCGTTGGCCTACCTGAAACCACGCTTCCCCGAGGTGATCTTTATCGAGAATGCGGAGAATGTGGGCTTCGCGAAGGCCAACAACCAAGCCATCCGGCGAGCAAGGGGTCAGTATGTGCTGCTGCTCAACCCCGACACGGTGGTGGGTGAGGATAGCCTGCGCAGTCTTTGCTATCAGATGGACGAGGATGAGACGATCGGTGCCTTGGGGGTGAAGATGCTCAACGCCGAGGGCCATTTCTTGGCGGAGAGCAAGCGCTCTTTCCCAACCCCCTGGGTCTCTTTCTGCAAGCTGTTTGGCTTGGCGAAACTCTTCCCCTACAGCCCTCTCTTCGCCCGCTACAGTTTGCCCTATCTGAATCCCGACAAGCCACATCGGGTGGAGGTGTTGGCCGGAGCCTTCATGCTTATGCGCCATGAGGCGCTGGATAAGGCCGGGTTGCTCGACGAGTCCTTCTTCATGTATGGCGAGGACATCGACCTCTCTTACCGCATCGTGCAGGCGGGCTATAAGAATCTTTATTATCCGGAGCGGTTGCTTCACTACAAAGGAGAGAGTGCCAAGCAGGATGACCGGCGTTACATCGAAGCCTTCTATGGGGCGATGTTGATCTTCTATCAGAAGTATTATCCCAACTCCAGTGGACTGCTGCGAGGGCTGATCCGGTTGGCCGTACGCCTGAAGGCGCTCACCGCCTCTGGCGCCTCCAAGCAGAAGAAAAAGGGATTGCCCCATCACCGTTTGCTGGTGATCAGCGAGGCCGATCATTTCGAGCAGGTGAAGATGGCTTGTGGGGAGGCGATGCCTGCGCTGGAGCGGGCTAATCTGTGGAACCTCGACGAGGAGCGGGTGATGAATGCGATCTGCCGACGCAACCAGATGAAGGGCTTCACCGACTATGTCTTCTGCTACCCCGATGTCCGTTTCGAGCAGATGCTCCTCTTTATGGACACGCTGAAAAGTCATCGAGTTTCTTATCATATCTTTAACACCAAAAGCGGGCGGTTAGTCTCGGCCGGACAGTTATGACGGGCTATCTATCGGATGAGGAGATCCGGCTTCGCGCCTTGGAGCCGGAGGACTTGGAGGTGCTCTATCGCTGGGAGAACGATAGCACCCTCTGGGAGGTGGGCAACACGTTGGCTCCCTTCTCCCGTTATGCCTTGAAGCGCTATATCGCCGAGAGCCACCAATCCTTCTACGAGGTGCATCAGCTGCGTCTGATCATTGAGTTGGTGGCAGAGAGAAGGGCGATCGGCATTGTCGATCTGTTCGATTTCGACCCCCATGCCAATCGGGCGGCCTGTGGCATCTTGCTCGATCCCGACGAGCAGGGGAGGGGCTGGGCCACCCGTGCCCTGCGCCTATTGATCGGCTATGCGTTTCATCGCCTGGCCCTGCACCAGCTGTATGCGCATGTGCCCGAGGCCAATCAGCCCAGTATGCGCCTCTTCGTGCGCTGCGGCTTCCAGCCGACGGGCTGCCTGAAAGAATGGATCCGGGTGGCAAGCGGCTTCGCGGATGTGCGGGTGATGCAGCTGCTTGCCCGGCCCTAAGCGCAAAAAAAGAGGCAGCCGTTTGGGCCGCCTCTTCCGCTATACTGACTCGTAAAAGAGATTATTGGTTCATCTCCTTCTCGATTGCCTCAAACTTGTCGCCCATGTTGAGGTTGTAGTAGATACCTCTCAAAGCGATCATGTAGTCGCGCTCGTCCGGCTTAGCCTGGTGTGCCTTCTCGAAGTAGGGCAATGCCTTCTGGAACAACTCCTTCGCCTTGTTCAACTCCTCTTGATACTGCTTCGCGTCGTTGATCATGTTAGCCTCGCCCTGCTTGTTGACTGCCTGGTTGTAGTAAACACGACCCAAGTTAGAGATTGACTCGATGTAGTCCGGGTTGATAGAGAGGGCTTTCTGGAAGTACTCCTCAGCCTTGGCGTAATCCTTCAAACCTGTCTCATACACGCGGCCCATCACGTCGTAGAGCTGCGGGTTGTTCTGATCCTTGGCGATAGCCTGGTTGAGGTAGCTGATTGCCTCGTCGTTGCGGTTTGAATAGATGTAGTTGTTGATCAAGCTCAACAGGTAGTACGGCTCCTCGGGGAACAGCTGCATACCCTCTTTCAAGGTGTTCTCCAAACCTACAGAGTCCTTTGCCTGCTCATACTCGTAGCAGAGATATTGATAGATATCGTTGCGACGGTAATCCGTGCCCTTCGCGCGTTGCAGCGCAGCCACAGCCTTCTCGTGGTTGTTGATCTGCGTAGCGGCTACGGCAGCATAGAACTGAACGGTCATGAAGTTAGAGTCGCGTTCTGCTGTCGGCGTGCCCTTGAACATATCCAGATCAGAGATCTCCAAGTACTGCTCGAAGAAGTCGGATGCCTTCTGATAGTCCTTCTGGTCGAAATAGTAAGCACCACCATTGATGTAATACACGTGGTTAGCGCCCAGGATGCCCTTGATGTCTTTCGTGAAACGGGGTTTCACCTTGCCCTTCTCGTTGGGCTGCTGATCCAGCTCGTAGGCCTTCTTGAAGTAGGGCAGGATAGCGCCCAATGCCTCATACATCTTTGCCTCGTCGGGCTGCTGGCCGAGCATCTGCTTCGTGCGCTCGTTGCTGAACTGCTGATCCTCAACGAAACCGGCTACATACCAAGTCTTGGCGTCGTTTTTCGTCTCAGCGTTGTCCAGCGCGCCCTTGATCAGAGAGCGGGCCTCGGCATAGTCCGCATTCTGGCTTTTTGCGATCGACTGCGCTTGGTTGACTGCGCTTTTCTGCGCGAATGCAGCGGTAGCCGCGGCGCAGAGTGCCATTGATAACAATACTTTTTTCATCGTCTTTCCTTTTTTGAAATTAATACTATAATATGCTCTGTCAATAGTTTATTCGCTATGCCTGCTCATCCGGCTGCCCCTCGGGTTGGCCCTCCGGGTTCTCCACCTGCTCCTCCTCGCTCTCCGAGAGCACCTTGCAGACGGAGGCGATCTCGTCGTTGCGCTTCTCTAAGTTGATCAGGCGCACGCCCTGCGTAGCCCGTCCGATCACGTTCAGATCGGCCACGTTGAGGCGGATCGTGATGCCCGACTTGTTGATGATCATCAAGTCGTTCTCGTCGGTGACGTTCTTGATCGCCACGAGCTTGCCCGTCTTCTCGGTGATGTTGATGGTCTTCACGCCCTTGCCGCCTCGGTTGGTGATGCGGTAGTCGTCGATCGACGAGCGCTTGCCATAGCCCTGCTCCGAAACGACCAGCACGGTCTCCTTCTCCTTGTCCTTGATGCAGATCATGCCTACCACCTCGTCTGAGCCGTCCTCGTCGAGCGTCATGCCACGCACGCCGGTGGCGGTACGTCCCATCTCACGCACGGTGCTCTCGTGGAAGCGGATCGCCCGCCCGTTGCGGTTGGCGATGATCACCTCGTTGTCGCCGTTGGTCATGCAGACCTGGATCAATCCATCGTCCTCACGCAGCGAGATGGCGTTCACGCCGTCTCGGCGAGGCCGTGAGTAGGCCTCTAACAGCGTCTTCTTGATGATGCCTCGCTTGGTGCAGAAGAGCAGGTAGTGCGAGTTGATGAACTCCGTGTCTCTCGTCAGGTTCTTCACGCGGATAAAGGCCTGGATCTTGTCGTCCGCCTCAATGTTGAGCAGGTTCTGGATGGCGCGCCCCTTGGCGTTCTTCGCCCCCTC
Source organism: Parabacteroides sp. (assembly GCA_022775005.1). Taxonomy (GTDB): domain Bacteria; phylum Bacteroidota; class Bacteroidia; order Bacteroidales; family Tannerellaceae; genus Parabacteroides. The sequence continues at coordinate 23,270 of JALFJR010000054.1, forward strand.
GGGAATCTCATACACCTTCAGCCAGTAGCAGCGCCCCTTCGCGGTGAAGAAGAGCAGCGTGGCATGCATGGAGGCGGGGTAGATATATTCCACGAAGTCCTCGTCGCGGGTCTCCGATCCCTTGACGCCTACGCCCCCTCGGCCCTGCGCACGGAACTCGCTGAGCGGTGTCCGCTTGATGTAGCCCATGTGCGAGAGGGTGATGATCATCTCGTCGTCGGAATAGAAATCCTCCGGGTTCAGCTCCTCCGAGGCATAGACGATGTCGGTCTTGCGCTCGTCGCCCCATTTGGCCTTGATCTCCAGCAGCTCGTCTTTGATTACCTTCATGCAAAGATCGTCGTTGGATAAGATTTCCTTCAAGTAGTTGATCAACTTCTCGATCTCCTCATACTCGGCGCGCAGCTTGTCTTGCTCCAGCCCTGTCAGCTGGCGCAGGCGCATCTCCACGATGGCCCGGGCCTGGACGTCGGAGAGCGAGAAGCGCTCCTTCAGCCGATCGATAGCCTCCTGCGGGCTCTTGGATGCCTTGATGATGGCGATCACCTCGTCGATGTTGTCGGAGGCGATGATCAATCCCTCCAGGATGTGGGCCCGCTCCTCCGCCTTGCGCAGGTCGAACTTCGTACGGCGAATCACCACCTCGTGGCGATGATCCACGAATGCCTTGATCAAATCCTTCAGGTTGAGCAGCTTGGGCCGCCCGTCCACCAAGGCGATATTGTTGACGCTGAACGATGACTGCAGCGCCGTCATTTTATACAGTTTGTTGAGCACCACGCTGGCGTTGGCGTCGCGCTTCACATCGACGACGATGCGCATACCCTGGCGGTCGGTCTCGTCGTTGACGTTGGAGATGCCCTCTAATCGCTTCTCGTTCACTAAGTTGGCGATGTCTTTGATCAGCTCCGCCTTGTTCACGCCATAGGGGATCTCGCTGATCACGATCTTCTCGTGGCTGTTTTCCACCTCGATCTCCGCCTTGCCCCGGATCACGATGCGCCCGCGACCGGTCTCGAAGGCCTCTTTCACGCCCCCGTAGCCATAGATCGTGCCTCCCGTCGGGAAGTCGGGGGCCTTGATGAACTGCATCAGCCCCGTCACGTCGATATCGCCCTTGGTGTCGATGTAGGCCACGCAGCCGTCGAGCACCTCGCTCAGGTTGTGGGTCGGCATATTGGTCGCCATGCCGACGGCGATACCCGAGGCTCCGTTCACCAGCAGGTTCGGGATGCGGGTAGGCAGCACGGTCGGCTCCTTCAACGTATCATCAAAGTTCAATTGGAAGTCAACGGTCTCCTTGTCGATGTCGCGCAGCATCTCCTCGGCCAGCTTGCTCAGGCGCGCCTCAGTGTAACGCATCGCTGCGGGGCTGTCGCCATCCACGGAGCCGAAGTTTCCTTGTCCATCCACCAAGCAATAACGCATGGCCCACTTTTGCGCCATACGCACCATGGCGAAATAGACAGAAGAGTCGCCGTGCGGGTGGTACTTACCGAGCACCTCGCCGACGATTCTCGCAGACTTTTTATAAGGTTTGTCGGAGGTATTACCCAGTTCGTTCATACCGAATAATATGCGGCGATGAACCGGCTTAAAACCATCCCTAACATCGGGAAGGGCACGAGAAACAATGACCGACATTGAATAATCAATGTAGGCGGTTTTCATCTCCTCTTCAATGTTAATCTTTATAATTCTGTCTTGATCAATCATTTAGATATATATTTATTACACTAAATCTCTCACTCATCCAAAAATACGCACGAAGGTACGGTTTTTTCTCGTAGCACGAAAGAAATGCGGCGAAAAAATGAATGAAACGCTTGCCGGGGACTCATCGCGCCCGGAGGACCTGATTCCGGTTCTGACGGGGGTCGGCCTTGCAAGAGACGTGGATCCAACAGGTGCCCTGGCGGTTGTGCTCCCAGATCAGCTGATCGAAGGTGGTGTTGTCCATCAGCCAGCGAAACCATGTGCGCCCCTCGGCGGTGGAGGGCAGGTGCAGGTCGGCCGCCTCGCCACGCAGGTGCTGGCTCTGCGACGCGCCCCCAACCGCTTGGTTGAGGGCTGGGCAGCGATAGCCACTGCTGATCACGATCGGCTTGCCGGCGAAAGCCCGCAAAGGTTCGAGCACCACCTCGCAGAGCGTTTTGAGATGGGGGATGAGGGCCGCTGGCACCCGGTTGTCGATGCCAAGGCGGTCGGCGGTGGCCGAGCGGGCAAATTCTTCCACGGAGAAATGAGGGGTCAGTTGCCCGCTGGCTAACGCAACACGTTGCGTCCCTACATTTATTTGATAATCTGTTGTTTGTCGCATACGCATTTGAATGAACAATGAATTTTAATGAATGAATGATTTAAACCGCAGGAGAAATAGGAGGAGGACGATGAGCCCCACAGCGGCCAAGAGTTTGGCATACCAAGGCGTGCGTGCGACCTCACGCACCACCTCCACCTCCCGGATCACCGGGATGGAATCGACCTGATGGATGCGGATCGTGTCGGTGAGCCGTCGGTAGCGATAGGCCACGCTCCGGTCGTTGATATACACCGTGTCGTGCGAGCGATCCACCGTGCGATCCCGATAGATGAAGACGCTGTCTTGCTTGACGTTCGTGACCTGCACGGTGTCTCTCATGACCCGCTCCACGACGGGAAGTTTCCGCTGCGTTCCGCACCCCGTGAGGAGGGTGCAGAACAGGAGGCATAGCAGCAGTCTCATAGCCTATCCTCCTTGACTTCGAGCGTGACGGAATGGCCCCTTTCGAGGCTTTTGCGGATGCGCCCATAGAGGGTGTCGAAGGCCATACGAGGATGGATCAGCAGGCCACGAGCCCCACGGGTGCCGACCAAGATATGCCCCTCCCGGCGACCATGGATGCCGTTGCCCGGCTTCAGCAGCGTGCAGCAGCGGGGCAGGCAGGTGTTGTAGCTCACCTCCTGCTGCTTCACGCAGGCCTCGCACGCCTGTTTCTTGCCTACGCAGATCATTTTGCGCCCGAATTGACGGCATTTCACGAGGCAGAGCGGATAGCTACGCCCCGTTTTCAGGCAGGCCTGGCTGTTCTCTAACGTGTCGCAAATTTGGCGACCATCTATAACGAGGTGACCTTCAGTGAGTTCACCTTTTGTGAGGATTCTTTGAATGGATATAATCATGGATAGAAAGAATGAAATAGGAATACGTATATACATTTTTTTAGCGGGTAACAGGTAACAAGGCAACATTTTGTGCTGCCCACCACTGGCCGAAGTCCTTGTAACCCTCGGGCAGCTGGTGGCGGACCAGTTGCGGGAAATGCTCCTTTAGCTCCACATAGAGTCGCTCCCCCGGTGCGTCCCGATCCGGACAGATGTGAAGATTGAGCGATGCCTGTTTCCTGTTCAGCCGATGGAGCAGCTGCAGATCTTGGGTCTTCAGCAGCGTGGCAGAAGGGATGGCGATCGCCTTATGGCCTGCGCTCAGCATCGCCCAACAGTCGGAGCAGCCCTCCGTGAGGAACAGCGCCTCGCCCTCCTGCAGCTGTCGCAGTTCCGGGAGGTTGTAGATCCCGCAGATAGCCCCCTTGGGAAACTGGAAACGGGGTTTCTCTGGCTCCTTCCCTAAGTAGCGAGCCTGCACACTCAGCAAACGACCCTCCACGTCCCGATAGGGGATGAGCAAGGCGGGGGCGTTAAACCAACCGTCGTTCAGGTTGCGGGTCATAGGCACCGGGTGAGCGATGCTGCTCAAGCCCAGCCGACCGACCACCTCCTCACGGATGCCTCGCTGCTCGAAGAGGAAGCAGACGGCCTCGGGGATCAGCACGGGATGAGCGATCAGGCTTTCCAGATGGACCAGGTCGATCTGCGGAGTGGTGCGCTTCACGGGGGGCTGAGGCGCTTGTCGCTGTGCGGCCACGATCACGTTGTGCGCGTCAGCCAGCCAATGGCAGGCCTCGACGAAGGACTTGCCCAGATACCGCATCACCAAGTCGATCGGTCCCGAACCGTGGGCTCCGCAGACGAAGCAACGATAGGAGTTCTTACCTCTCCGGAACATCAGCGAGGGATGGCTGTCATCATGGAAGGGACAACGTGCCCGCCCTCGACTGACGGAGAGCCCTAACCGCTCGGCGACCCGCTCGATCGGAAGGTCACGGAGCTTCTGTATGTCGGATGCGGTCAACATCTTAAGCCAGTTTTTGATAGACATACTTCTGGGTTTCCTCGATCCACCCCTTGGCCTTCCACTTGCTGAGGAAGATGCGGGAGGGTGTGCTGATCTCCAACCGCTTGATCAGCTCGTCGAGCTGGTCACGGGTGAAGGTCTGGCTCAGCTGGTCGAAGAGGGGCACTCTCACCCGGCTCTCGCCCTGGATGCGCTGCTGTGTCAGCTCCTCGTACCGCTTGCCCCATCGGCTGAGCATGGAGTCGAGGATGTATTGGGCTGCGAAGAGGTAGATCTGCTTCACCCGTTTGCGGTGCTTGGTAGAGAGCTGTTGCGAGCCCGCCTCCAACCCATAGAGATAGGCGCAGAGGGTGGCGATGCGGAACGCGGAGACCGACGAGCGCTTGAAGAAGGTGTTATGGGCACGGCTTCCGGAGCGCAGGGTCTGACGGCGTTGCTCCTCGCACCACGCATGGACGGTCGGGAACAGCCATTGCATGTCGATGAACAGCTCAGGCTGGATGGTGCCCTCGGCCTCGTTATAGACATCGGCATCCATCCGTTCGAGCATCTCGTCGATCGTGGCCTGTTGCTGCTCGGTGAGCATCTTGAAGAGGGGAGCCTCCTCACCCAAAGCGTCCATAAGCCGGATGAGGATGCTACGGGTCACGCCACCTCCCTCGATGAACCCCTTGTCGGCATAGGCATCCACAGCGCTTGGCGTGGCCAAGTAGAGCGAGCATTGCAGAATATCGACCGTGGCCGAATAGGCATTGTCGCTCAGATAGTCCACCCCATAGGTGCTGTGCAGGTCGTAGCTGGTGCGGGCGATCGTCTTGATGTTGGAGAAGGCACGCTTGTTGCTCTCCACGGCTGCGCTCAACTCATCAGTGAACGACCAGAGCGTCAAGGGTGTACCGAAGTAACGCTGCGGAGCGTCGGCACGCTTGATCAGCTGGGCGATCGAGATCGAGATCGGGCAGGTGCGGATGACGGTACGTGGCGGATCGGGCAGCTTCTCGGTTTTCGAGGCCGTCTGCTTCAGCTCCCGATAGGCCTGCTCCTGACGGCGTTGCTCGTCGTCACGTCGCTTCAGATGCGCCATGATCACCTTCTCCACGTTGTTGCGTGCGAAAGACTTACCAGAGCTCTGCTCACCCTCGATGAGGGTTTGCAGCAGCAGGGCGTGCTCGTTTTGGCCATCGTAGAGGTAATAGACCCGTATGCGAGTGGCCACGCAGCTGAGGCAGGTGACAGCCGCGAAAAAGGTAGGCACCTTGAAGGCTGCGGGTGCGTTGTGCATCAACTCACGGATCACCACGGGTTGATCCTTGTCCTTCGGCAGCTTGTACTGCGGAGTCTTCACCTCGTCGGTCTCCTCCTCGTTGCGTTCGGGAGTAGGGGGAAGGCTCTGGGAGCCCTCCTCCGTGGGAAATAACTGGATCGAGTCGTCGTTCATCATCCCGTTACGCATTGGTTTTCATGTATTGGATGAAATGAGCGATCTCCTCCTCCACGCAGCGACCCGCATAGTCGAGCCCCTCGGAGAGGGGGATGTCGAACGACAGGTGGTAGTGCTTCGAGGTGGTGCGCAGCTTGCCATGCTTCGTAGAGGTCAGCTGCTCGGTGTAGAGCGGGCCACGGCTACCCTCCCTGATGGGGATGGCGACGATCGTGCCCGAAGGCATCTGATAGACCCGTGCCCGGAAGCGGTCGGTCGATTCGTTGGTGTCGATCACGATAGGAGCCTGCGTCAACTCCGTAGCAAAAATTTCAGTACTCATAAAGCTATCTGTTTGTTAGTTATACATGCGGGGTTCAATGCGCCAAGGAGCCTTCTCCTCCATGCCGTAGCTGGTCAAGAAGACAAAGACTGCGGCCAACATCCAATCATCTTGCGCAAATTCGGGCAGGTTCCCGAAATAGATGTAGTCGGTCAGTGCGCTGCACAGCTTGACCTGCGACGGCTTCTTCAGGTGGCGAAACACGGCAGCAACCTCAGCCTGCTGCTTGGCTGTCAACTTCCTCCACAACAGGGATTGTGGACTGTCCGGAAAGATCATTTTCTCCATACGGTTTAAATTAAAATGCGTTGTTTGTACTCAGTTTGACAATATCCTGCACCATGCAGTCCATGTAGAGCTGCTGGTTATACTCTCGGACCGTGAAGCGCAGGCAGGCAAAGACCACGTCGTTCGGATAGAACTTCAGCGAGGCCATGTTGCCTAAGAGCGTAGCCGCGAAAGCATTCTCATACTTACCTCCAAGTTCCTGAAGAACCAAGGTGCATTTCTGCGTCTGTGTGCCGTCCTGGCGTTGCACGCTGACGGCCTGGGTTTGTTGAACCACTCTGAAAACTTGTTTCATCTTCTTGCTGTTTTAAAATGTTGATTTCTAAATCTCTGCTGCAAAGATACGGGGAGGCCTCCGTGTAAACGGAGGCGCTCGGTTTACTGTCCGAATTGGCGCAGAATCCGTTTGACCACCCGGATTTCGGGCTGATCGAGCAGGTAGCGGCTCATCCCGCTGTAATGCTTGGTGCGATGCTGGGTGCCTTCGAGCGTGCAATGCAGCTGCACGGCCGACACCTCCTGCTGATAGACCCCCTGCTCGTGCAGCAAGCAGACCACTGCGGTCACCCGATACCAGTTCACCTGTCCACGTGTCCGGCTGTAGCGAGTGAGGAAAAAGAGCGGCTGTAGCTGCTCATCATGCAGAATGGAGACCCAGATCTCATGCACCTCAGCGTTCAGCGCATAGGGAGAGAGGCGATCCACATAGGCCAGGATCTCGGCAATCCGCTGCTCGGTAGTATCGGCTGATGGGGTAGGGGGCACTATAAAAAGTCTTCCTTCGTGGGCTGCACGCTGCAGACCCTCCATGTCTTTGAAGTCCTCGGGGAGGACGGGTTGTAAATGCTGTTTCTTAACTTCCATCGTATCAATTATTTAGAATTTTACGATGCGAAGAAGCGGGTGCAAGATCCAACCCTCCAAGCCCCCCGGTTTTCTACTTTTTTGCACCCCTAATCAGTTGCTACATAGCTTTATACAACAAAGGTGCAAACCGCCCGAAACGATTTGCACCTTGTTTGCACATTTTTTATACATGCGTTTGCACCGAATCACAAAAAAAGACTACTTTTGTGAAACGTGAATCAGCATAAACTAAGGAGCCATGAAAGCAGATGAAAACAATGAAATGCAGACTCAGAAAGCGCATGACTTCTTGAAGGATGTGCAGTATCAGAACGCCGTGTTTGCCATCCGACAGATCGAAACGGATCGGGATGGACTTACCTTACGGGAAATCTGGGAAGAGACCGAGAAACTCCGGGAACGGCTACTTGGCGTGGAGGGTGAGTTGCGTGACAGCTACTTGATCGATTGGCTCCCAAACCCAGAGAAAGCCTACGAAGGCATCTCCAAGCATCCTGTGCGCACGCAGATGTGCGTCTTGATCCTCTTCGCCCTTAGGCTCATCAAGGCCGAGCGTGATCAAGAGAAGAACCCGCACAGGGAGATTATCCGAGCCATCGTGCGATTGGTGGGCGAGAGAGCCAAGCAGGAGGCCGCGCTGATGGAGGATCTTCGCCGGTTGATACGGGTCATTGATCAAGATGGCGATGCCAACGAAGCGAAGGGCAAGGTCGTGGAGTTTGGCGTGGATATCCTCCAGCAAAAGAATTGGAGCGAGGAGTTGCGAACCATCGTGGAGCGGTATAAGAAAAAAGCCTACGAGGCCGGCATCATCGCCAATGAGGCCCTTTTTGAGTCCATCTGGGAGGTATTGCTGCTGGATGAATGGTTCGTCAGCCGGATGAGCCAAAAGAGCTTGGAGCAGCCGTTCAACCTGAGGCTGCTGTTCAATGTCTATGGAATGATATTCAGGCGTGTGCCTTCGGTTTATTACGCGTCGAAGATCAGGGGTGGCCAGTCGTTGGCAAAGCGTATTGGTGAAAAGGAAGGAGGTAGGCTCTATTCCAAGGATTATTTCAATGACACGACGCATTTTGACCGTTTCTGCACCATCATGACTAACAACAAAATTGGATAAGCGATGAATTTTGAGGTATATAACTACCAGTGCAGCCCGCTGTCGGTAGAAGAGGGATTTTTCACGAGTGAGGCACAGGCTTACAGAGCGGAAGCGTTGCAGGCCATGGAGGAGCATTTAGAGATCATCGACCGGATGCTGACCGCCGACAAGTTGGACTACCCTATGGACTCAAAGATGGGCGTGCCCTTCAAGGAGGGGAACCTGCTGCTGTTGATGCGCCGGAAAGCGCGCAAGCGTCAGGGCGTGAGTGATAGGCTGCAGGCCGAGCTGACGCGGCCCTACCTGAAGGCGCTCGTGCTCTATGCCCGTGAGGGCTTCTACGTGATGCGTGTGCAGAACAAGACGCTGCTCTCCAGCGAGCGTGAGTGGGAGAAGCGTTATGACATCAACGAGCCCTCCTGCTTGGCGATTCTGGCCAACACCTACGGTAGGCAGCTGCTGTTGGTGGAGGTCAACGGAGCCTTCGGGACTCCCCGAAAGCGATCCACGCAAGCTGTCGCGGACATTTTCGAAGACACTTTCAAGGCGCTGCTCAAGCCCCATAAGCTCGACGTGAATTTCCGCCCCCACTATGGCACGAGGGACGTGTGGAAGTGCATGATGGAAAAATACAAGCAAGGGATCGCGTTGAAGAGTCTCTATTTTGAGTTTGACTATCCCAACATGGCTGAGGATGCCCGGCTGCTGGGGGGCTACTTCGAGGAGATAGGCATCAGCCTGAATGCCGCCCAGGAATACAAGCTGAAAGGGCATCATGGTCAGCCCCTCAACTTCGATCCGAACGAGCAAAAACGCAATCCAGACATTGCTTCCATCGTGGAGTATGGCGGTAAGACGGGCAACAAGCAGGAACATACCTTCATGGACGGCACGAAGATGACCTACAACGCGGATCGGTTGGGGATCTCCGTGTTGCAGGCTCTGGGCAAGCTGTTGTCTATTTTGATCCGACTACAGGAGGAGCATACACAAAGGCAGCAAACCTCCCTGTTTGATGGGCCGCTGACCGCTACGCTCAGGGACGAGCTGGCCAAGTGGCTGAACGGACTCACAGCAGAGGCGTAGCCGGGGAAATGTTGCCTTGTTACCTACCTACAGAAAGTCAGGTAACAAGGTAACAAGGCAACATTTTGGGCTGCTCGCTCCATTGCCTTGAGTTCGTCAAGTGCATGGTAAACTATTTTGTCACCATATCATACAAACTCTTGTAGTCCTTGGCAACGTCGTAGATATAGCCGTTGTCGCTGATGGCTTTGAAATGGCGACGGGCACATTCAATCTTACTATCCTCAGAGCCACGGAGCTGTGACCCCTGGAGGTCATTACCCTTCGACTCTGCCACGAAATAGACGTGCTTGACACTTCCTTCCTTGAAGGCTACTGCCCAGTCGGGATTGTACTTGCCCATAGGCGTATTGATATAGAAGCCGTTGGGCAACTTAGTATAGACCACTACGTCATCTTCGTGCTCCAGCGATTCTGCAAAGTTCTTCTCCGTACCCATGCTGTCGAGCACCACGAGGTCGTAGAGCGACTTGGTGGACTCAATGGCGTTGATGCCCAACTTGCCTCGCAGCATATTCTCGGTGAAGATGTCGGTCGAGAACCGATCTTCCAACTTCTCATACCTGATGCACTGAATAACGGCCAGCGCCTTGCAGTCGTTGATGATCAACCCAGCCTTAATGATGAACTCTTCCGGATTCAGCTGGAACAGCTGGAAGGTCGTAGGCTGAATGCCCTTCAGGATTTCGACAATCGTCTTACGGGTCAAGCCTGTCGCTGTGACCAGTTTGCCAATCAGGTCGTAGGTCACCCCCTTGCCAACGGCCTCGGTCACACGAATCGTGCGGCTCTTGCCTTGGGTCATGGCTACACCTGCTTCCAATGATTCCCTGTCTTTGACACCATCGAGCGAGCCACGTTCCACAACGATGCGAATCTCAGTCACCTTCAGGTTGTCATCCAATGCTTTGATGGACTTCTTCACAAGGTCTGTCGTGTCGAAGTTCACCTGATAGTAAGTGCGTTGGTTAATGCGCTTCCACAGATTCTGGAACTCCTTCTTGTCAAAGTTCTCCTTCTGGAATTTTGCAGCCTTTGGCTTGCGTCCATCATCAGGTTTGAATGAAGACGGGTCAAATACAGTGTCAAGAGCAGCTATGATTCCGTCCTTCAAATCGTTAACCTTACCAAAGTCAAGAGTACCATTTCGTTTAGCTTCGTGATATTCCGCAGTCAACGCTCCCTCGTCGTCAACATACTCTTGACGAATAAGGGCATTGTAGATGGCTCGTGCTTGCGCAAGGTCAAAACGTTCGTTGGTTCCGTCGGCTTTGGTGTAAGGCTTACCCTCAAAGAGGTTGGGAGTGATGATGACAGGTCTGTCTCCACACGCTTCAGCCATTTCCGTCTGTAGCTTCTTGGCAAAGTCATCATAACTCTCACTGGCTATGACGGTGAGGATATTGGTGTCAAAGACATGGTCACCCAGCACATCGGCATCCTGCCGCTCTCCATTCTGGTTCACACACAGGCGCATGCCACGTCCCACCTCCTGCCGCTTCTTTGTCTCGTTGTCCGAGTTCTTCAAGGTGCATATCTGGAACACATTCGGATTGTCCCAGCCCTCCTTCAAGGCAGAGTGCGAGAAGATGAAGCGCACTGGTTCTTTCAGCGACAACAAGCGTTCCTTGTCCTTCATGATGAGGTCAAAGGCTCGTTCCTCGTTTTCGCCCTCCTTGTTGCCAGATTCAACCGCCTTGCCCTTCTTGTCCATCGAGAAATAGCCCTGATGCACTTTCTCCGCTGCATTGCGCGGGTCTGAGAGATAGCGCAGATAGGCCTCATCGCCAAAGGTTGGCAGGAGTTCAGAGACTACATTTCTGTATTCCTCCTCAAACATCTTGGCAAACTTGCCTTTCGTCTCCGGACCCTCATACAAGCGGTAACTATCCACATGGTCAATGAAGAAAAGGCTGAGCACCTTGATCTTCTGCCCAAACAGCTGACGTTCACGCTCCAAGTGGGTACGGATGGTCTCGCGAATCTGAATACGACGCAAGTAATCTTCGTTAACAGCACCCACGGCATCCCCCTCATGCAGCACCAAGCCATTGACAAGGCGGACGGTGCCTTCAAGACCATCGATGCGCTCCACGATGAAGTTGTTACGATACTCGTTCAGCTCTCCACTTTGGTCAAAGAGATTGAAGCCTTCGCCCACCACTCTGCTTGTCTGCTTAGTGCCCGTGGCAGTCTTCACGTCATAGCTGATACGCGCCTGTGGGTTACCCTTGCTGATGACGATCTCCTCCAGATAGACGTAGCCGTTGGTAGCCGTAGAGCCTATCTGCCTGATGCCCTTCACCTCAATCTTCTTCACGAGTTTCTGATTATAGGCATCGATGGCATCCAGTCGGTACATCATGTTGTAGATGTCGTCCTTACGGTGCGTAGCACTATAGAGCAGGGTGAACAGGGGTTTGAACAGCGCCAATCCCTTGCGCGTCTTGTTGCCCTTATCCACGCCCAGCACACTCTGAGGCTCATCGATGATCATGATCGGGTGACACTGGCTGAGCACATCGATAGGACGGCGGCTGCCAAACTCATCACGCCTGTCGAAGATGAT
>JALFJR010000085.1 GCA_022775005.1 Parabacteroides sp.
GGGCAAAGTGCTCCTGCATACTCTCAAAGCTCTTCAGCACCCCTTCGCGTATGGCTATGCTGGGGACCACCACTACGAACTTTGTCCAGCCATAACGCTCGTTCAGCTCGTACATGGTCTTGATATAGGTATAGGTCTTGCCCGTACCCGTTTCCATCTCGATGGTGAACGCCATGCCCACACCCTGCAAGTCTTGCAGGTAATCGACAGGCTTCAAGCCCTGCTCGGTCTGCACGGCACGTACATTCTCGCAGACGGCTTCACGTGCGAGAACGACATGCTTGTTGCCGAAACCAGCGAGAGCAAAAAGTCCCTTATTCTTGCCTTGGTCAACGGTATGGTCACTCATCCCGTCACTCTTCGGCTGCCCCGTGAAAGCGTTGGCGATAGCACGTGCGGCTTCGGCTTGGAATCGCTGATGTTTATATCTTATCTGCATGGCTTATATCACTCTGATGTTTTTGACTACCTCCTGATCGCTCCAGTCCAACAACTGCTTGAAGGTCTCGTAGATATTGATCTTGTCGGCATCGCGCTCAAAGCAGCTGTCGCGGAAGATGACGCGCAGAGGTTGCTTCTCTGCCATGGTCCTCACCACATTGTCCGTCACCTTTTCGGCAAAGCAAGCCACCAGATCTCCTTCGTTGACGGTGTAGATCATCTTGCCATCCACTTCTTCAGTAGTCATTGGCAACGATAGCTGTACGCCCCAGTTGAGCATGCAGCCAAACAGCAGGTCAAGGTCTGTGCGGTCTGCCTTGATGTTATTCAAGAAGAGGTCAAGTTGATCCTGATTCCACTCTTTTGGAGTATGCTCCACCTCTTCATAGTTGCTGCTATCCACACGGAAGACTCTGAAGCCTGTATCAAGGTCTTGTGCGGTCAGAGGGGACTCCTCCTTGATTTTCTTTCCGGCACGGCGGATGCGCTCCTTGCCGATTTCGCAGATGTTCTTATAGCCTGCTTTGTAGGCTTCGCTGTCTTCTGGAGTTTCTTCTGGAAGCTGAACCAGAATGAACTTTCTATTCATTTGGTCTTCGGAATTACGTTGCATAATGGCATGAGCGGTTGTACCAGATCCTGAGAAGAAATCTAAACAAACATCTTCTTTTGAGGAGAAAACCCGTGTAAAATAATGAATTAAAGACACTGGCTTCACATTCTCAAATACCCGATTCCCATCAAACAAATCCTGAACATCCTGAGTGCCTTTATTATACATACTTATAATGTCTTTAGGCAATAGACTTGATGGGCATCCCAATCCATCACCGAAATACTTCTTAATAAAAATATTCCACTTTGCAGGTTGCCCATTCTCATCTATCAGAGTGCTTGAATTTGATGTCGTCTTGAACAAAACGAGATTACTATTTTTTGCTTCCTCAAATGTTTCTGGGACAAATCTATAAATATATCCTTGTCTTGGTTTTACCTTTGTACCATCAGGACAAGTAATCCAATATTTTTGATTCTCGTTCGTTGATGAATTTTTGAAAACAAACTCTTTTGATCTAAAGAGTCCTTTCTCATCTTTTTCATTATACATTTTCTGCGCACCTTCAGAAAGAGGTGCCCAAAGCATAGGTATATTGTCTATATCTTTAGCGTAGGCAAAGATGTATTCATGTGTTTTACTTACATGCTTTGGCCTAATACCTCCAGCGGTAGAACAATTCCAGGCAAAAGTGGAAATCCGATTTCTGCTACCATAAATTTCATCGCATATAGCTTTTATATGTTCTTGCTCACAATCATCAATACTTATGAGGATTACGCCATCATCACTCAAAAGACTTCTGGCAACCATTAACCTTGCATAAATCATTGAACACCATTCTGAATGGAATCTTCCATTAGCGTCAGTATTCTTTCTATATCGATTGCCTAATTCGTCTATATTACCTGCAGCCAAATCTTCTTCTTCCTGAGAACGACTACTGTCATCGTGATACACGAAGTCATTCCCCGTATTATAAGGCGGATCGATATAAATCATCTTCACCTTACCGAGATACGACTTTTGGAGCAGTTTCAGCACTTCGAGGTTGTCGCCCTCGATATAGAGGTTCTGCGTATTGTCCCAATCCACGCTATCCTCCTTGACAGGACGGAGCGTCTTGCGGATTGGGCGCAACACTTCGCCACGAGCCGCCTGCTTGCCCACCCAGTTGAACTCGTAGGCCTCAGGAGCATCCTCTACTGCATCATCGCCCAGTAACTGGCGCAAAACGTCAAAGTTAACAACACGCTTTACCTCCCCCGTTTTGGGGTCAGCTGCCTCCGTGAAGCACGAAGGAGCTATCTGATAGAGCGCATCAAGGTTGAGCTGCGCTCCGTCAGGAGTATTCAAATCCAAATGTCTAATGTCCTTGTTCATATTCTTGTTTATCTATTTTTGTTTTCAGCCATTTCACTTTGTCCAATCACATGAATTACAAATACCGAAAACAAAAATCCCGCAGGTGACATAAAGACCTGCGGGACGAGAATTAAAATACGTCTGAATGAGTTCCTGTATCAAGGAAGAGAAGCGTCATCGTGTCGTTTTCCTGAATCCAAACAAGAAGCCAGTCGGATTCTATGTGACACTCCCATTTTCCTGCATGTCTGCCGGAGAGGATATGAGGTCGGTATCTGGGAGGCAGCTCACCTTGGCTTTCAAGAATTGCGATGGCCTCCTTCAGTTTAGCCATATCGTAGCCTCGACGCTTACATAGTTTATATGACTTTTTGAATGTGCTGGAGTATTTGATCCTGTATTTCATTGTTCCAGTTGCTCAAACAGGTCGTCAACACTTTTTGCCTCATATACTCTGCCTGCCTTGATGTCGTCAAGAGCTCGGTCTATTCCACTTTTTAGTGGTCTTTTTATCGTCCACCCCATCTTTTTCGACAATGTCCTGAGGAAGGAGAGGTCGCTAATGGGAATACTTATACTAACATTCTCAATATTTGCTGTTGTCTGCATAATTGTTTTCCCTTTCTTTAATTTTGTTTTTGCGACAAAAGTACAATAAAAATTGATTCCACCAAGTATTAGGCGGATTTCTCGTTATTTTCGGTATGTAATCAAGTCAAAGAGCGACGAGGCGAGCAGAGCAACAAGTTCGCTTGATTGCTATGCCGAGCCGAGAATGCTGCTTCAGCGTGAGCTAAAGAGCTATTATTCTTGAGAAAAAGTCATTCCTGTCTGCACTTTTTCAGTTCTTCCTTCAGTCTTCCGATTTCTCTTTTCAGTGCCCTTGCCTCGGTGTTCATCTCCACTTGTCGGGCAAACTGCTTTTCTTTGCGGATTTTCTTTTGCAGTGCCTCCGCGAGCTTCTGCTTGGTTGCTATTTCATGCTCGATGGCAATGATGCGTCGAGTGTCGGCAGCAGTGTTGGTGCCAAAGCCGGAAACGGAGCCAGCCATTGTTTCGTAGATAGCATCCATCGAAAGCCCATTGACTGGAAGCGTCAACTCGCTCTCGTTGAGCCAATCTGATGTAAAAGACTTGACTATCTTGAAGGTGCCAGCCTTTTCGTCCAGCCATTCCTTATAGTTGAGCAGCAACTTTACCTTTCCCTCATATTCGAGCACGAACACCACATGGCGAGGCATGTGGGTGTCTATGAAGAGAAACACATCATCCGGACACTCTTTTGATTTGAGCTGCGCAGAGAAAAACACAATCTCATGCACCAGCTTGCCATCCTCCACAGGAATAGTGGAGGGAGCCAGCTTGTAGAGCCAATGAATGCTTGCCACGTCATCCACGAAGTGCTGCTTCATCTTGGCATTCACTTCCAGATGCTTGTAGAAAGCCGTTTTAGGCACAGGCTTGTCCACTTTCGTGCTTGGAGGAAACTTTAGGTCGATCATAAGCTATCGTATTATCAAGAAGGTGATTAACTCAAAATCGTCCAACCCTTTGACCTCTCCCCAGAGGGCTGTTGTCTCGCCCACGGAGAAGAGCGAGTCGATGTCCGATTCCTCTTTGACCGTGATGATGCTGTCGATGGCCTTGGCAAGAAGGTCGCTGTAGTGCTGCATCTTCCTGCCGTCGCACGTTTCCTTGTTGATGATGGCACAGCGTGCTTTGTCCGGCTTGTCCTGCCCTTTGCATACATGGCGCATCACGTCGAGCAGTTTCTTGGGCTGTAGATGGTCGCAAATGACTGTGCCATCGTCGGCCAGATAGACCATGTAGAACGGATGGAGGCGGTTCATCTTGTCGATATTGACACCTGCGTTCCTGTTCTTCAGAATGTATATCACACCGGGCTTTGCCAGGTCGGTAGGCCCGACCACGGCGTTCATGCCAAACGGGGCATGTTCCACATCCGGATTCTCCTTGATATAGCTAAGCAGGTCGAGACGGAACTCATTAAGACCGAGGTCCATGATGTTGATACCCGTGTCCATGTCCTCGATGTCCACGACCTCCTCCTGTAGTTTCTTCAGCTGGTTCTTGCGGTATTCCAGATCGCCCTTTTCGGTTGCCGACAGCAGGTTGTCGTCGCCAGTGGATGTGAGCACAGTGGCCTTCATACGGCTTTCCACACGCCCTTTCAGCTCGATATACTTGTCCAGCTCGATGTCGGGCCAATAGTTCACGAGCTGAATCGCCTCGTTCTGGCTTCCGATGCGGTCGATACGTCCGAAGCGCTGAATGATGCGCACGGGGTTCCAATGGATGTCGTAGTTGATGAGATAGTCACAATCCTGCAGGTTCTGCCCCTCGGAGATACAGTCGGTAGCAATTAGCACGTCAATCTCCTCCGTAGCTTTTGGGAACAGTTTCGCTCGATCCTTTGATCGGGGAGAAAAGTAGGTCAGCACATTGTTGAACGACATCGGGAACTTGGGGATGGTGCATCGGCCGTCGGTGGTTCCTGTGATCAAACCCACGTTCAGGCCTGTCTCCGCCTTGATGCGTTCGGCCAACTGCTCATAGAGATAGTCGGCCGTGTCGGCAAAGGCAGTGAAGATGAGCACCTTTTTGTTGCCTTCGTTAATGGGACTTTGGAACTTCTGCTTCAAGTCCGAGACAAGCATCTGCAACTTGCAGTCGTGGGCAGGGGTGATATCCTTCAGCATCAGGAGCAGGAGTTTCAGAATCTCCAGGTCGTGACGCAGGTCGTTCGCCCAGCGCACCACATCGATATCCCTCAGGTTGATCTTCGAATTTTTGCCTACGAATGGGTCATTCTCGCTGTCAACACTGTCCAGGTCGTCGGTGAAAGAGGTCATGTCGATCGTTCCATGCTTTTCGTGTCGGTCAATGATTGCGAGCGTCTGCTCGATGTATTCGGTGATTCGGGTCAATGTTAAGCGGAAAGAATTAACGCTGCTCTCCAAGCGTTTCAGGAGGTTTGTGGCCATCAATTTGCGCAATCCCTTCTCACGTCCGTCAATAGAAAGACCGGATCCCTCCATGTTCATCTCATAGTCTTCCTTCACGCTGTCGAAGATATAGAGCGAAGGAGTATAGATACTCAGATTCAGGTTGTTGAGCTGTTCGGAAATGTCGCTGAAGGTGATGCTCTCGTTGAGGTCGGTGAGTTTCGGACGACGTGAGATGGGAGCCAGTCGAGTGGGGAACTTACCAATGTCTTTGGTGTCGTAATACTTCACGATATGGCTTCTGCTGCGGGCGATGGTGACAGCATCGAGCAATTCGAAGAAGTCGAAACTGAGCTCGTCGAGCAGCCTCTGCGTGGTGCGATGCTCGGGTTCGAGTCTTGACCATCGGTTGTAGGCATATTGCGCACTACGGAAGATGTCGTCGATGCTGCGGTCGATGTCCAGCGCTTCATTGATCTGTTCGGCATGACCCTCGTAGGCCAGCTGCAGCTGGTTCTTCAGGTCGTTGAAACGGTTGTTGACGGGTGTAGCGCTGAGCATCAAGACCTTTGTCTTCACACCGGCACGGATGACCTTTTTCATCAACTTCTGATAGCGGTTTTCCTTGCGAGGTTCCCCGTTGTCGAGGTCCGAGTCAAGTTCCTCATCATCGACGTTTCCACCATTGCGGAAATTGTGGCTTTCGTCAATGACTATCAGGTCGTAGTTACCCCAGTTGATGCGTTCAAGGTCAATACCTGCCGACATGCCACGCTCACGGCTGAGGTCGCTATGGAAAAGAATGTCATACCGCAGGCGGTCTGCCACCAGCGGATTGTTCTTGTAGTTGGTCTTGAAGGTGCTCCAGTTGTCGTAGAGCTTCTTCGGACAGAGCACAAGCACCGACTTGTTGCGGTTCTCGTAATACTTGATAACCGACAGGGCGGTGAAGGTCTTGCCCAGACCCACCGAGTCGGCCAGGATGCAGCCATTATACTTTTCGAGCTTGTTGATGATGGCAAGGGCGGCATCCTTCTGGAAATTATAGAGCTTGTTCCAGATGACGCTGTTCTTGAATCCCGTGGCCTCATTAGGCAGCACGTCTTCACTGATGTCTTCCAGAAACTCGTTGAAGATGTTGTAGAGCGTGATGAAGTAGATGAACTCGGGGGCATTCTCGTTATACACGGTTTCAATGTATTCCAGCACCTGACCGGTCACGTCCTTGAACTTGTCAGCGTTCTGCCATTGCTCGTTGAAAATTTTCAAGTATTCCGCTGCAAGAGGCGATGGCATGACGTTGACCATCGAATAAACCGTGTTTCCACGCTCACAGCCTAATTCCGTCGTCGTAAACTCATTGAAGGGTACATAGACAGATGGCTTGTCATTCTGCACATGCAGGAAACCACCCATGGCCTCCTGTGAGGCATTGGATTTGAATTTCACCTTTTGCCTGATCCAGTTGGCACACGCTTTGGCAATGGCTTTCTGCTCCAGTTTATTGCGCAGCTTGACTTCAAAGTCAGAACCATACAGATTACGCTCACGATTCAACTTGGGGATATAGAACTCTCTCTTTTCCTTCTTAACCTTGTCTTTAATAAAAGTCGGTGAAGTGAAGATGAAACGTAGTTCATCTACCTGCTCCAGCTCTTCCTTCAAAGCCTCAAAGGCATAGATAGAGAACGAAGCGGCTGCAACTGACACCGTCGAGCCTTCAGACAACTTTGTCTGGAGGTCATCTATCACTCGCTCGGATATGTTATTGATAACTTTGGGCAGTTCCATAAATTTGCCATTTCTGTGATATGTTTATGTGCAAAAATACGAAATAAATGCGATAAGCGGAATTGTGTCGCAAAAATAACAAATTGTTCGGATTGCCCTGACAGCGGTTGAGCCGGGGAAATGTTGCCTTGTTACCTGTTACCCGCTTTGATTTTGCATATATCCCTGAAGGCGGTTGAGCGGAAATGTTGCCTTGTTACCCGTTACCTTACTTTCAGTATATCGTGCGCGCGCGATATGTAGTAATACATATCCTTCCTAAAGAATAGATAGAGAAGAAGAGAGAGAAAGATAGAGAAAGAGGAAAAGGAAAAGGTGGGGTGGAGGTGGCCAATCCCGATCGACTCCTCCGCTAAAGGCCTATAGAGGGGAAGCAGATCGGGGGAGGTCAGCTCAGGGTGAAAAATCCGGGTATATACAAAATTTAGGCGGGTAACAGGTAACAAGGCAACATTTCCATTTTTTCCACGTGAGGGAAAAATTTTTTCCTCCCCGTAGTAGGCGCTTTTCCCTTGCCAACCTTCCCCAAACCTGATGGAATGCTATAATGGCCTCTTCGAATTCTTTACGCCTCTTGTCCAGTTCTTTCTCCGTATGAGGTTATAGTTGAGCAATCTCCTCAGGGGAGAGGCCACTGTATTTCTGAATCAGCTCAATGGACATTCCATCCGCTTTCATGTTGCGAGCAATCTCTAAGCGTCCTTCTGCACGCCCTTTGGCCAATCCTTTGGCTAATCCTTCCTCACGCCCCTTCTTTAGCCCTCGTTGCTCAGCGCTTTCCAATACGCAGAGGGTGTCACGATACTTGCGGAGGGCCACATCGTAGTAGAGACGCTCCTCCTTGGTCAGCGAGCTGACATCCGCTATCTCTGCCAGCTTCTGAAATACTGAGTTTTGTGCCGCCCACGGCAATCGCTTTATCGTTTCCATATTCTTCAATACATAAATCCAACGATCAAAATCATTCTCACATTCATCCACCCCTTTCTCGAAGAGGGGTAGCTGTAAATAGACCAGTCGGAGCTTATCGGAGAAAATCTCCTTGCTCTTCTTGTTCATCAGCATCACGTCCGTCCGGAACTCCTCGCCGATATCCGGCCTTCGGAAATTCAGGAAGGCGATCAGATAGACACCCTTGATGTCATACTGCCATTTCGGTCCTTTCTCCCCTTGTCGGGCGATGGCCTCCGAGACGTAGTAGATGCTCCTCCGCTTGAAGTAGGACTGCTCGCAGTTTTGCATTTCCACGATGATCTTCTCGTCGTCATCCAGTTCGCAATAGATGTCATAGATCAGCGAGCGGTCATCCACGAACACAGGAGGCAGTTCCTTGTCGAGGAACTTGAGGTTGACGATCCGCTTCTCGCCGATCAACAGGTTATTCAGGAAGTCGATCAAAAGCGGCTTGGAAAGTTCCTGCCCAAAGATACGTTTGAAGCCAATGTCCGTAAAAGGATTGATGTAATTTGCCATAGTTAATGAGTTTTGTTGGTTACGGTGGCAAAAGAACGAATTTTCCGCCACTTTTCCAAATGGCTACAGGAGAAAAGCAGGCGAGAAAGGTGGCCCCTTGCCGTGTATGTTACCTTGTTACCTGTTACCCGCTTTAATTTTGCATATATCCCTGAAGGGGGCGTGGCGATCTGGGACAAGAGCGCATCAAATGCGGGACAAGTATTGGCGATGTGGGAAGGAGGTTGTATCTTTGCATTGTGATTGATTATCATCCTTTAATGTCTAACCCTTTAACTTTAACTTTTTCAGCTATGAGTATCAAAGTGAAAGCGGTCGAGCGCAACGTGTCGTTCGACAAGAACGTGGAGAAGTGGGCCTATGTGATGCAGGCCGAGTTGTATAGCAAGCTCCCGCAGAGCAAGGTGATCCAGGAGGCGGCCACCCGTAGCGGCATCGCCAAGGGGAGCATCAACGCGGCGTGGGAGGCGATCGGCGAGGTGATCAAGGCGTGGGCCACTGAGGGCCATTCCGTGGCGATCCCAGGACTGGGCTGTATGCGCTTCGGCTTGCGTGCCACCTCGGTGAGCGACGTGAACTTAGTGGGATCGGGCCTGATCACGAGCCGACGGGTGATCTTCACCCCGAACGTGGAGATTAAGAACGAGCTTGCCCGCACGGGTGTCAGCATCACCTGCTACGACCGCAACGGCAACATCGTGAAGCGTGTCACCTCTACGGACGAGGGCAACGTGGAGGAGCCTGAGCCTGAGGAGCCGTCTAACCCTGATGTCGTCTGACGGCCATGCGGACGTTTCGACTGACGCTCGCTCTCTCGATCCTGCTCATCGTGGGTGGTTTCATCTGCCCGCCGATGGGCGTGATTGACGGGAGTGTCTTGACGGCCGTGGGGCTGCTGCTGGCTTTCGCCTCCCTCGCCCAGCTGCCGCTCTTGATCGAGGCGGCCAAGGGGGGCAGGCGGATCCGCCTGCAGAAGGGGGATTTCACGGCCGAGGTCTCGTCGGAGCCGGATGGCCCGCCTTAACACCTTACCACCTTACTTGCTTACTTTCGGTGGGGTGGTGGTGGTGTTTAGGGGAATTATCCGTACTTTTGCGGGCATAATTGCAAAAGAGATGAGAATAGAGCAGAATTATTCGTTGGCGGAACACAACACGTTCCACCTCCCGGTCAAGACTCGTTGGTTTATGGAGTATGCGACGGAGGAGGAATTAGGGCGCATCCTGAGGGATGAGTATTTCCAAGAGTGTTTCTTCAAAATAATAAGTAACAATTATTTGTCTTTTTCTGTCATTTCTATTATTTTTGTTCATAAAATCAGTATGTATTATACACCTAATTATTATCTATATCATGAAAAAGACTTTTTTTAAAGCAGCTTTGCTATTTCTACTACTATTATTCTTTATTCCTAAATCTTTGTCTGCGAAGGGAAAGAATGATTTGAGACTTGTCGGTGATGTGCCTTTCCCTGTAACAATTGTGGCGGGCACGGATGTCTATACAGATGTCACTCTTCCTATTGATATTGATGTTAAAAAAGCGAAGTTTCTATTCATATACGCTCCTGGATATCGAGCACAGACTGTGAAACTTGAACGCTCTGGCCATAATGTTGTGGGTATGATGGCATTCGGAATAGCCGCTTATAAGAAGAGTAAGCTTTTAGCTACTGAAATTGATGTGACATTAGATCCTTCCGACATCACAGAGAGGTATCTGACAGATATAGCAACCTTTTACTATGATAATGGAGAAAAAAAGGAGGCAGTTACCTATTTGAACAGCTTTTTGGATCTTTATCCCGAAGACTTAGAGGCAAATGGAATATTAGACCGGATGGCTGCGGATGAACAGGAAAAGGCGGAAAAACGGGAGAGGAGATATAATACATGGATGAATATCGGTAATGCGTTGGCTGCCGCAGGAAATGCCATGCAAGGTAATTCAGTTCCCGCTAACACCTCTTATTCAGCTACAGACCTGGATAATAGTGATACGAATAGCGCATATGCAGTGGAGGAAGAAACCGCTAATTGCCAATTCTATCAAGATTCCTATGCGCGGGCTGAACGCAATGCGAAATCATGCTATGAGGCATTGGCGAATGCCGTTAGAGTGAAAAAGAATGGTCAGGATGTAGAAGGTGGGCGTCAAGTTGAGCTTGGGAATATAGTAACGACAAACAGGTTGCAAAAGAATCTGCGTGAAACGCAGAAAAGGATGCAAGAGATCAGAATGAAATCCGCCAGAAAAGGATGTTCTATACCCCAATCCAATTATGAGACAATCAGCGTTACGACGACTGGGGTTGATTTGAGAATGGATAATTAAATCAGATAGCTTATGAAACACAATGTACTTCATCAGTTAGCCATCGGGTTTACCTTGTTCGTTTTGTCAAGTTTCGTTTGCCCGACGGTGACATTCTGCCAAATTGCAGGGATAGATTATATACAAAAAGCGCTTGAGGCAGACAAGCGGGGAGATCTCTCATTGGCGACCTCTTATTATCATATTGCGGCAGAAGCGGGGAATGCGGAATCGCAATATATGTTGGGCTGTCGCTATCTTTTGGGTAAAGGTGTGGCTGTGGATCATGCTGAGGGTGCTAAATGGATACGAAAAGCGGCCGAACAGGGATATCGCAGCGCTCAAAGCAGTATGGGCGTTTGTTATGAAAGTGGCATGGGGGTCCCACAAGACAATAACGAAGCGATAAAATGGTATCGAAAAGCGGCCGCACAAGGTGATGCCAGTGCCATAAAAGCACTCCAGGAATTAGCCGATAGTGATGATGTGGTCAGAAAAGGTTTGGATGCATATAAAGCGAAGAACTATGCGGAGGCTGTAAAATGGCTTAGGCCTGCGGCTGAGCAGGGGAATGATGCCGCACAGGATGCACTGGGCATGTGTTATGAGTTTGGCAATGGTGTGGCCAAAGATCATGCGGAAGCTTTAAAATGGTATCGAAAAGCGGCCGCACAAGGAAATGTCAGCGCCCAAGAATCTGTGAAAAAATTAACCGTCCAGGCAAAGAGCGCAGGGAATTCTTCGAAAGCGTCTGCGTCAACTCAGTCTAAGACAAATAACAGCAAAGAGAATTCAAAACCGACGAAGGGGACTGCGCCAAGAACATTCATTGGCTGCAAGTTGAGAGTATCCACGATCTCAGATGTGAAAGCTCAGTTGGCATTGCGATCGTTGACTCCAACTGTGACTAAGGATGGTAGTTTATTCTTTTATTTCCGAAATGCTGATCATAAGAAGATTGATGAGATTATGCCTCAATTTTGTGGAACATGGTGGCAATCGGCTGCTTTTTCATTTTTAAACGATGGGAAACTTGACCAGATTAGAATGATGAATACATATTCCGATATTATGTATGCTGAAATTTATTATGATATTCTAAGAGATTATATTTTAGAGCATTATCATTTTGTTTCTAAATCCAAGAGTCCTCTTGCGAAAAAGAATGATTATGAAGAGTTAGGGCACTTATTCTTCAATGCGGGCGTTACAACTTATGTCTTAATATATGGTTATTCTTCAGGAAATCCATTTGTGTCTTTGAAGATCTCGCATACAGATTGAGACATAAAATGATCGTGTAAAATGAACTGTGTCATACATTATTTTCTGTAGAAAACTAACTGTAGAGACGTGCCACTACAGTGTGACGTCTCTACTTATTCGGTGGGGGCGGTGATTGTTGTAGAGGATGGGCTTGCGAACGGGCCGTCCTCTTTTGCCGTTTATTTTAGGACGGTCGGTTGGTGGAAAGAGGGGAATTATCCGTACTTTTGCGGGCATAATTGCAAAAGAGATGAGAATAGAGCAGAATTATTCGTTGGCGGAACACAATACGTTCCACCTCCCGGTCAAGACTCGTTGGTTTATGGAGTATGCGACGGAGGAGGAATTAGGGCGCATCCTGAGGGATGAGTATTTCCAAGAGTGTTTCTCGCTGCATATAGGAGGGGGTAGTAATCTTTTATTTATCAATGACTTCAATGGTATCGTGCTGCATTCGTGCATCAAGGGGATTACCTGCGTGAGGGAGACCGATTCCGAGGTCTTTTTGCGTGTGGGTGCCGCCGAGGTGTGGGACGAGGTGGTGGACTACGCCGTGGAGCGGGGCTGGGGAGGTATCGAGAACCTCTCGCTGATCCCGGGCGAGACGGGGGCGGCCGCCGTGCAGAATATCGGGGCCTACGGGGTGGAGATCAAGGACGTGATCGAAAGCGTGGAGGCTTATAACCAGCTGACGTTCGAGAAGCGGGTGTTCAGCCGGGAGGAGTGCGCCTACGGCTATCGCGACAGCTTTTTCAAGGATGAGCAGCATGATCCTTATATCGTGACCTACGTGACGTTGCGCTTGGCTAAGCAGCCCGCTTACGTCTTGACCTATGGGCAGTTGCGGGCGCGCTTGGGGGATGAGCCGGTGACGTTGAGCCGTGTGCGCAAGGCGGTGATCGCGATCCGGAAAGAGAAATTGCCCGATCCCGCTGTGCTGGGCAACGCGGGCAGCTTCTTCAAGAATCCGGTGATCTCGACCGCCCAATACGAGGAGCTGAAACGGCGCTATCCGGAGATGCCTGCCTATGTGCTCTCAGAGCAGGAGGTGAAGGTGCCGGCGGGTTGGCTGATCGAGGCTTGTGGTTTCAAGGGCAAGCAGCATGGCCCTGTGGGGGTGTATGAGAAGCAGGCGTTGGTCTTGGTGAACTTGGGCGACG
The DNA here is from genome assembly GCA_022775005.1 of Parabacteroides sp. Taxonomy (GTDB): domain Bacteria; phylum Bacteroidota; class Bacteroidia; order Bacteroidales; family Tannerellaceae; genus Parabacteroides. Next base: position 13,332 of record JALFJR010000085.1, read on the forward strand.
CCACGGGGCATGAGATCGCCTTGGTGGCGGAGAGCATCCGGGCGGCTGTCGATGACCGGTTCGGGATCGAGCTGATGCCGGAGGTCAAATATGTCAGTTAGATGAAAATCATTTTTTTAGGAACGGGCACCTCGACGGGTAATCCGGAGATCGGGTGCACCTGTGAGGTGTGTACCAGCAGCGATCCACGGGATTGGCGGCTGCGTGCCTCTGTCTTGGTGGAGGTGGCGGGGAAGCGGCTCTTGATTGATTGCGGGCCCGATTTCCGCTATCAGATGCTCCGGGCGAGGTGCTATCACTTGGATGCGGTGCTGCTGACGCATGAGCATTACGACCACGTCGGGGGGTTGGATGACCTGCGCCCCTATAGCCGGGAGAGGGATGTGGATATTTACACGGAGGCCAACGTGGTGGAGGCGATCCGGACTCGCATGCCCTACGTTTTCCGGGCGCATAAGTACCCCGGAGTGCCCAATTTGGTGCTGCATACCGTGGGTTTGGCCCCGTTTGAGGCGGCTGGTGTGCGGATTCAACCCGTCCGGGTGATGCATGCCAAGCTGCCGATCTTGGGTTTCCGCATCGGCGATTTTGCCTACTTGACCGATTTGAAATACCTCCCGGAGGAGGAGTTTGCGAAGTTAGCGGGGTTGGAGGTGCTGGTGATTGACGCCTTGCGACGGGGCACGCACCTCTCGCACGAGGGGTTGGAGGAGGCGCTCGTCAACATCGCCCGCATTCGCCCCAAGCTGGCCTATCTGACGCACATGTGCCATCGGATCGGATTGCATGAAGAGATTGAGAAGCAGCTTCCCCCGGGCGTGCATTATGCCTACGACGGGCTGGAACTGACACTGCCCGGATAGGAGCTTTTTTAGTGCGCCTTGAAGGCGAAATAGGCGCTTTTCTCTTCCTGGGTCGCTTCTAACTCGATCTGCACGCCGGGCAGCAGGGGCTGGAGCCGGAGGGAGAGGCTGTCTCGCAAGGGCTCCAACCAGTGGGTTGCCACGAGCGAGTCGGGCAGGGAAGTTGGCAAGGGCCACTCCTGGAAGCAGCACAGATTGCCCTCGTTGAAGAAGAAGGAGAGCGAGAGCCACCGACGGGCCGGGGCGGCCTCACGCAGCGCTTCGGCCGGGAACAGCCGTTCGGTAGGCAGGAGCAGCTGGAGAGGGACTGTCGTGGAGGCGAGGGCTTGCAGCTCCGCTACCGCCGTGTCGGTCGTGCGCAAGCGCAGTTGTTGCTTGATGGTCTCTCGCACCAGCTGGCGGTTGTAGGAGGCCACGAAAATCCCTTGTTGATAATAGCAGCCCAAGAAGCGCTTGCCCCGCTCGGGGTAGTAGCGCACGGGGATGGTCAGCTCCGTCTGCTCCTCGGGGGCGAAGGAGTGGCTGGCGTCGAGCCGTTTCCACAGCTGTTTGGCTTCCCGCTCGGTGAGGGCGGCCATCCAGACTTCGCCTTCCGGATAATAGACCAACGTGAAGGGGAGCCATTCGCCGATGCGCTCGGGCTGGCAGAGCGGATTTTCTGGGAGGTAGGCCCGGAGCAGCCGTTCGACGGCTGGCAGCGAGGGCATCATCAGCTGGAGGGTTGGCGGTTGGTGCAGGCGGAGCACCGCTTTGGGGGGCTCGATAATCAGCGCGATGGGATCTGCCCCGTCGATGGCTTGGGCCGTGCGGATCTTCTCCGACAGCGCACGGATGCCCATGAAGGCAACGGCTGCCAGCAAGAGGATCCAGGCCATGTCGCGGGGCGATCGTTTCATAGGGGATGCGTCAGGAAGTATTTACACCAGGGTTTCAATCCGCAGCTCTCGCACTTCGGCTTGCGGGCCAAGCAGACGTAGCGCCCATGCAGGATGAGCCAGTGGTGGGCGATTGGGATCAAGCGCTCCGGGATGTGTTTCACCAGTTCCCGCTCGGTCTCCAAGGGCGTCTTGCTGTTGAGGGTCAAGCCAATCCGGTTGGAGACCCGGAAGACATGGGTATCGACGGCCATGGCGGGTTTGTCGAACACGACGGAGGCGATGACATTAGCGGTCTTCCGTCCGACACCGGGCAGCTTCTGCAGCTCGTCCACGTCGGAGGGCACCACGCCCTGGAACTGCTCCACCAAGGTCTTGGCCATGCCGACCAGGTGCTTGGCTTTGTTGTTGGGGTAGGAGACGCTGCGAATGTATTCATAAACCGCCTCCGGGGTGCTGGCCGCCAAGACCTCCGGGGTCGGGAAGGCCTCGAAGAGGGCGGGCGTGATCAGGTTGACCCGCTTGTCGGTGCATTGAGCGGAGAGGATGACGGCGATCAGCAGCTGATAGGGATTCTCGTAGTGCAGCTCCGTCTCGGCCACTGGCACGTTGGCTTGAAACCAGTCGAGCACGCCTTTGTATCGTTCTTCTTTTCGCATGGTATTTTTGTCCGTTTTTAGCGTGCGAAAGGTAGGTCTTTTCAGCAAAATATGCAAGTTTTCGGCTGTCTTGTCGCAAAAAATAGGGCTTCATACCCCTATTTCAGCAGGCCGACGCATTGCTTTCCGAGGGCCAATCCCGCGAAGACGGCGATCAACCCCAGTGCGTTGCTGGCCAGGATATTGAGCAGGGCTAACTTAGCTTCCCCGTTCCGCAAGAGGGCGCTGGTGTCGAGCGAGAAGGAGGAGAAGGTGGTGAAACCGCCAAACAATCCGGTAAAGAGAAACGCCCTTGTCTGGACAGAAAAATGAAAGGCCTCTGCCATACTCCAGCAGAAGCCGATGAAAAAGGAGCCGATCACATTGACCGACAAAATACCAAAAGGAAAGGAGTGAGGCATCGAATGCTGAACCCACGAGGAAACTCCGAAACGCAAGCCCGATCCGATCGCTCCTCCTACCATTAAAAAGAAAACCTTCACCATTGTTGGTTTGTGTGTTTTTCCCCGGACTGGGTTAGAGTCCGGGGAGATGGTAAATGATTTAGGTTTTCAATTTAATTGGCAGACTCAAACTGCCTCAGGAAACGGATGTCATTTTCTGAGAACATGCGTAAGTCTTTTACTTGGTATTTCAAATTGGTGATACGCTCGATACCCATTCCCAATGCGTAGCCGGAATAAACTTTGCTGTCAATTCCGCAATTCTCTAACACATTCGGATCGACCATTCCGCAACCGAGGATCTCTACCCAACCGGTTCCTTTGCAGAAGGGGCATCCCTTGCCTCCGCAGATGTTGCACGAGATGTCCATCTCAGCGGATGGCTCCGTGAACGGGAAGTAAGAGGGGCGCAAGCGAATTTTTGTCTCCGGGCTGAACATCTCCTTGGCAAAGAAGAGCAAGGCCTGTTTCAGATCGGCGAAAGAGACGTTCTTATCGACGTAGAGCGCCTCCACCTGGTGGAAGAAGCAGTGCGCACGATAGGAGATGGCCTCGTTTCGATAGACACGTCCCGGACAGATGATGCGGATGGGGGGCTGTTGCTTTTCCATCACACGGGTCTGTACGGATGAGGTATGTGTGCGAAGCAATACATCGGGGTTATGCTGGATGAAGAAGGTGTCCTGCATATCACGTGCGGGATGATCCTCGGCGAAGTTCAAGGAGGAGAAGACATGCCAATCGTCCTCGATCTCGGGGCCCTCAGCGATGCTGAATCCTAACCGACCAAATATATCGCAAATTTCTTTCTTGACAAGTGATAAGGGGTGACGAGTGCCCAACTCGATGGGATAAGCTGTACGGGTTAAATCAAGGTCATCGTTGATTGTCTGTACGTTCTCGAAGCTCGCTTTCAGTTCGTTGATTCGGTTTTGGGTAGTCTCCTTCAATTGGTTCAGGTATTTACCTACTTCCCGTTTTTGATCTGCCGCTACATTTCGGAAATCATTCATCAACGCAGAGATCTCGCCTTTCTTGCTGAGATACTTGATGCGCAAAGCTTCTAATTCCTCGGCATTCGCCGCTTTCATTTGCTCTACCTCTTGCAGTAGTGCGTTAATTTTGTCGAGCATTTCTAATCAACTTTGTATTTAGTGTTGCAAAAGTACGTTTTCTTTTGGATATGGCAAGGCTTTCTTATGGAAATTTGTAAAAATTTCCATCGATAAACCAAAACTTCCGAACCATCCCTCACGGAAGAGGGAAAGCCCGGAAGTAAATGGATGAAAGAGGGAGTTGCCCTTATTTCTTTCCGAAATGGTTGTAATCGACTGCCTGACGTTCGCGACGTACGCTCATCGTGGGGAACCACAGGTCGGCCGGGGTCAAGCCACAGGTCTGGATAGCCTCGATGGCATATTCCAGCTTGCCGAAGTTGGCATCGACATTGTTCGTGCCAAAGGTGAACTTCAAGCCCCGATCTTTCGCCATCTGGATGATCTTGAAGCTGGGAATCTTGTAGCGGGGGTTGATCTCTAAGGCGATGTGATTTTGCTCCATGACGTCGAGCACCTTGTTGATGCGCTCATCGGTCCAGTATTTGTCGTAGTCGGCCTGCATATCCTCGGGGATGTAGGTCGGGTTGGCATAGATGTCGGCCGGCTCGTTGGTCAGGATCTTCACGGTCTGATCCACGATCAAGTCCATGTATTGCTCTTTGCTGCGTCCGTCGTAATAGACCTCCTCGGCCCGATAGATACGGCTGATGCGTCCCTTATCGACAATCGTCATGCCATCGGTGAAAAGGTAGTCGAAGATGCCGAGCGCCTCCGGAGAGAACTGCGTGATCCAGCGACGGCCCTCACCCTGCACACCGAACAGGAAGGGGTGGTTCTTCACCTCATTGTGATAGTCATACACCTCTTGGTCGTTGGCCAGCATACGGCCCACACCGCCCTCGCCCGCGTTGGGGGCGACACCATAATTAATACCGTAGTTCATGGAGAGGCCATGCGCTTGCTCCTTGGTGAGGCCGCCCTTCAGGTGCACGTGCCAGTCGATCACCGGGAAGTCTTGCTGTTGCAAGCGGATGATGGCATCGTTTTGCTCGTCGATGGCGGGCAACGTGTCGTTCGGATTCGTGGCATCAGCGGGCAACGCTGTGACGTGTAGGTTCTTGAAGGCGGTCTTACCAGTTTTGCCCACTAAGGCAAATGCGCCCTTGCTCAGCAGCTGATCGGCATGCTCTGACGAGCGGTAAGGCGCAGCGGGCTCCGTGTAGCAAACCACATCTACCCCGTTGATGCTAACTGAGATGTTCTTGCCCCGCACGGCCATCTCGAAGTCGAACCAAGCCGTGTCGGTCGCCAACGAGCGATAGAGGTTGCGCACGTGGCTCAAGCTGCCCGTCTTCGTGGAGCCGTCGATCGCCCCATTGTGAAACAAGAGCTCGTAGCCTCCCTTGCCCGCTTGGGTATGGAAGAGCAGTGCCGAAGTGGCTCCCGGCTCGGTGTAAGCCTGTCCGCTCAACGTGAAATTGGTGTAATCGCCCTTGGCTAGCAGGGTGTCGCCAGCCAGTACGCTGACCTCCTCACCCGTGACGGTTGAGCCCTTTGCGCTGTCTTTCCAGCTGTCTAACGAACCGGTTTTTCCCTCCGATCCTCCGCAGGCCGTGAAGGCGCTGACGAGCAGGCCCAACGCCAATCCATAGAGCGGAGCCTTGATGTAAGCAGAATGTTGCATGTGTATCGTTTTTTAATGATTATTCCATTCCTGACCGCAAAACTACACACAATTTTAGGAATCCACAAAGGATTTCATGGGTTTTACAGCAGCTCTTTTTGCGGCGATTACCCCTTGATGGATTTACCCATCTCATACGCCCCCTGTAAAGCGGAGTGGCCAGCGATGTCACCTCCATCTGTCACGCCACCTGCAAAGACGCTTCCTGCCAAATGGGTCTTGGGATAGCAGGCAATCCAGCCCCCCAATCCGTTGATCGCTCGCAGCGGTACTTCTGGCTCATTTTCAGCAGCAGCCGTCAGTATATAGATGTCACGGAAATGATAGTCCGATTCATAGAGTGCGTTGGCCCGGTCGAGCAGGGTTTTCATTTGGCCGCTCATCTCATAATAATAGATCGGTGTGGCAAAGGCAATCACCTCTGCGTCGTGCATCTGCTGGATGATGGGGATCATGTCGTCCTTGATGGCGCAGGTTTTAAGCGTATGGCAGGCTAAACATCCCCTACAAAAATGGATCTCTTTGCCTTTGAGTGAGATCTTCTCCACCTCGTGACCCGCCTCGGTCGCTCCCATCAGGAAGGCATCCGCCAAAGCCTCTGAATTACTTTTCACATGTAAACTCGTTGAGATTACCAATACTTTCTTGCTCATCTTTCTTGCTGTTTGATTTCGGGTGCAATATTACGATGAATTAAAAAAAGAGACGTAGCACGCTACGTCTCTACAATTATTTATGATGCGATTGGAGGATTACCAAACGTAGTCTTGAGAAGCGAGGAACTGTGCGCTCTTCTCTACGCCCTCGAACTGCTTGCGGCCCTTCGGATCGCTCTCCAACTCTACGAAGAAGTGCTTGATGCCGACGGCTTTTGCACGAGTGAAGATGTTCTTCCAGTTCATCATACCGCTGTCGCCAATGATCCAACGATCTTTGATGTGCAACAGTTTGATGCGATCAGAGTGCTCGGTGATCCACTCGCAAGGATCTTGATCACCAATCATACACCAGTAAACATCCAACTGGAAGCATACCAACTCAGGATCGGTGTTGTCCATGTAGAGCTGCTCGTACATCGTGCCCGGAGCGTTGCGACGCATCATGCCGTTGATCATCTCGTCGGTCGGCTTCATCTGCGGGAAGCGCTTCTTCATCATCTCGATGATCTCCTCCCGCTTCTCCTTGATCTGCTCGGGAGTAGCCAACTTGGTGAACTCGTTGTTGTGGTTGTGATAACCGAACTGGATGCCAGCCTCTTTACAGATCTTACCAGCCAAGTTGAAGCGATCGCAAGCCTGCTTAACCTCGTCGATGGTAGCGCACTGCGGCATGCTGGGATCTACGATATAGGTACAGCCTAACGTTACGTGATCCTCTACGGTCTTCTTCCAAGCCTCCGTGAACTCAGCCTCCGGAGTCTTGTACTGTGAAGGTGTGCCCAGGTGAGCGGACAGGATGTTCAAGCCCAGGTCGTCGCACAGCTTCTTGTAATCAGCGGGTGCATAACCCTCGTCGCCGTCGCCATAACCTGCGTGGATGCGGCCGTTGTTATAGCCAGCGAGCTCCAAGTCGGTATAGCCGAAGGATTTCACCTTAGCCAAGCCACCAGGTACGTCCGCTGCCAACTCAGCACCTAATGAATAGGTTTGCAAACCGATAAACTCTTTGGGTGCAGGAGCTGCTGCCTCTGCTGCTTTGTTCTCGTTGCCTCCCGCACAAGAGATGAGTGAGGGAAGGCTCATACCGCCCAATGTGAGGGCGGAGGTCTTAAGGAAATTTCTTCTTGAGATCATTTAAAACACGAATTAAGAAAATGAATAATGTTTTGTGTCATTTTTCGACACGCAAAAATACTTTACTTGTGTGAATTTGCCAACGATTTTTTGCTTTTATCTTATCTTTGCTCCAATAATTATTGCATTCTATAAAACAATATGTACCATGAACAAGATTCGTTCCTACGATTTAGACAATCTGAAAGTGTTTTTGACGGTGATGGTGATCTTCCACCATGCGGGGCAGGCGTATGGCAACGGAGGCGATTGGCCCTATCATCCCTCTAACCCTGCGGAGTATATGCCGGAGATTTGGCGTTTCTTCTCGACCAATGCCGCCTATCTGATGGGACTTTTCTTTTTGATCTCGGGTTACTTTGTGCCGATCAGCTTCGATAAGCAGGGCTTCGCTACTTTCATGCAGAAAAAGTTGGTGCGTTTGGGTATTCCTTTGGTGATCGTGACCGTTTTGCTTACGCTGATGGTAGGGCAATTAGAGATGGGAACGATGTGGTATGTCGAGATGTTGCTTTGCTTCTGCTTGGCCTATGGCCTGATCCGCTGTTGTGGGGTGCGATTTGCGGAAACTTCCCGGTTCTCTTGGTCGCTCGGGACGTTAGTGGGCATCGCCTTGGTGATGGGCGTAGGCTCTCATTGTATTCGGCAGTTCAGTCCGCAGGATCATTGGATCTGGGTGCTTTGGGTGATCCATCTGGAACCTGCCCATTTGCTGCAATATGTGATGATGTTTAGCTTGGGTGTCTTGCTTTCTCGTTGGAAAGGATTGGAACCGCTGACGGATCGGACGGGAGCGGTCTCTTTGGGCATTGGCTTGGTGTTTGTCCTATTGAACTGGATCCGGACGGGAGCTATGCATGAGTTCATTCAATCCTACTTCGGTCTCTTTGAGTCTTTCCTTTGTCTCTTTTTGAGCGTAGGGATGTTGTGGCTGTTCCGAAAGGTGGCACATGGCTCGAATGGCTTCCTGCGTTGGTGCTCGGGGCAGGCCTATGGGGCCTACGTGTTCCATCTGTTCATCCTGGTGGCACTTCAGCAGCTGATGGACAGCCTCGTGTTGGATGTGCACGCCAAGTTTCTGCTGCTCGGTCTTTTGGCTACGCTCTTGTCGTTCGGCTTCACTTGGCTGCTGAAATTGTTGCCGGGTGTGAAACGGGTGTTGTAATAAAAAGTGCTACCTTCGCGGCATGGCAAAACAACATGATACTTTGACCTTGGGTACCGATCCGATAGGACGGTTGCTGACCCAATATGCGATCCCGGCAATCATTGCCATGACCGCCTCCTCCTTGTATAATATGGCCGATAGCATCTTCATCGGGCAAGGTGTGGGTGCTTTGGCGATCTCTGGCTTGGCGCTGACCTTCCCGTTGATGAACTTGGCTGCGGCTTTTGGCTCGTTGGTAGGTGTGGGTGCCTCGACGTTGGTAGCGATGAAGTTAGGGCAGAAGGATTATGCCGGTGCGAACCATGTGCTGGGCAACGTGCTTGTGCTGAACGTGATCTTGGGTGTGCTCTTCATGGCGGTCTTTTTGCTTTTTCTCGATCCGGTGTTGATCTTCTTCGGTGGTAGTGAGCAGACGATTCCCTATGCCAAAGATTATATGCGGATCATTCTCTATGGCAATGTAATCACGCACATGTATTTGGGTCTGAATGCCGTGTTGCGCTCGTCGGGATTCCCTCGGATGGCGATGTACACGACCCTGCTTTCGGTGGTGGTCAACTGTGTGCTCAATCCGATTTTCATCTTCGCTTGGGGCTGGGGCATCCAGGGTGCGGCATGGGCGACGGTCATCTCGCAGTCCATCTCGTTGGCGTTTCAGGTGGTTCACTTTGCGAAGCCAGAGAGTTTGCTCCATTTCCAAAAGGGCATCTGTCGCCTGAAGGCGGAGGTGGTGAAGGGGATTCTCTCGATCGGTCTTTCTCCTTTCCTGATGAATCTCTGTTCTTGCCTGATTGTCATCTTGATTAATCGCGGTTTGAAGGAGTATGGCGGGGATATGGCAATTGGTGCGTATGGCATCGTGAATCGTATCGCTTTCCTGTTTGTGATGATTATCTTGGGCTTCAACCAAGGTATGCAGCCAATTGCGGGCTATAACTATGGCGCCCGGTTGCTGCCTCGTGTGTTGGAGGTGACCCGTCTGACGACCTATTGCGGAGTCTGTGTGGCTACGTTGGGCTTCGTGCTTTGCGAGGGCATTCCGGAGTGGATCGTGCGGATGTTTACGACGGATGCTGAATTGATAGAGAAGTCGGTCTATGGTCTGCGCATCGTCTTTGCGGTCTTTCCCTTGGTGGGTTTCCAGATGGTGGCGACCAACTTCTTCCTCTCCATTGGTATGTCGAAGAAGGCAATTTTCCTCTCCTTGACCCGTCAGATGCTTTTCTTGGTACCCAGTTTGTTGATCTTGCCCCCGTTGTTGGGCACATTGGGTGTATGGCTCAGTATGCCGATTGCCGATTTGGTGGCTTCGGTGGTGACCGCTTTTATGCTGCGCTATCAGTTTAGATTAATGAGGAATGCGGATTTAGGAGTGAGGAATTAGAAATTAGGATTTATTATTTTGACAATGAAAAAGAAAACGATATTACCGGCAGAGTGGTATCCGCAGAGTGCGATCCAGCTGACTTGGCCGCACGAGGAGACCGATTGGGCTCCTATTTTAGACGAGGTGATCCCCTGTTTCGTGGCGATCGCCAAGGAGGTGATTAAACATGAGCTGTTGCTGATCGTCTGCCCGGACGAGCAGCAGGTGAGAGCGCAGTTGGGCGAGGTGGATGATACCCGGATCCGCTTTCGGGAGATAGAGACGAACGACACGTGGGCACGCGATCACGGTGGCATCTCGATCTTCGAGGAGGGCAAGCCGATGCTTTATGATTTCGTCTTCAACGGATGGGGTATGAAGTTTGCCGCTAACCTCGACAATCTGATCACCCGTCGGCTTTGCCAGATGCACACCTTCGCTGAGGAGGTGGTTCCCGTGAATATGCAACCTTTCGTGTTGGAAGGGGGCAGTATCGAGTCGGACGGACAAGGTACTTTGATGACTACCGTGGAGTGCTTGGCGTCGGTCAATCGCAATGAATATTTGGATCAGGAGGCGTTGGAGCATTACCTGAAAGGTATTTTTGGGTTGGATCGCATTCTTTGGATCGAGAGCGGTTATTTGGCTGGCGACGATACCGACAGCCATGTCGATACCTTGGCTCGTTTCTGTGATGCGCAGACCATCGCCTACGTGCGTTGTACGGATGAGGAGGATGAGCATTACGCCGAGTTGCAGCAGATGGAGCAGCAGATCCGCTCCTTCACGCAGGCGGATGGATCGCCCTATCGGTTGATCGCTTTGCCGATGGCCGACAAAGTGGAGTGGGAGGGCGAGCGTTTGCCCGCTACCTACGCCAATTTCTTGATCCTGAATGGGGCCGTCTTGCTGCCCTTCTATGATTCACCCAAGGATGAGGTGGCTCGTGCAGCCTTACAAGAGGCTTTCCCTGATCGGGAAGTGGTGGGCATCAACTGCTTGCCGTTGATCAAACAACATGGTTCGTTGCATTGCGTGACCATGCAATACCCTGAAGGTTTTATTCTTTAATCGCAAAAGAGAGATGAAAGTAGGATTAGTACAACAAGCCAATACAGCCGATCGATCGGCTAATATCGAGAAGTTGCAACGTCATATCTGTCAGGCCGCTGCCGAAGGGGCGGAGTTGGTGGTGTTGCAAGAGTTGCATAACGGACTTTATTTCTGTCAGACGGAAGATACGAATCTGTTTGATCAGGCGGAGCCGATTCCCGGTCCTTCGACCGAATTGTTCGGAGCGTTAGCGAAAGAGTTAGGTATCGTTTTGGTGCTCTCCCTTTTTGAGCGTCGGGCTCCGGGCTTGTATCACAACACTGCGGTCGTGTTGGAGCGGGATGGCTCCATCGCAGGTAAATACCGCAAGATGCACATCCCCGATGACCCCGCCTATTACGAGAAGTTCTATTTCACACCGGGCGATTTAGGCTTTGAGCCAATTGACACCTCCGTAGGTCGTCTGGGCGTGTTAGTATGCTGGGATCAATGGTATCCGGAGGCAGCTCGTTTGATGGCCATGCGAGGTGCGGAGATGCTGATCTATCCCACGGCCATTGGCTGGGAAAGCAGCGATACGGAGGAGGAGAAAGCACGTCAGTTAGGCGCTTGGGTGACGGTGCAGCGAGGCCATGCGGTGGCCAATGGTCTGCCGGTGATCAGCGTGAACCGTACGGGACATGAGCCGGATCCTTCGGGTCAAACCAACGGTATTCAGTTTTGGGGAAATAGTTTCGTAGCCGGTCCGCAAGGCGAGCTGATCACGACGTTGCCCAATGACGAGGAGACTGTTCGAGTGGTCGAGGTAGATAAGCTGCGCAGCGAGCAGGTACGTCGCTGGTGGCCCTTCTTCCGCGATCGTCGGATAGATGCCTTTGAGGGGCTGACTCAACGTTTCTTGGTGAAGTAAGGATACTACGTTCCCTTTCTTTCGTTCAGGCAATTGTCGCAGCAATGGCAGGGGGAGGAGGGAATTCCGAAGTAGTGGCTGATGAATGCTTGGCGGCATTCCGTTGTCTCTAAGTAGGCGACAACTTGTTCGATGCGCGACCGGAAAGCCGCCAGACGTACGTCATAGGCTGAAGGGGTAATGCGAATACGTGAGGAGGGTGTACGCACTTGCAGGAAAGTGATGCGAGGCTCTTTCCGGGCAGGCACATAGAAAAAGCCAACGTTGCGCAAGTAGCTCAACAGCCGTGCTACTAATTCAGGCTGTAATCCTGTACGTTTAGCCAAGAGATCAACCTGCACGAAGCAGCCGTCCGAGAAGAGGCCGGCATAGAGGCGTAGCACCTCCTCTGCTACTCGTGCCGCAGGTGAGTCGCTGCTTAGAAAATCATTCAGTGTCCAGCGAGGGGCATCGTATCGTAAGTAGGGCTGCGTGTTGGGATAGGGCTCGAACTTGATGTAGCCGGATAGGGAGAGAATCTCTAAGGAGGTACGCAATCGACCTTTATCGAGGTGCCAATCCCGCAAGAAGGTCGGTTCATCCAAATAGACAGATACTCCTTGCCCATCTCCCTCCGCCAGCTGAAAACGGTTGCAGAGCGATTCATAGACCCTACAGATGTATTCGATGGAGGGGAAGGCATTGGCAGGTCTGCGTTTGATCTGGCTGATCTCCTGTGGCTCTAAGAGAGCGACAGCATACGCCCTTTTCCCGTCTCGTCCGGCACGACCAGCCTCTTGGTAATAGGCTTCTAACGAGTCGGGGAAATCGGTATGGATCACGATGCGCACATCTCCTTTGTCAATACCCATCCCAAATGCGTTGGTTGCGACTAACACACGTGTTAGCCCCTTTTGCCATTGCTGTTGCCGCTCATTTTTGAGCTGCGCATCCAATCCGGCATGGTAGTAATCGGTTGTGATACCTGCTGCACGCAGTTTCTTCGCATAGCTTTCAACGCCTTGTCGCGTACGGCAGTAGATAATCGCCGACCCAGGAACGGCTTGGAGAATATGGCAGATCTCAGCCAATTTGTTGTCGGTCTTGCGCACGACAAAGGTCAGGTTGGGACGTTCGAAAGCCGCATGAAACACTTGGTAGCCTTTGCGGAAATGCAATTGCTCACAAATGTCAGCTACGACAGCGGCAGTGGCTGAGGCTGTGACAGCAATCACTGGTACTTCGGGTATCACATCGCGGATGTCGGCAATCAGGCGGTAGTCTCTCCGGAAATCGTTTCCCCATTGCGAGATGCAATGGGCCTCATCCACGACCAAAAGATTTACTTTGTGTTTCAGTGCGGTCAGTTTGCTCTGGAACAGGTCCGACGAGATGCGTTCGGGAGAGATATAGAGAAACTTATAGTCTCCTAATATGCAGTTTTCTAATTGCTGCAAGATCTCAGAGCGAGACATCTCTGAGCTGATAAGGGCGGCCCGTATGCCTCGTCGCAGCAGGTGGCTGACCTGATCTTTCATTAAGGCAACGAGCGGACTGATGACCAAGCCGATGCCCGGTCGTGCCAATGCGGGCACTTGGAAGGTGATTGATTTTCCTCCTCCAGTGGGCATTAAGGCTAAGGTGTCTGTTCCGGAGAGGACACTGCGTATAACCTCCTCCTGCCCGGGACGAAATCCCTCATAGCCCCAATAACGTTTGAGTATCTCAACCGGGCTGTCCAACCTGCTTAAGGAATATGGATGAATTTATGGGTTTGCAAGCTGAGCCGCCACTCGGGATGCGAAAGGATGTATTGAACCACTTCATCGGTGTTCTGCCCAGAGCAGGGTTGCAAAAAGTGGTGTTGGGCAGGGAGTGCCGCATAGTCGGCAAGCGATTGCCCGATGTAAACTACTTTCACCTCGTCGATGTGTGTCAAGACAACCGGGGCTCCCTTTTTGGGTGAGCAGGTCACCCAGTCGATGCCTGTTGGCAGGGGATGCGTGCCATTGGTCTCGATGCAGACATATTTCCCGGCCTGATGCAAGCGTTCAATGAGCGTTTCGTCAATCCAGAGCGAAGGCTCTCCACCGGTGAGGATCACCATGCGACAAGGATAAGCGGAGACAGCATCGATGAGTTGCTCATCACTCATCAACGTGCCCTCCTCATGGTGCGTATCACAGAAGGAACAGCGCAAGTTGCAGCCGGAAAAGCGGATGAATACGGCCGGCGTCCCGGTGTGGAACCCCTCACCTTGCAGGCTATAGAAAATCTCGTTAATCTTTCTCATAGATAGCCGTGTTGCCTTCAGACTCTTGGACTTCCACCTTAAAACAGCAGGGTATTTGCTCACAGACCCAACGGGCGATATTCTCTGCTGTCGGGTTGAAAGGCAACACCTCGTTCAGGACTTGATGATCTAATTTAGATTTGACCGCTTGTTTGACATGGCTGAAATCAACGACCATTCCCTCTGCGTTCAACTCCTTCGAACGGCAATAGACGGTGATCACCCAATTATGTCCATGCAGCTGTTCACATTTGCTGCGGTAGGAGAGGCAAAGCCGGTGTGCGGCTGAAATCTCCATTCGTTTGATGACGGTGTACATGCTTTTTCCCTTATTACGCTTACAATGACGCGAAGATATTAAAAAAATAGCTTTGCGGCTGAGTAATGTCATTTTTGATTAAGTTCGCGCTGAAAATAATGAGTAGAATTGCAAAGGTGAGCATACAACTAACAAATACGAGCATAAAGGCGCTTTGGCGCTGTGTAGTCTGGGGAATACTGTGCTGTGTGGGAATAGGCTGTCAATCAGAGTTGCCGATGAGTTCGTCGATTACCGTGCGGAATGATCGGCAAGAGGTGATTGTAAACCAGGAACTTTATGGCCTGACCTTGGAGGAAATCAATCATGGCATTGACGGCGGACTCTATGCCGAATTGATTCAGAATCGCAGTTTTGAGGATGGCATGCCTCCCTTAAACTGTCCTTATGACGCTGTGCGCAATGTGTTGATCACCCCCAATGGCTGGGCTATTCCGTTTCTTCGGAGTGATTCATTGCCCGGTTGGAGGCGACTGAATCCAGCGGTGACGCAGCTTTACCCAGACGTTCGGGAATTGATCAATGAGCGGAATCGCCGTTCACTTTTGGTGGCGGTGTCGGCTTCCGGAGAAAGTGGCCGGGGTGGCTTGGTGGCTGAGGGTTACCGAGGGATTCCGCTGCGGAAGGGGCAACGCTATCACTGCTCTTTTTTCGCCAAGGGAACAAGCCTGGTGCCGAAGACTGTGCGTGTGGGTTTGGAGGATGCTGAGGCATCGGAGCCTTTGAGCGAGGTGTATGAGGTAGCCCCAATCCCGGAATGGCGCCGTTATGAGCATACGTTCATCGCGACGGCTGACGTGCCTGATGCGGTCTTGACCCTGACTTCCGACACGACAAATCTTTTTTGGGTGGATATGGTCTCTCTTTTTCCCGAGGCTACTTGGCAGGGTAGGAAAAATGGTTTGCGGCCAGACTTAGTGGCATTGATCGACTCGTTGGCTCCCCGATTTATTCGCTTTCCCGGCGGTAGTTTCGTGGAGGGTTATACAGCGGGAACTTTTCCTACTTGGCGAGAGACAGTGGGCGATGTAGCCCATCGGAAAAGTTTCTGGAACGTTTGGGCGTATGGAACGACCAATGGCATGGGCTACCATGAGTATTTGCAGCTCTGCGAGGATATAGGAGCGGAGCCGATCTATGTGATAAACAGTGGTGTGACGAGCCAAAGTCGTCGTCCTCGTTATGAGGATATTACGGCAATGGACAAGTTGGTAGATGAGGCATTGGCTGCTATCGCCTATGCCAATGCGCCAGCTGACTCGGCGATGGGTGCTCTTCGGGCAGAACATGGACATCCGGCTCCTTTCGACTTGAAATATGTGGAGATAGGAAGCGAGAATTATGGATCGGAATATAAGCGTCGATTCAGCCTGTTTGAGGAGGCGATCAAGGCTGCTTATCCTGAGATTACGGTGATCAGTAGTGCCGTGGTGAGCGATCGTCCCAATCGTTTAGCGTGGGTGGATGGTCATTTGTATGCGAATGAGCGTTTTTTCCTCTCCAATACGTTACGGTTTGACAGCAAGTCTTATCCTCGTAAGCAGGCTCCCGCTTTTGTAGGGGAGATGGGTACCACGGAGCGGGAAGTGGCTGCCACGCTACGGGCGGCAATCGCTGAGGCCTGCTTCTTGGTCGGGGTGGAGAACAATCCGGAGCGAGTGCGTCGATTGGCCTATGCGCCTGTGTTGGGCAATGCAGGGTTCACGCTGCAACGGGAGCCTTTGATCCGTTTTTTCAGGGATAGTGTTGTGTGCTCGCCATCCTATTACGTGTGGCGGCTATTTGCTACCCATCGGGGAGACCGTCTGCTGCGTAGTGAGGTAGAAACCTATCAACGGTCGGGTGTGCGACAGGGAAGGCCGGGACTTTTTCTGTTTGATAATAGTTTTGAATTCGCTGAGGTACAGGTCGATGGACAGCCGGTGAGTCAATTGGATGTACTGAATGGTGGATGGCACTTGCCGGCGATGGGGCAGCCAGTGGCTGAAGCCAACCGCTGGAATCGCCTGTTGGTGGGCGACAGTAGCGTTTTCCAGGCGGAGTTCTCACTCAAGCTACGTCGTACAAAGGGAAGTGGCACGGTGCAGATACGCCTCTGTGACAATGGCCGGATAGGAGATGAGGCCGATTACATTTGCTTGGCCTTGGGGGGGGCACAGCCGGAGTTTTATCATCAGTCGGGCAGTGTGAAGCAGTCGTTGGGCGATGTGGTTTCTTTGCCCTTCGAGAGCAATCGTTGGTATGTGGTACGTTTGACTTACGACTCGAATCGGATTGCCTGCTATGTGGATGACCAATTGTTGCAGGAGGTTGAGTGGCCGATGATCCCGGCCTTGGCCTGTGTGGCGACGGTGGATGAGGCTCATCACCAGCTCCTGCTGAAGGTGGTCAATACCACGTGGCACGAGGAGCGTACCGCCTTACATTTTGAAGGTTTAACCGTGTCTGGTGAGGGAGAGGTGATTCAGATCAAAGGTGACCCTGACGCACGCAATAGCTTTGCTGCGCCCTTTGTGGTGGAACCTCGTCACGGATCATTCACTTTCCCCATGGGAGGTGATCCCTATTACGTTTTTCCACCCAACTCTGTTACCCTGTTGAAGCTTCCGTTGGAGTAGGGAGAGCTGCGGTTAGACATTACCAATGAATCAAGTTTCCTGATAGACTTGATTTTCTGGTCGCTTGCGGCTGTCTGTGTGGCGTTCGCTTCTACCTATCGTACCCGTCTGCGCCTCCGTAAGGAGCATCTGTTGTATGCCTGTGGAGTCGGTTGTTTCAGCACGCTGTTATGATGTGAGTGGGGCGATATGGAAAATGTGTCGCAATTGGTGCTGATGGTGCTGCCTTACTTAGTATTTGCGGGAGGTATCTCCTTGAGCATCGCTAAGGTGATGCCCTGTCGAGAGCATTATTTCCTGCATGTGTCTGGAGCCATCAAGGAGATGGATATTGCGCTCTACAAATGGTTGCGAAGCTCTCCTCATGCGGTAGTCACCATAGGAAAATCGGTGAGCTGTTCCTTGCAGATCAGTTGGGATCTGCAGAGCGACATCTCTCCGGTGCAGGCTGAGATTCGTTTGGTGGGAGGGGTTCCTGCCCTGTTTGCGCTGGATGGACCGGTCTATCGGCAAGGCCAATCCTTAAGACCGCATAAGGCTTATCGGCTTCATCACGGCGACCTCTTCCAGATTGGCCAGACCCAATTCCGCTTCTTGGAATCTTAAGCTTTGACAGGATTCTCCATCCGGCAGGTGCCGTTGAGCTGCGCATTCGGCTCGATCTCTAACTGCCGGGAGGCGATGTCGCCCTTGATGGTGGCGGTGGCCTTGAGCACGAGCTTATTGTCCACCTGCACATTACCGGTGATCTGCCCTAATATCTCGGCGTTCTCTGCCGTGATATTGCCCGTGACGCAGCCTTTCGGTCCCACCACAATTTTTCCTTTACACCGGATGTCGCCCTCCACGGTGCCATCCAAACGGAAATCTGTCTCTGTGATAATGTTACCTTTGATGATTGTTCCGGCGGCTAAGGCGTTGTGAAGACCTCCGGAGCTGTGTTCCTCTTTTTGCTTTATTCCCATCATTGTCTCGTTTAATTTTAGGTGCGGCAAAAATACACAAAAAGCGAGGATTTGTATGCGGCTCACCTGAACTTTATCTATTTTTGTCCCTTCAAATAAAGAGCAGATACGGCGATGACAACGAAAATCGAATTGAAGGCGATGCGCTTCTACGCCTATCATGGCGTGGCTGAACAGGAGCGACAAGTAGGGAATACCTTTCTGGTGGATTTGACATTGACTGCCCCATTGCAGCGGGCTGTGGAAAGCGACAATCTTGAGGATACGATCAATTATGCGGAGGTTTATGAAACAGTACGGGAAGAGATGCGTATCCCTTCCCGTTTGTTAGAGCATGTGGCCGGACGTATCTTGAAGGCTCTACACCACCGTTTCCCAACCTTACAAGCCGCTGAGATCACCCTGTCTAAACTGAACCCTCCTTTCGGGGGCGACCTCCATAGCGCCAGCGTGATCTTGCGTGTGGACTTTTGAGCTTATAAGGCGGGGAGCAAATATTTCCAGATCAAGTTGATCTCTGCCTGCATATCCCCGATGTTGGCTGTCGTGACAATCACGGCATCCTTCTCCGGGAGCAGGATGATGTATTGGCCGTTGGCTCCATCCGCACGCACGCCGTTGTGCCGGCAACGCCACATCTGATAGCCATAACCTTGCAGCCAATCGCTATCCTTCACCTTCATGGTCTTGGCTACCGCCTCCGGGGTCATGCCTGCCGGACGGCATTCGATGTGCTTCGTTGTAGCTTCTTCCACCCAGCTGGCCGGGAGCAACTGCTGGCCGTTCCATTGCCCTTTCTGCAATAGGAACTGTCCCATCTTGGCCAGGTCCTCCGTCTTCACATAGAGCCCCCATCCACCGGTGCAAATGCCCTGCGGACTCTCGTCCCAATGAGCGCCGACAATGCCCAACGGACGGAACAGGCGGGGATAGAGATAGTCGATTACCTTCTCCCCGGTCACTTTCTGCACAATGGCCGACAGCATGTAAGTGCCCAAGCTGTTGTAGCAGAAATAGGTGCCTGGCTTATGCTTCAACGGAGCGTTGAGGAAGATTGCCGCCCAGTTCTTGTCTTTGTTCTCCGGGGTGCGCACCAAGGCGGTCGGGTCCACATCATGGCCGGATGACATGGTGAGCAGATCTTGCACGGTCAAAGCCTGTAGGTGCTCGTCGGGGTTGGCGGGTGTCTCCTCGGGGAAGAAGCGGATCACCTTATCGGTCAGCTTCAGCTTACCCTCTGCGACGGCGAATCCTACGGCTGTGGCGGTGAAGGTCTTGCTGACGGAGTTCAGTACATGCGGGGTCTTGGCGTTGCCTTCGCTCAGCCATTGTTCCTTGAGCACCTTACCTCCCTGTAGCACCATCACGCTGTGCAGATCCTGCCCCGATTTCTCTACCGCTTTCAGGTAGGCATCAAACGCCTTGTCTAACTTCTTCGTGGCTGCGGCACGGGGGAGGGACTTCGTCAACTCATTATAGCTGATCAGCTCGATCCCCTTCTGTTCGATGGCCTGCTTCACCTTCGCACTCGTGAAGAGGTTGGTCACTCCCTGCCGATCCTTGGCTACATCCTCATAGCCGATGTGCCAAACGGCCTGCATCTCCTCGTTGTCTAAGCCCGGATGATCCACGAACATATAGCGCTTGCCCGGTTGCAGCGTGTCGAGCATTTTCAGGAAGCTGGTCTCTTTCTCTGCAGCAGTCTTGGAGGGACCGTTGTAGCCCACGTAGTCAAAATGATAATGTTCCATGGCGGAGACGCGGTTGATGATGGGCAGGTGATACTCCTCTGCCAACCGGTTCATCAGTTCCACTACTGAAGGATCAAATCCAGTTGAGCCCATGTGGCCGGAGATATGGCTGATCTGCGGGATATTGCGCAATGCCATCTCGATCTGCGCCCGTGCCTCCTGTTCTACCTCAGCTAAGTTCCATTTCCGTTCGGTGATCGCCATGCCGGGGTAGGCCTTGTGCGGCATCATCATTGGGAGGAAATAACCGTTCTCGTCACAGAGGCTTGGACAGTGGGTCAACGGACGCCACTTCACGTTCTCCCACTCGCTGGTGAAGGTTAGGTGCAGACCTACGTCGATACCGGGATTCTCCTTCAGCAAACGGACAGCCTCCGGAAACCAAGCCGTGACTACCATCACCTCGATGTCCGTTTCGATTCCTTTTTGATATCCAGCCAGGCAGGCGATATTCGCTGCCCGGAAGGAGCCCATATCATCCGCTCTGACGATTAACTGCGGATTCGCCTTTTGAGCAGATAAAGGCATAGCGGCTGCCAAACTGAGGCAGCCAATCAGCGGCAAGGCCGCTCTTCTTAAATGTTGAAAGTTCATAACAGTTTATTTTATTTAGTGGTCAATGTTAATTCAACAACTACCGGACGATGATCGGAGGCCATCGGCTCATCGACCACTTGGGTACGCTTCACGTTGACCGGCAGTGTGCCCGTCCCGTAGATTGCAACATAGTCTAACGTGCGATTGGGGGTGTCGGCGGGGAACGTCAGCTGTCCTGGATCACTGAGCAAGGTGAACGATTGACGCAACTCCCCGATGAAGGAGGAATTGGGTGTGGCGTTCCAGTCGCCTGCGATGAAAAGTGGCTTGTTCGCCTTGGCTGCCTCTTGGTTCAACAGCGGCAGTGAGCGCAGCCGATCCTCCTCCGTCAGGGAGAGGTGGGTGCAGGCAAACAGGTAGCGGTCAAACTCCACCACCAACAGCACCCGTTGCTCCTCCCGACCAGGCAGGGGAAGGGAGTAATAGCTCATAGGCTGCTCCTTACTCAGGATGCCCACTCCATATTTCCCACCATCATAGTCGATGGCGGCGGCATAGGTCGGGTGCATCTGGGTCTCCGTGGCCAACAATCCCAACACATCGGTCTGTTCGCTACGCCCTGTGACGCTGTCCACCTCCTGTACAGCCACGACATTCGGCTTTGTCTCGTTAATCACTCGGGCTATACGGCCTACATCTCGCACGTCATCCATTCCCCGCAGATTACGGATGTTATAACTCATGATGCGCAGGGAATTTTCCTGCTGTTGGCAGCCCGTTGTCAGCCCTAAAAAGACCACCAAGAGGCAAAGCCAACCTGTCCAAGAAAAATGATTATTCATGATAAATGGTTTAGTAGATAATTATTGAATACCCTTTGAAGGGGCAAAACACTCCGCTAAGCTCTTCGCCAACCGGTCTATGTCTTCGTCTGTCGTGTCCCATGAAGTCACTAGGCGAGCCTCGTTTTTCGACTCATCCCACATGTAGAAGAAATACTCCTCTTGCAGGCGGTGCAAGGCCTCCGTCGGGAGCGTGAAGAAGAGCTGGTTGCTCTCCATCTGCTGCGTGAAGTGAATCTCCGGGTATTGCTTGAGGATCTGCTCCAACTTCTCCGCTTGCGCATTGGCGTGACGTGCGTTCGTCAGCCAGAGATCGTTGCTCAAATAGGGGATGAACTGGCAGGAGAGGTAGCGCAGTTTAGAGGCCAATTGGGCAGATTGCTTACGGATGAATGCCAAGTTCTCCGTGATCTCCGGGCGGAAGGAGACCACCGCCTCACCCATCATCATGCCATTCTTCGTGCCTCCAAAGCTGAGGATATCTACCCCTGCCTCTACGGTCACTTGCCGCATGGTGCAACCCAAATGGGCGCAAGCATTGGCCAAGCGAGCCCCATCCATGTGAAGATACATCTGGTGGGCGTGAAGCAGATCTGCGATTGCCCGTACCTCGTCGATCGTATAGACTGTACCCAACTCAGACACCTGTGAGATATAGACAGCCTTGGGCTGTGAGTGATGGCATACCCCGAAATTCTTCAGGTGCGGACGGATTAACTCCGGTGTCAGCTTGCCATCGGGGGTAGGGATGGGGATGACGGCGCAGCCCGTCATACGTCCCGGTGCCCCACACTCATCGACGTTGATATGGGCCGTTTCCGCACAGAGAATACTATGGAAAGGACGGGTCACCGCTTGCAGTGCTACGGCGTTGGCTCCTGTTCCGTTAAAGACGAAAAAGGGTTCAGCTTCTTCTCCCAACACCTCCTTAATCTGCTGTGTAGCGGCCGCTGTCCAGGGATCGTCGCCGTAGCCTACCGCATGGTTATCGTTTGCTTCCCGAATCGCATCCATCACCAGGGGATGCACGCCTGAATTGTTGTCACTTGCGAAACTTCTCATCTTTTTTTACGCTTTTGAATGCCCAAAAATACAAAAAACAGTGGCTCAGAACAGGGTTTTGGGGCTACTTTGAAAAAAAATGTATCTTTGCCCGCAAATCATGGATGAGAAAGTGAAAAAGGAACGGGAGGATTTTACGACGTTGTTCGAACGTTGTCGGAAGCCTTTTACGCAATTTGCCTACTCCTACATGCGGGACTGGGAGGTTGCGGAAGACATCTTTTCGGAGGCGATGGCCCAATATTGGATGAAGCGAGACGAGCTGGATGTCGATACCAATCCCCGTGCCTATATCCTAACCTTAGTCAAGCATCTTTCCCTGAATTACCTGCGGCATCAACAGGTTCGGATAACGGTGGAGGAGGAGCTGAGCCAGTCGATGGAGCGGGAGCAAGCATTTCGTATCCGTACCTTGCAAGACTGCGATCCGCAGGAACTCTTCTCGGAGGAGTTGCAACAGCTCGTTCGGCAAACTTTACAGCAATTGCCGGAGCAAACCCGCCTCATCTTTTTCAAGAGCCGTTTGGAGGGGAAACGCAATGGAGAGATCGCTGAGGAGATGGGATTGAGCGTCAAATCGGTTGAGTATCACATCACCCAAGCGTTGAAAGCGCTACGGAAACAGCTCAAAGACTACCTGCCCCTTTTCCTTTTGCTGTATGAATCGAAACTTTTTTGAAAAATAATCCCATTTCTGTTTAGGGTAAATGCGCTGTGAGGTGTTGTTTATAATGTAGGGGCAGAAAAGCCCGCTCGACAACACACATGGAAAAAGACTTATTACATAAATATTTCAAGGGTGAAACCCTTCCGGAGGAGGAGCAACGCATCATGGATTGGGCGGAGGCTTCGCCGGAGAACTATCAAACCTTCTTGCGGGAACGTCGGTTGTGGAATGCTGCCCTGCTTTCCTACAGTCTGGGGCAGACTCAGACCGCTACTCGCAGTCGCTTCTTGTTCAACCGCTGGCAGATGATCAGTGTGGCGGCTACCATTGCCCTGCTCATCTCCCTTTCTTGGAATTTCCTCCATACAAATACGACAGAGGCTGGCGAGCGTCAGCGGGTCTTCGTGCCGGTTGGGCAGCGTGTGCAACTCGACTTGGCTGATGGCACGAAGGTATGGCTCAACTCCAACACGACATTTACCTATCCCGCCTCCTTTGGAGCGGATACCCGCGAAGTGGAGCTGGACGGCGAAGGCTATTTTGAAGTGGCGAAAGATGCGGAGAAGCCTTTTATCGTACAGACCAAGGCGTATGCGATCCGAGTGCTGGGCACCACATTCAATGTCTATGCGTATGCCGAGGAGATGGATCGCTTCGAGACCTCCCTGCTAAAGGGGGCAGTAGCAGTTTCGTCGCAGGATAATCCCGCACAGACCATTCGGTTGCTGCCCAATGAACAGGTAGTGGTCAGCGAGGGGAAACTCTTGAAGCAACCGATCACCGATGAGGCCCGTTTCCGCTGGATTGAGGGACTGCTTTGCTTGGATGATGTCCCCTTCGAGGATTTAGTTAAGCGGCTCTCCGCTTATTACGACACGCCGATCAGGATCTGGAATCAGCAGGTTTTAGACTATCGTTGCACCGGTAAGTTCCGCCAGATCGATGGCATCGACCATGCGCTTCGGGTATTGCAGAAAGATGTGCATTTTACCTATGAGCGCGATGAAGCCAATCAATGTATCATCATTAAATAACCTATATGTCTCATCTTAAAAACAGGTAACTGTATGAATAGTCCATGAAAAGCTGGCAAAAAAAGTCCGAAAGATGTCCCCACATTCTTCGGACCACAGCTAATACAAAAACAATCAAATTATTCAGTATTAACCTTTTGAAATTGGAATACAAAAGTATGACAAAAAAAGAACATCTAATACCTGCATCAGGTATAAAATGTGCAAAACGGCACATGATGAACAGGCCGGTCGGTCTATTGTTGGGTCTCGGACTCACTTTCTACGCCGGCAGCGCATTTGCGCAAAATGAGAAGGTCTCGCTCAATCGCCAGAACGCGAAGACCATCCAAGTGCTCAACGACATCGAGAAGCAGACCAACTATCTGTTTGTCTATGACAAGAAAAATGTCGATACCAACCGGGCCATCTCGATCAACGCATCCAATCAGACAGTCGCCTCCGTGTTGCAACAGCTCTTTGCAGGGACAGGAGTCACCTACGAAATGGAGGGCAACAACATTGTGCTCACTCGCCAGACAGCTACGAATGCCAGCACACAGCAAAGCAAGCGAGTAAATGGTACCGTAGTCGATAAGAACGGCGAGCCCATTATTGGTGCCAACGTGGTAGTCAAGGGTACGACCAACGGAACGATTACTGATATAGATGGTAACTTTACGTTAGAGGCTCCGGGTAATGCGCAACTGGCTATCTCCTATATCGGTTACGAGGCACAAGAGGTAGCTGTCAACAACCGCAGCCAATTATCCATCACGTTGGGCGAGGACTCACAAGCCCTGGATGAGGTGGTGGTGATCGGATATGGTACGGCTCGTAAGATCGACTTGACCGGTGCTACCTCTTCGTTGAGTGGTGACAAACTGCGCATGAAGAACTCTCCGCAACTTTCCAGCCAGTTACAGGGACAGATGGCCGGTGTGCAAATCACGCGCAGCAGTGGTGATCCCAGTGCCGGGTCAACGATTCGAGTGCGTGGTGTGACGACACTTTCTACAAACGATCCGTTAGTTATCGTGGATGGTGTGCCGGGTACGTTGATGGACATCGCACCGGAGGACGTGAAAGACATCCAAGTACTGAAGGATGCCGCCTCTGCTGCTATCTATGGTTCTCGTGCAGCGGCAGGTGTCATCTTGGTGACAACAAACCGGGCGAAAGACAAGGGTTTCCACCTCTCTTACAACTTTGAGTATGGTATAGACAAGGCCACCACGAGGCCGAAGTTCGTCAATGCGGTGCAATGGATGACCGGTCTGAATGAGTTGTTCTATAATGATGGTGCCTCTTCGCTCTTCTCGGCCTATTCGGAGGATATGATCAACAATTATGCCTCTTTACACGCAGAGAATCCTGATCTCTATCCTGATACCGACTTCATGAGCGAGGGATTGAAAAATAGCACGAACCATCAGCGGCACTCTTTCTCGCTCAGCGGCGGTACGGAGAAGTTGAAGACTAACTTCAGCTTGAACTACTACGACGCAGATGCGCTTGTTTATAATAAGTCCTACGAGCGAATCAATGTCCGCTCAAACAACGATTATACCATCAACAACTGGATCCATGCCAATGCGGATGTCAACTTGATGTATTCAAAGAACATCGCACCGCACACAGGAGTGTCTCACTTGGTGGAGCCTGCACCAATTTATAATGTCTATTGGTCGGATGGCACGTTTGCGGATGGTAAGGATGGTGACAACCCGATTGCCATGAATCAACTGAGTGGCACGGCCACGACGCAAAACTATCGTGTGGGTGGAAAGTTGCAATTGGATTTGACTCCGATCAAGGGACTGACTTTGACGGCGATCGCAGCTCCGCAATATACCTTCACGAAAGGAAAGGATCACAAGACGCGCTACGACGTCTATCGGATTGACGGCACGAAGATCCCCGGTTCTTTCTACGAGCATACCAGCTTGGAGGAGACTCGCAACGATTCACACAGCTTGACGATGCAATTCTATGGTAATTACAATATCAAGCTCAATCGACACAACATCAGTGCGATGGTCGGTTACGAGGACTATTCCTACGAATGGGAGAACGAGGGTGCTTCCCGTCTAAATTATTTATTGGATAACTTCCCCTACTTAAACTTGGGCCCGGCGGATTATCAATACAACAGCGGTACAGCCGGACACAATGCCTATCGCTCTGTCTTCGGACGTATCATGTATTCTTGGGCCGATCGCTACATGTTGCAGGCGAACATCCGTTCGGATGGTTCCTCTCGTTTCGCTGATGGTCATCGTTGGGGTACCTTCCCCTCCGTCAGTGCGGGATGGGTCATCTCCGAGGAGCCTTGGTTTAAGAAGAGTACAATCAACTTCTTGAAACTGCGTGGCTCGATTGGTCAGTTGGGTAACGAGCGAATCGGCTCCGAGTTCCCTTATCAGGCGAAACTGCTGTTCGGCACCAACTTCCTCCCCAATGCGGCTACCGGATTGGCTGAGGCGGTACAGACTGCCTTTCAGTCGGACTATGCCTTCAACGACATCACTTGGGAGACTACGACCACTTACGGCTTAGGTGCGGACATCACCTTGCTAAACAACCGCTTGCGCGGATCGTTGGATTGGTATTACAAGAAGACAACCGATATGTTGATGCAGGTCGGTTTCCCCTCTTACTTTGGTTATAACGCACCGCAGAATAATGCTGCCGACATGAATACGAAGGGATGGGATCTGGAGCTTTCATGGAGCGACCAGATTGGCGACGTGCGCTATGGCGTTAGCTTCAACCTCTCTGACTACCGTTCACGCATGGGCTACATGGCCGATCGCCAGAGCTTCGGGTCTAATACGATCACTGAGGAGGGATCCTATTATAATGAATGGTATGGCTACCGGAATTTGGGTATCATCCTGAATGAGGCGGCAATGACCGATGCCAACGGCAACAAGATTGCGGTCTTGACCAACAATGACAAACAGGGTAACATCCGTTATGAGGACATCGACGGCGATGGCAAGATCACCGCTTCCAACGACCGGGTACGTCTGGGTAACTCCCTGCCGGAGTTACAGTATGGTGGATCGCTCTGGGCAGAGTGGAAGAACTTCGACTTTAACCTCTCGTTCCAAGGTGTAGGCCATCAGCTTTCCTACTGGGGTTGGCCGGGTACGCCTTATGCGTTCACAGCGTATGGCTGTCCGTTGAATCTCTACGAGAATCGTTGGAGCCCGACAGCTACCGATGCGGAGAATGCCAAGGCGAAATACCCGAAGCTGACCACCAACTCAGCCAACATCTATGCGGGTAGCGATTTCTATCTCTTCAATGGAGCCTACATGCGTATCAAGAACATCACGTTGGGCTATACGCTTCCGAAGGAGCTCACGCAGAAGTTCTTTGTCGATAAATTGCGTGTCTATTGCAGCGTGAACGATCTGCCTGCCTTCTCGAAGTATCCCGATGGATATGATCCGGAGTGGAACCGCAGCAGCGATTTAATCATGTCTTCCTTTATCTTTGGTTTGAATGTTTCATTTTAATTAGCGAATCCAATTATGAGCAAACTATATAAGTATATATTGGCAGGGGCGTTGGCATTTGGCTTGACCGCCTGTGCAGACCTGGACTTGAACCCGCTCTCCGAGGGGTCAAGCGAGAACTGGTATCACGACGAGACGGAGATCGAGATGTCGCTCAACGACCTGTGGCGACCCGATTTCTTTCCGATCGACGATTTGGCATGGGATGATGACCTGTTGAACCGAAATGGTTCAAACGAGATTACCTTGGGTACGATGACTGCCCAGTCGGGTATTGCTTCGTCGCGTTGGTCTTCCCTCTATAAAGCGATCGCCCGTGCCACGAAGGTGATCGAGTCGTTGGACAAGGGCATGGCGACCGGTGTGAGCGCAGAGAAGGTGAATCAGTATAAGGGCGAGGCTTACTTCATGATTGGTTTTGCCTATGGGGAGTTGGCCACCTATTTTGGCGATGCGGTGATTAATAAAGGTATGACCTTGGAGGAGGCTTACGAGGCGACCCGTTCGCCGAAGAACGAGGTCTTGGCCTATGCCTATGAGAACCTGGATAAGGCGGCCGATATGCTCCCTGCTTCTTATGCGACGCAACAACGCCCGACACGGGGTGCGGCTTTAGGCTTTAAGGCACGTTTTGCCCTCTGTGCGGGTGATTGGCAAACCGCAGCCGATGCGGCGGCACAGGTGATGAACTCAGGTGTGTATAGTCTGCACGACAATTATCGGGCATTGTTCACCGCCGATAGCTCACCGGAGTTGATGTTCTATTTCAAAGGCGATCTGAATCTGAAGATGGGATTTGGCCTCTTTGGAGGTGTTAAGAACTATGTGATTCGTAAATTGGGTGGCTATGCCAATCAAGGCCCATCCTTGGAGTTGCTCTGCGCCTACACTTGTACGGACGGAAAGCCGATCGACCAGTCATCACTTTACAACCCGAAGGATCCTTTTGCCAATCGTGATCCCCGTTTGGCGATGAACATCCAGCCTTTCAAGACGAAGTATTCCGCCGACTATGCCGAATATGAGGCATCCAAACTGGACGGTACCTTCCCCGAGAAATACCCGGACTACATCACATTGGGCTACGAGTACAATCCGAGTCCCTACGCCAACCGAGTCTATGAGGTGGCAACAGGGCAGATGGTGGTCAACAACGATGCGAAGGCCTCCAATCAGCACTCTGCCTACAACGGTTTGATGCTGCGTAAATATGTCAAGGATAACTGGAAAGATTACAACACCTACGGAGGTGTTTCAGACAACTGCTATCCCTATTTGCGCTATGCAGAGATGCTGATGACCTACGTGGAGGCAAAGAACGAGATGGGGCAATGCACGCAAGAGGATCTCGACAAGACAATCAACTTGGTGCGGGCTCGTGCCTACAACGGCAGCGGCATCGCCTATCCACGGGTGGAGGTGACTTCGCAGGCGGCTTTGCGGAAGATCATCCGTATGGAGCGTCGCATGGAGTTCCCCTTCGAGAACATGCGCTATCGGGATCTGTTGCGCTGGCGCATTGCGGAGAAGTCGCACAACAAATCGATGTATTACCTGCCTCGTGCTTGGTCTGGTTCCGCCGATTGGAACGGCTTGACGGGCAGTGAGTCAAACATCGAGCTGCCCGCCGACTTCCTGACGCTGTTGAAGAATTGGGACGAGGGCAACTTCCCGATCGGTGGTGTTCCTGCGATTGATGAAGATGGTCTGCCCAACTTAGCTCCGATGGAGGCTGCTGGATACATTACGACCTTCTATAAGATGTCATTCGATCCAAAAAAGAATTATCTATGGCCCATCCCTGCCAACGATATTTTGGTCAACGACAAATTGACGCAGAATGACGGGTATTAATTGGGGTAGTAGAGACGCGGCATTGCCACGTCTCTACCGAATAGGTAGGGACGCAACGTGTTGCGTGAATGTTGAATGATAGAATAACAAATAAGGAGGATGCTATGATAACACGAAGAGATTTCTTAAAGGTGACCGCAGCCGGAGGCGTATTGGCCTCGATGGGTAGCGTGGGCGAGGCGAGGGCCACGATGCGCACCGCTTTACCGGATGAGGCCTTTTGTCAGGAGGGCTCACGACAGATCCCGCTCTTGACGGAGGTGGACGTGGTGGTCGTGGGAGGTAGCTCACGGGCCGTAGCCGCTGCCACTGCCGCCGCGCGGGAGGGCTGCCGGGTCTATTTGGTTTGCGACTATCCCTATTTAGGGGAGGACATCTGTGGAGCGCACCTGTATGACCGCCTGCCGGACGAGGTTTTGAACACCGCCTTGGCGCAACGGCTGTTCAGTGACCGCAAGCGTCCGACCCCCTTGCAGATCAAGAAGGGACTGGAGGATGAGTTGATCGACCATGGGGTCGATTTCCTGTATAGCAGCTTGGTGACGAATGCCTTGGTGGATGCGTCTGGCCGACCGGCGGGCGTGGTGATCGCCAACCGATCGGGTCGGGAGGCGATTCGCTGCAAGGCGATCATTGACGCGACTTGGGAGGCACAGGTAGCCGCCTGCATGGAGGCGGAGCGTAGCCCGTTCCAACCCGGAGCGCAGACCTTCTATTTCACGGTGATCGGCAACAGTCCCAAGCAGGGCGGTGCCATCGTGGGAGCGGAGCCTTGGAAGGAGCCGCTGCAGGTGGGCGATAAAACTTATCCCGCCACCCGCTATGCGATGCGCTATGAGGTAAAGGACAATGCCTACGGCACGTTAGCCGCTATCGAGCAGCAGATCCGCAGTGCGCTGTGGGATGTCGATCAGGTGGATAGCTCCGATTTCCTTTGGTATATCCCGACACAGTGCGTGCGTGGTGAGGAGAGCTGTGCCGATAAACCGGCCTCGCTCGATGCCTTGCCGAAAGGGGCGTTCCAGGCACGCCATATCCCCAACCTCTGGATATTGGGCCCGATGGCCGATCTCTCCCGGGAGTGGGTGGGCGATTGGATGCGCCCAGTTCCTGCGATGCAACTGGGTATGATGGTCGGAGAGTGGGCAGCCGCCGTGGCCTTGACATGGAGTCCGTCCGACAGGGTGCAGGTGCGTCAGCCGAAGGTGGAGGCTTTCCCCTACGGCGAGATCCGGGAGTTGCTGCAACCCCTGCGTCCCTTGCGTCAGCGGGGAATGGTCGATTCACCCGCCGGGGCGTTGCCCGTCTTGGGACGCTATGAGGTGGTAGTGATGGGCGGCGGTACCGCCGGAGCCTCAGCCGGTATCTCGGCGGCTCGTCAGGGTGCGAAGACCTTGGTGCTGGAGTACCTGCATGGGTTGGGCGGACTCAGCACCTTGGGCATGATCGGTGTCTATTGGGACGGTTTCCGCGGCGGCTTTACCGCTGAGATGGATCGGGGCGTGAACGGTATGGCTCCGGCGGATCATCCTCGTCAGCTGAACAAGGATGGACATTTCTTGGCTGACTGGAAAATGGAGTGGCTGCGCCGGGAGCTGTTGCAGGCGGGTGGCTCGCTCTGGTTCGGTGTGATGGGCTGCGGAGCGTTGAAGGAGGGCAACCGGGTGAAGGGCTTGGTGGTGGCCACGCCTTTCGGACGGGGTGTTATCCTGGCCGACCTCGTGATCGACAGCACGGGTAGCGCCGACATCGCCATCGCCGCGGGGGCAGCTTACGAATATACAGGCGAGAAGAGCCTCGCTATCCAAGGAGCCGGTACCGGCAAGTGGGCACCGGGTGATCACTACAACAACAATGACTGGCTCTTCGTGGACGACTCGGACGTGCTCGACATCTCGCGGGCCTTCGTGCAGGCCAAGACGAAGATGCGGACGGAGTTTGACATCGTGAAGATGCCGCAGACCCGTGAGCGTCGTCGTGTGGTGGGTGACTATGCCGTGTCGGTCTATGACGTGATGGGGCATCGCCGCTATCCCGACACGATCTCCTACCACAAGAGCTCGTTCGATACCCACGGTATGACGGTCAATCCCTATTTCACCTTGAACCCGCCAGAGCGGCAGCATAAGGTGTATGACGCGGATGTGCCCCTGCGCTGCCTCTTGCCGAAGGGCTTGGAGGGTATCTTGACAACCGGACTCGGAGCCAGTGCCCATCGGGATGCTATGCCGGTGATCCGTATGCAGGCCTGTCTGCAAAACCAGGGCTATGCCGTGGGCTACCTGTGCGCTTGCTGCGTGAAACAGGGACGCTCACCCCGACAGATCGACCTGAAGCCGATCCAGCGTCATTTAGTGAAGAAGGGCAATTTGCCGGAGCGTGTGCTGACCGATAAGGCCTTCAAAGGGTATAGTCCGAAGGAGTTGAGGCAGGCGGCTCAGCAGGTGACCGATCACTATCAGGGATTGGAGCTGCTGTTGAGTGACCCGCAGCGCAGCTTGCCACTTGTACAGGCGGAATGGAAAAAGGCCTCGACGGAAGAGGCGAGGGTGCTGTTGGCTGGTATTCTGGGTATGATGGGCGACGCTTCGGCGGGCAGTTGTTTGGCAGAGGCCATCCGCAAGCACACCGCTTGGGACAAGGGTTGGCATTATACCGGTATGGGACAGTTTGGCGAATGCCTCAGCCGATTGGACGCATTGATCATGGCCTTGGGTGGCAGTGGCGATGCGCAGGCTTGGGAGGCAGTGGCGGAAAAGGCCAGCCTATTGCAGCCAGAAGATGCCTTCTCCCATTTCCGGGCGGTGGGTCCGTGCCGGCGATGAAGTTGATCCACTCCTCAGCCTCTTCCTTGTGCTGGGCGTCCTTCAGCACGCACATGGCGTCCACAAACCAGTTGCTGCCCTCCTGGGGCACCACATAAGCGAGGTCGGGATTGTTCTCCAGCATGGTCAGGTAGTCACCGGCATAGTACATGGCGATGGCGGCGTTGCCGCCCTCCATCTTCTGGAACACCTCGTCCATGACAAAGGCCTGGTACACACCGGCGTTCTTGGCGCCGGAGAGCAGCTGGTAGGCCTCCCGGATCTGGGCTTCATCGGTGGTGTTGATGTCATAGCCCAGGTCCAGCAGGGCGGCGGCCAGGGCGTCCCGGGAGTTGCGGATCATCAGCACCTGTCCGGCGTACTTCTCGTCAAACATGGCGTCCCAGCTGGTGATGGGCTCGTCCACCATGGTGGTGTTGTAGATGATGCCCAGAGTGCCCCAGGTGTAGGGCACGGTGTATTTGTTGTCAGGGTCGTAGCTCAGGCCCTTGTACTGGTCGTCAATGAGGCCGAAGTTGGGGATGTTGCTGTAATCCAGCTCCGCCAGCATGTCCTCGGCGATCAGACGGCCGATCATATAGTCAGAGGGGACGATGACATCATAGTCGCCGGCACCAGTCTTCAGCAGGGAATAGAGGGCCTCGTTGCTTTCCGCGGTCTGATAGTTGACCTTGATGCCGGTTTCCTCCTCGAATTGATAAATCAAATCTTCATCAATGTATTCACCCCAGCTGCACACGTTGACGACCCGCTCCTCGCTGCCGCCGCTTCCGCAGCCGGTCAGGAGCATCGTAGCTGCCATCATCATGGCAAGGGCCAAGGCAAGTGTCTTTTTCAATTGATCATTCCTCCAGTGTTTGTGTGAAATTCTATTTCATGGCCCCAGGGCCGTGAAACCCTCAGACGCGGTGAAGCTCCGCGGAGCGGCGGCGCTCCTGCCGGGCCTCCCGGATGTTGACGATAGCCAGCAGCACCAGCACCGTCACGAACAAAAGGGTGGAGATGGCGTTGATCTCCGGCGTGACCCGCTTTTTGGTCATGCCGTAAATGGTCATGGCCAGGGTGGAAGCGGAGGAACCGGCGGTGAAGTAGCTGATGACGAAATCGTCAATGCTCATGGTAAAGGCCGTCAGGGCGCCGGAAACGATGCCGGGCTTGATCTCCGGCAGGATGACCTTCCGGAAAGCCTGCATCCAGGTGCAGCCCAGGTCCATGGCGGCGTCCACCAGATTTTTGTCCATCTGCCGCAGCTTGGGGCCAACGGACAAAATGACATAGGGGACGTTGAAGCAGATGTGGGCGATGAGCAGCGTGCCGAAGCCCATGGTCAGCCGGGTGGGCAGCCGGATAAGGTGCTGCAGGCCGTTGAACCAGGAGGCGAAATCGCTCCACAGGCCGAAAAACGCCACGAAGAACAGGCACAGCGACACACCGGTGACGATATCCGCGTTCATCATGGGGATGTTGTTGATGGTCATGAGGGGGTCCCGGAGCTTGCGGCGCATGGCGTAAAAGCCGATGGCGGCAAAGGTGCCGGCGACGGTGGCGACCAGGGTGGCCAGCAGGGACACCAGCAGCGTTGTGTACACGCTCTGCATGATGAGCCGGTCATGGAGCAGCTTGGCGTACCAGTCCAGGGAAAAGCCCTTCCAGACGGTATTGCTGTTGCCGGCGTTGAAGGAGAACACGATGAGCAGGATGATGGGCGCGTACAAAAACACGAACACCAATACCATGAACAGGCGGTTCAACAGGGAATTGTTCTTTTTCACATCATCACCGCCTGTTCTTCACCTTCGCCGAAGCGGTTCATGACCCACATGCACACCACCACGATGACCATCATCACCAGGGAGATGGCGGCTCCCAGCTGTGGGTTATAGGCGCCGCCCAGGAACTGCTGCTCAATGAGGTCGCCCAGCATCATCTCCGTGCCGCCGCCCAGCATCTTGGAGATGGCGAAGGTGGACACGGAGGGGA
Organism: Parabacteroides sp.; assembly: GCA_022775005.1. Lineage (GTDB taxonomy): Bacteria > Bacteroidota > Bacteroidia > Bacteroidales > Tannerellaceae > Parabacteroides. The sequence continues at coordinate 47,436 of JALFJR010000085.1, forward strand.
CGAACACCATGGTGATGCCGGAGAGCACACCGGGCAGGGAAAGGGGCAGGATGACCCGGCGGAACACGTTGAAGGTGTTGGCGCCCAGGTCGTGGGCCGCCTCAATAAGGGAGCGGTCCAGCTTGATGATGACGGAATAGATGGGCAGGATCATAAAGGGCAGGTAGTTGTACACCATGCCCAGCACCACGGCTCCCTGGGTGTTGATGAGCCGGAAATACTGAAGGTCCGTGCCGAAAACCTGATTGTACAGGGCAATGAGGCCAATCTTCTGGAACAGCTGGTTCAAAAGACCGTTATTCTCCAGAATGGACATCCAGGAGTAGGTCCGCAGCAGGAAATTCATCCACATGGGCAGCATGATGAGCACCATGGCGATCCGCTGGAACCGGGGGCCCTCCTTGCTCATGATATAGGACACGGGATAGCCGATGAGCAGGCAGATGATGGTGGCGATGATGGCCAGCTTGAAAGACCGGGTGAACACCACGGCGTAGGTGCCCATGCGGGCGAAATTCGCCAGGGTGAAGCCGCCGCTGGCGGAGGAAAAGGCGTAAATGACCACGATGATGATCGGGGCCACCACGAACAGTGCCATCCAGATGACATAGGGGATGGCGAAGTGGGAGAGCTTATTCTTCATCCCCGCTCTCCTCCTCGTCCAGCGCAAGGCTGGCGTCGTCCAGCTCGTCGTACTCCTCGGAGAAGGAGGAATAGTCGCCGAACATGCCGGAGTACTGGCTCTTTTTCATGACGTGGATGCCGTCGGGGTCGATCTTGATGCCGATGCGGGCGCCCACAGGGGAGTGGTCCGTGGTCTGGATGAGCCACTTGAAGCCCCGGAAGTCCACGATGATGTCGTACTGCATCCCCTTGAAGGTCACGTTGGTGACGGTGCCCACCAGCTGGCCCTGCTCCACGGGGACGATGTCGATGTCCTCGGGACGGATGACCACGTCCACAGGCTCGTTTTCGCCGAAGCCGCCGTCCAGGCAGGCGAACTCCCGGCCGTACATCTTTACCACCTTGTCCCGGACCATGATGCCGTCGATGATGTTGGACTCACCGATGAAATCCGCCACGAAGGCGTTTTTCGGCTCGTTGTAAATATCCTCGGGCGTGCCGATCTGCTGGATGCAGCCCTTGTCCATGACCACGATGGTATCGGACATGGTCAGGGCCTCCTCCTGGTCGTGGGTCACGTAGATGAACGTGATGCCCACCTGCTGCTGGATGCGCTTGAGCTCGATCTGCATATCCTTGCGGAGCTTCAGGTCCAAAGCGCCCAGAGGCTCGTCCAACAGCAAAACCTTGGGCCGGTTCACCAGCGCCCGGGCGATGGCCACCCGCTGCTGCTGGCCGCCGGAGAGGGCGTCGGGCTTGCGGTGCTCAAAGCCCTTGAGGCTGATGACCTCCAGCATTTCCATGACCCGCTGGTCGATCTCCTCCTCGGGAATTTTTACCTTCCGCTTTCCGGTGGGGTCATTGGGGTCCGGCCGCCGCTGCATCCGCAGGCCGAACGCAATATTTTCATAGACGTTCAGGTG